>NZ_JBLZPK010000032.1:119625-179265 GCF_049199905.1 Shinella sp. M27
ACCCGGCGCTGCGGAACAGAAGAACCGGATCGTCCGTCATGTCGAGCGCCATGACGGCGCCTGCGACGGACATGGTCCGCAGTTTCTTCGTGCTTTCCGCAACGATGGTCGGTGCATAGTCCTCGGGAAGCTCGTCGTCTTCGTCGGGGACCGAATCCATCACCGTGTAGGCCACTTCTGCAAAGGCGTCGTGACCGTTGCCATTGTGGTGGGCCTTGAGTTTGCGCTTGTACCGACGCAGGCGCTTCTCGATCCGTTCCGAGGCCGATTGGAAGGCCACGAGGGGATCATTTGCTTCGCCATTGGCTTGCAACGCCATCCCTGTATCGAGATGGACCTTGCAGTCGGCACTATACCGCGATCCCGCTTTTTCCACGGTGACCTGGCTCGAATATCCTCCGTCAAAATATTTGGTTACGGCCTCTTCCACCTGCTCTTCAATGCGTTGGCGGAAGCTGTCACCGATTTCCATATGTTTACCGGACACACGCACACTCATGGAGGCTACCTCTCTTTCATGATTTGCGCGCACCAGTCTATTCCAACCTCATCTGTGTTCCAAGCTTTTCACGCATGCGCTCTATGCTGCACCGCACGCTAGAGAAAACCGGGGATATGTTTGGAAGTCCGGTATTTCTTCCCTTCGGAATTGGGGCGCGCATTAGCCCTTCCCGTTTGCGAAGTCAATTGGCGGATTCAGCCATTGTTAACGTCCGTCAACCGGAAGTGCCGGTTTTCCAGCGTTTTCGTCAGGACGCGGCGGCCCTGGCAAGCGCCCGCTTTTCGCGCCGGCGCTGCACGGAGGAGGGAATGTTCATCGCCTCGCGATATTTTGCGACCGTGCGGCGGGCAAGCTCCACACCGCCCTTGCGGAGGATGTCGACGATGTCGTCGTCGGAGAGAACCGCGTCCGGCAATTCCTGCGTTATCATTGTGCGGATGCGGTGGCGTACGCTCTCGGCGGAATGGGAATCACCGCCCTCCGCCGAGCCGATCGAGACGGTGAAGAAATATTTGAGTTCGAACAGGCCGCGCGGCGTCAGCATGTATTTGTTCGAGGTGACGCGGCTCACCGTCGATTCATGCATCTTGATCGCCTCGGCGACCGTTTTCAGGTTCAGCGGCCGCAGGTGATCGACGCCATGCATCAGGAAAGCATCCTGCTGGCGCACGATCTCGCTCGCCACCTTCATGATGGTGCGGGCGCGCTGGTCGAGGCTGCGCGTCAGCCAGTTGGCTGTTTGCAGGCATTCGTTGAGGAATGTGTAATCCTGGCTGTTGCGGCCCGTGTGGCGCGAGACGCTGGCATGGTAGTCGCGATTGACCAGGACGCGTGGCAGCGTGTCGGGATTGAGCTCCACCTGCCAGCTGCCGTCGGGCGCCGCACGCACCACGATATCGGGCATCACAGCTTCCGAAGCGCTCGTCTCGTAGCGCGTGCCGGGCTTGGGGTCGAGCTTGCGGATTTCCGCGAGCATGTCGAGAAGATCCTCCTCGCCGACGCCGCAGAGCTTCTTCAGTGTGGCGAAATCGCGCCGGGCGAGCAGTTCGAGATTGTCGACGAGCATGGCCATGGCCGGGTCGAGCCGATCGCGCGCCTTCAGCTGGATGGCGAGGCATTCGCTGAGCGAGCGGGCAAAGACGCCGGGCGGGTCGAGTTCCTGCAGGCGGGCCAGCACGCGCTCGATCTCGGCCACGGGCTTGCCGAGCCTCAGCGCCGTCTCGGCGGTGCTGCCCTGGAGGTAGCCGGCCTCGTCGAGCTGGTCGACGAGATGCTGGGCGATCAGCCGGTCGATCGGGGCGGGGAGCACGAAGGGGATCTGCTCGTTGAGCACGTCGGCGAGCGTCTTGCGGCTCGCCACGAAGTCGTCGAGGTCGTAGGCCTCCCCATCCTCGCCGCCGCCGGGCATGGATTTCCACTGGCCGAGCAGTTCCGGCGCATCCGCACCGCGCGGGCCGGCATCGTCGGGGAAGACATTGTCGAGGCCACCGTCGAAGGCCTCCGGCGCGCTGTCGGCGCCTCCCGCCGTGGCGCTGTCATAGAGATCAGGCTGGAAGCCTTCGTCGCTGCCTAGGTTTTCGGCATGAGGATGCTCGTCGCTGCCGCCGGAATAATCGTCGGCGCCGCGCTCGCGCACGCCGTCCTCGCTTGAGGCGATCTCGAGCAGCGGGTTTTTCTCGAGTTCCTGCTCGATGAACTGGGTAAGCTCGACATGCGTCATCTGGAGCAGCTGAATCGACTGCATCAGCTGCGGTGTCATCACCAGCGACTGGCTTTGGCGCAGAAAAAGGCTTGCGGCGAGGGCCATGCGGACGCGCTACTCCTGGAAAAGTCCGCGCAAAACCATCACGGCCGGCGGCTGAAATCCAACTGGCCCAAAAATTGCTTTTTTGAGAGGTTTGGTCAAGCGCCGGCTGCGCGGATGGTGAAGATCGGCCTCAGAGGCTGAAATTGTCGCCGAGATAGAGGCGGCGCACATCGGCATTGCTGACGATGTCGTTCGCCCTGCCATGCGTCAGCACTTCGCCGGCATGGATGATATAGGCGCGGTCGATCAGGCCGAGCGTTTCGCGCACATTGTGGTCGGTGATCAGCACGCCGATGCCGCGCGAGGTGAGATGGCGCACCAACGCCTGGATATCGGCGACCGAGATCGGATCGACGCCGGCAAAGGGTTCGTCGAGCAGCATGAAGGTCGGGTCGGTCGCCAGCGCGCGGGCGATTTCGAGACGGCGGCGCTCGCCGCCCGAAAGCGCGATGGCTGCCGACTTGCGCAGATGCGAGATCGAGAATTCGGCCAGCAGGCTGTCGAGCTTCTGCTCGCGCCGCGCCTTGTCCTTGTCGTGCACTTCCAGCACGGCGCGGATGTTGTCCTCGACCGTCAGGCCGCGAAAGATCGAGGCTTCCTGCGGCAGGTAACCGACGCCGAGACGGGCGCGCCGATACATCGGCATCGTCGTCACGTCATTGCCGTTGATCTCGATCGAACCCTCGTCGACCGGCACAAGGCCGGTGATCATGTAGAAACAGGTCGTCTTGCCGGCACCGTTCGGGCCGAGCAGGCCGACGGCCTCGCCCCGGCGCACCACGAGCGACACGCCGTTGACGACGCGGCGGTCGCGATAGGTCTTGGTCAGGCCGCGCGCGATGAGCGTTCCCTCGTAGCGCGAGAGATCAGCGGTGTGGTGGGCGTCCTGCGCGGCCTTTTTCGGGCGGCGCGTCAGCCGGGAGAGGAGGGGCAAAGACACGGGATGGCTATCAGTTCGTCGTCTTGCGCGACTTCGGGTCGAGCTGGATCATGACGCGGCCGCCGCAGGCGTCGAGCTTGGCCTCGCCGGTGCGCATGGTCACGGCAAGCTGGCAGCCGACGAAGACGTTCTTGCCTTCCGACAGCACCACCTTGTCGCCCTTCAAGAGCAGCGTCTCGTTGACGAGGTTGAAGGTGCCGGTATCGGCGGTCGCTTCCTGCGTGCCGGACTTGAGGTAGACCTTGCCGGACACGTCGATCTTTTCGATGTCCGCATCGCCGCTGGCCACCGAGCCGCCGCCCGACTTGTAGAAGACGATCATCTTGCCGGCCTGCAGCGTCGTCGTGCCCTGCACGACCTTCACATTGCCGGTGAATTCCGCCTTGTTCTGCTGGTCCTGAATCTCGAGCTTGTCGCTCTGGATCTGGATCGGCTGATCGTTCGAAAGCTGCATGCCCTTCATGCGGCTCGTGGTCTGCTGCGCACCGGCAGGAACCGAGACGAGCGCGAGGCCGGCGGCAAGAACGAAAAGGCTGGCTGCCCGGACAGGGGCGGAGAGACTGGCGAACATGGCGCTCTTACTTTTCTCGGTTGCGGATGGCGGCGGGATCGACGTCGACGACGACCTTACCTTCAAAGACGACGGTCCGGCCTTTATCCGTCATTCGCAGCGACTGCGCAACAATGGATGCTTCCGGCGAACGAATGGAAACCGGCTCGGTCGTCTGCATGCTGCCGCCGTTGATATCGAGATGGGCGGAGCGGAAGGCGGCTTCGAGACCGGTGTTGAGATTGATGGTGAAGGGCGCGACCATGTCGAGCAGGTTTTTGCCGCGGTCGTAGATGCCTGTTGCGGCCACCACTTCGGCAACCGTCGTCTCGTTGACCGGCATTTTCGCCTTGATGTTTTCAAGCGTGATGACGTCGGGCTGCTTCATGTCCTGCAGCGCCCGTTCGGCCTTCATGGAATAGCTGATGCCCGCATCGTTGCGGCCCGAGATGGCCGGATTGAGCATGACGATCTTGCCGTCCTCGATGGAGGCGCTTTCGACTTGCAGGTCGGCGGGAATCCAGGTGCGCACGATCGAGACGGCGACGAAGATGGCACCGATGACAAGGGCTGCGACCGGCAGGGCCACCTTCAACAGGCGCACGCGCGAAGAATGCCGCTTGGCGAGACGATACGCCTCGGCGGAAACATTCATGCCCTGTGCACCTGTCGGTGCCTCTGCCACGCTGTTGAGCATTCTGCCTGCTTGGTTCGAGCCGTCCGGCCTTCACTCGCGGAAGCGACGGGCCCAATGCATAACGGGGCCCATATGGCGATTATTCCTGAACAAACAATGGATGTGCAAGAAACTTCAGCGACGAATTGCCATTTGCGCCGGGAATGCCATATCGATAGGGCTTTCGGCAAGCCACGTTTCGCGGCCCAGCTGACATCAAGCCAGCATATTGAGGACAGGGAATGGATCACGCCACCATCGCCGACCGCCGGCAATTGCGCCGCAAGCTGACCTTCTGGCGCATTGCGGCTGTTGTCATCGCGCTTGCCGGCATCTTTATTGCGGTAAGCTGGGGCCGCAAGGACACGGGCGCGGTCGATCACATCGCCCGCGTCAAGATTTCCGGCATCATCCAGGACGATGCCGAGCTTCTCGAACGGCTCGACGGCATCGCCAGGAACGACCGCGTGAAGGCGCTCGTCGTGACGATCTCCTCGCCCGGCGGCACGACCTATGGCGGCGAGGTCATCTACAAGGCGCTGCGCAAGGTGGCGGAAAAGAAGCCTGTCGTCTCCGATGTGCGCACGCTCGCCGCCTCCGCAGGCTACATGATCGCGACGGCCGGCGACACGATCATTGCCGGTGAAAGCTCGATCACCGGTTCGATCGGCGTGCTCTTCCAGTATCCGCAGATGAAGGACCTGATGGACAAGATCGGGGTATCCCTCGAAGAGATCAAATCCGCGCCGCTGAAGGCCGAGCCCTCGCCCTTCCACCCGGCAAGCGAGGACGCCAAGGCGATGATCCGCGCCATGGTGATGGACAGCTACGACTGGTTCGTCGATCTCGTCGCCGAACGCCGTAAGCTGCCGCGCGCCGAGGTGGTGCGGCTGGCCGACGGCAGTATCTTTACCGGCCGGCAGGCGCTGAAAAACAAGCTGGTCGACACGCTCGGCGGGCCGGAGGCGATCCGCGCCTATCTCGACGGACGCAAGGTGGCCGCCGACCTTCCCTTCGTCGACTACGACGCGCCGAGCCGGTCGGGCTTCCCCTTCCTGTCCGGCAGCATTCACGAATTTGCTCGCTCCATCCTCGGCCTGCCGCTCGACCTTCAACCGACGATCGAAAAGCTGACCGGCGAAAAGTTGTTTCTTGACGGTCTGGTCTCGGTTTGGCAGGTTGATCGTGATTGAAAAACAAGAATTTTTGAGGGGGATAAAGTGATCAAGTCGGAACTGGTTCAGATTGTCGCCGCGCGCAATCCCCACCTCTATCACCGCGATGTCGAGAACATCGTCAACGCGGTGCTCGACGAGATCACCGATGCGCTGGCGGGTGGAAACCGCGTCGAGCTGCGCGGCTTCGGCGCCTTCTCCGTCAAGAACCGCCCATCGCGCTCCGGCCGCAACCCGCGCACGGGCGATGCGGTCTTCGTCGAGGAGAAGTGGGTTCCCTTCTTCAAGACCGGTAAGGAACTGCGCGAGCGCCTCAATCCGGGTCAGGCCGACCAGGACGACTGAGGGCTTCGCGCCAGACAGGTGACGCCATGATCAAGAGAATAGTCAACGTCCTCGTGCTTCTGCCGATCGCCATCGTGCTGATCGTGCTGTCGGTGGCGAACCGCCAGGCCGTGACTCTGGCGCTCAATCCCTTCCGGCCGGAAGACAGCGTGCTGTCGGTGACCGCACCGTTCTTCGTCTATCTCTTCCTCGCCGTGATCTTCGGCCTTGTCGTCGGCTCGCTCGCCACCTGGTTCGCCCAGGGCAAGCACCGCAAGCGTGCCCGTGTCGAGGCGGTCGAAGCCATGAAGTGGCACACGGAGGCCGAAAAGCACCGCACCCGCGCCGAGGCGATCGCCTCGCAGGCCGTACTCCCGGCGAAATAGGTCAGGGCGCGCCGTTCAGCCGCGCGCCAAAATCGGCGAAAAACTGGGTGGCGAGTTTCTTCGACGAGGAATCGATGAGGCGCGAGCCGAGCTGGGCGAGCTTGCCGCCGATCTGCGCCTTCACGTCATAGGCGAGGATCGTGCCGTCACCATCTTCGGTGAGCCGCACATCCGCGCCGCCCTTGGCAAAACCGGCAATGCCGCCCTTGCCCTCGCCTGAAATCGTGTAGCTCTCGGGCGGGTTGAGGTTGGAAAGCGTCACTTCGCCGCTGAAGCTTGCCGAAACAGGGCCGATCTTGATCTTCACGGTCGCTTCCAGCTCCGTCGGCGATTTCATCGTCAGCGACTGACAGCCCGGAATACAGGCTTTCAGGATCTCCGGGTCGTTGAGTGCTGCCCATACGGCGTCGCGCGGTGCGGCAATACGTTCTTCGCCGGTCATGTCCATGATCGATCCTCCCTCAGAGGTTCAATTTATCGCAATCGGAAAGCGCTTTGCCAAGTGGGGGAGGGATGGTATGGGAGCCGCTTGTTTTCCGGCGCTGCCGGCACCCCATCCAACCGACGACGGACGACCATCGTGAAGGACAGACCCCGCCGGCCGAAGAGCGGCCCCGCCGCGCCCGTGAAAGCCCGTACGCCTGCCAATGCGCAGGCCTACAGACCGCCGGCCGCCAAAACGCCCGCCTCGAAGCCCGCTCCCAGCAAGGAGACACGCCCGGCCCCTGAGCTGCCAGCCCGTCCTTTGATGCGCCGCGAGGGCGCAAAGCCAGCCGAACGCCTGCCCGTCATCCTGGAGACCGCCGGCTCCGACCAGTATCGTCTGATCGACAGCGGTGCCGGCGAGAAGCTGGAGCAATACGGTCCCTATCGCATCGTGCGCCCCGAGGCCCAGGCGCTTTGGCAGCGCAGCCTGCCGGACAGCATCTGGGACAAGGCCGATGCACTCTTCACCGGCGACACGGACGAGGACGGCATGGGGCGCTGGAAGTTCCCGAGGGCCGCCCTTGGCGAGACCTGGCCGATGCAGCTGCTCGGCGTCGATTTCCACGGCCGCTTCACCGCCTTCCGCCATGTCGGCGTCTTCCCCGAACAGCTCGCCCACTGGAGCTGGATGAAGGAGAAGGTCGAGACGGCGGGGCGGCCGGTCAAGGTGCTGAACCTCTTCGGCTATACCGGCGTCGCCTCGCTCGTCGCCGCTTCCGCCGGTGCGGAAGTCACCCATGTCGATGCCTCGAAAAAGGCGATCGGCTGGGCCCGCGAAAACCAGACGCTGGGCCGCATGGACAAGCTGCCGATCCGCTGGATCTGCGAGGATGCGATGAAATTCATCCAGCGCGAGGAGCGCCGCGGCAGCAAATACGACATCATCCTCACCGACCCGCCGAAATTCGGCCGCGGACCGAACGGCGAGGTCTGGCATCTCTTTGATCACCTGCCGCTGATGCTCGACATCTGCCGCGAGATCCTGTCGCCCAAGGCGATCGGCCTCGTGCTGACGGCCTATTCGATCCGCGCGAGCTTCTATTCCATCCATGAATTGATGCGCGAGACGATGCGCGGCGCCGGCGGCACGGTGGAATCGGGCGAGCTCGTCATCCGCGAGAGCGGCACGGACGGCAAGGAAGCCGGCCGCGCGCTTTCCACCTCCCTCTTCAGCCGATGGATCAGCGCATGAGCCAGGAACACCACGGGAGCCGCCGCGTCGGTCAGGTGAAGGAGGTCACGAGCCTTTCGAACCCCATCGTCAAGGACATCAAGGCGCTCGCCAACAAGAAGGACCGCGACGAGACCAGGAGCTTCATGGCCGAAGGCCTGAAGCTCGTCATCGACGCACTGGAACTCGGCTTCGAGATCAAGACGCTGGTCTATGCCAAGAACGTCAAGGACAAGCCGCAGGTCGTGCAATGCGCGACGAAGACGGTGGCGCGCGGCGGTCTGGTGCTGGAGGTGAGCGAGAAGGTGCTCGCCTCGATCACAAGGCGCGACAATCCGCAGATGGTCGTCGGCATCTTTTCGCAGCGCTGGACGAGCCTGCGCGACCTCAAGCCTCAGAACGGCGAGACCTATGTGGCGCTCGACCGCGTGCGCGATCCCGGCAATCTCGGCACGATCATCCGCACGGCCGATGCGGCGGGCGCGAGCGGCGTCATCCTCGTCGGCGAAAGCACCGATCCCTTCTCGATGGAAACCGTGCGCGCCACCATGGGCTCGGTCTTCGCCGTGCCGCTGGTGAAGACCAGCGTGGCGGATTTCCTCTCATGGAAGAAGGGTGCAGGCGTCTCCGTCGTCGCGACGCATCTCGCCGGCGCCGTCGATTACCGCACTATCGACTACAGGAAGAAACCCGTCGTGCTCCTGATGGGCAACGAGCAGTCCGGCCTGCCGGAAGAGCTCGCCCGCGAGGCCGATGCGCTCGCCCGCATCCCGCAGGTGGGGCTGGCGGATTCGCTCAATCTCGCGATCGCCACGGGCGTCATGCTCTTCGAGGCGCGCCGCCATCTGCTAACGCTGGACGCGCGCGCATGAACGACCGCATTCCCCTGATGTCGCGGCCGCTGCCGGTCGTCGTCTTCATCCTGCTCGCGCTTCTTCTCGACCAGGCCGTGAAGTTTGCCGTCGAGATGTGGCTGCCCTTCCAGGAAGCGGTGCATGTCGTGCCGATGCTGGCGCTCTACCGCACCTACAATTACGGCGTCGCCTTTTCCATGCTGTCGGGCATGGAGGGCTGGTTCATCGTAACGCTCCGGCTCTTCGTCGTCGGCTTCGTCATCTGGCTCTGGCGCCAGACGCCGAAGCAGCGCGGCCTTGCGCATGCGGGCTATGCCTTCATCATCGCCGGTGCCTTCGGCAACCTGATCGACCGCGCGCTGTTCGGCTATGTCATCGACTATGTGCTGTTCTACACCGAGACCTGGTCGTTTGCCGTTTTCAATCTCGCCGACAGCTTCATCACCATCGGCGCCGGCCTCGTCATCCTCGACGAGCTGCTTCTGCTGCGCCGCCGGGATCGCTAAGATTTTAACGACTTGCTGAAGCCGATTTGAACGGTCCGCGTGATAAGCGGATCGTTATGAGCGAACCCGTCAAGCTACAGAACCGGCTCCAGGCCGAATTTGCCGAAGCGCCGCGCCGTTCCACCCGCGCCCGTTCCGCGGAGGACGCGCCCGTCTCCCTCGACGTCGAGGCCGATATCGTCGTGCCGCGTCCGGAGCCGGAAAGCCACGCGACGATCCGCAGCGTGATTGCCGGCGTCGGCCTGCTTTCGGCGGCCCTCGTTCTGGCGACCGGCATGGTGACGGGCTTCTATATCGCTGCCATCGCACTCGGCCTTTCCGGCATCGCGGGGGCCGTTTTCCTTTATCGCACCCGCCGCCCGGCCGCTGCCGAGACGGACCATGACCAGTCCTGGGAGCGCAGCGAGACCTCGCAAATCCTTTCGGCCATTCATGACGTGCTCGGCGACATCGTCGTGATGCGCGCGCTCGACGGCCGTATCCTTCGTGCCAATGCCGTGCTGTCCGACCTCACCGGCCTCACCGATATCGAAGGAAAGACCTGCGAGGCCATCGGTCTTTCCTTCCGCTCGCAGGCGATCGCCCATCGCTATGATGTCGATGTGAACGGCCCCGCCGGAAAGCGCATCTATTCCTGGCACGACGTCACCGTGCGCGATCCCGCCTCCGGCGATCTGGTCGTGCATTCCATCGCCCGCGATGTGACGGAAGAGCGCCGTGCGGAAGGCGAGCGCGAACGCGCCCGCCAGCGCGCCGAGGAGGCGAGTGCCGCCAAGTCGCGCCTGCTCGCCACCGTCAGCCACGAAATCCGTACGCCTCTGTCCGGCATTCTCGGCATGTCGCACCTGATCGGCCAGACCCGCCTGACGGCCGAGCAGAAGAACTATCTGGCCGGCATCCGCCAGTCCGGCCATGCGCTGGTGCAGCTCGTCGACGACCTGCTGGATTTCTCGACCATCGAGGCGGGCCGCTTCCAGCTGCGCCCGTCGGAAGAACCGGTGCGGCCGATGCTGGAAAGCGTCGTTGAAATGCTGTCGCACCGCGCCCATGACAAGGGCATCGAGATCGGCTCGTTCGTCTCGCCCGATGTGCCGGGCCTCCTGACCTATGATGCGGCCCGCCTGCGCCAAGTGCTCTACAATGTCGTCGGCAATGCCGTGAAATTCACCCATACCGGCGGCGTTTCGCTGGAAACCACGCTGGAGCACGGTGCGGTCGTCATCCGCGTCACCGATACCGGCCCCGGCATGAATGCCGAGGAACAGGCGCGTATTTTCGAGGAGTTCGAGCAGACCGGAAGTGCGGCCCAGCGCAGCGGCGGCACCGGTCTTGGCCTTGCCATCTCGGCCCGCATCCTCAACGAGGCCAGCGGTGCGCTGACGCTCGAAAGCACGCCCGGCAAGGGCTCCACCTTCACCATCCGCATGCCCGTCGATGCGAAGAAGATGCCCGGTGTCTCGCGCAAGGGCGTGCTGAAGGGCAGCCTCGTCTTCCTGTTCGCTCCCGCCGGCCCGGCATCCAAGGCATTGGTGCGCACCATCGATGCGCTCGGCGGCACCTGCCATCTCGCCAGTTCCATCGACGAAGCCTTCGATCTCTTGCAGGGTCTTGCCGGCCGCAATGCGGCGCTGACCGACATCATCGTCGACAACAGGCTTGCCGGCGCCTTCCGCCGCGAGCTCGCCGACCTCAACGTCATCAAAGACAGCCGCGCCCGCCGCATCTATCTCGTCAATCCGGAAGAGCGCACCGGCCGCGCCATCGGCAATGGCGAGGGCTACGATTCCTGGCTGATCCGGCCGTTGCGCGAGCGTTCGCTCGTCGAGGTACTGCGCGGCCGCATGAAGGGCATCGAGGTGCGCGACGCGATCAACGATAACAGGCCGATCCTCAAGGACCTGCCGCTTGAGGCCGATCCGACACCGGCGCCTATGACCGGCGCGCGCATCCTGCTTGCGGAAGACGATCCGGTGAATGCCATGCTGGTGCGCTCGGTGCTGGAGCGGGCGGGTCATCAGGTGCGCCACGTCCCGGATTATCCGGCCCTCGTCTCCGCCCTTGCCGGCGCCACCGATGCCGGGCCGTTCGCGGCCGATCTCATCGTCACCGATCTCGGCATGCCCGGCGGTGACGGCAAGGAGATGATCGCCCGCATCGTGCAGCGCGACTATGGCAATGCCCGCCTGCCGGTGATCGTGCTCACCGCCGACAGCCGCGCGGGGCTGGCCGAGGAACTGCTGGCCGTCGGCGCTGAAGCCGTGCTGGCAAAGCCCGCCGATCCGATGCGGCTGATTGCCGAAATCGCCCGTCTTAGCCGTTCTGTGACAGTCTGATCTTCTCAAGCCGGACTTGCGTCATTATCTTGTTGCAGAATCGTGGTTAAACCCCACGAAGTTCCTGACAACGGGTATACTGCCATGACGCTCGACCTTGCCCAGACCATCGCCCCGGTGGAGATCGCCCAGAAGACCGCCCCGGTCGCGGGACGTTCGGGAACGGACGTGCTCGGCCGCATCGGCAATCTGGAAACCCGCATCGCCCGCTCGGTCTCCGAGATCGACGCCGCCCAGGCCGTGCGCTACCGCGTGTTCGCCGAGGAAATGAATGCCCGCCTGTCCTCCGATGCCGTGCGCCGCAAGCGCGACATCGACGCCTGGGACATGGTCTGCGATCACCTGCTGGTGCTCGACACCTCCATCGAGGGCGACGCGGAAGAGCAGATCGTCGGCACCTACCGCCTGCTGCGCCAGGATGTTGCGGCGGTCTCCGGCGGCTTCTATTCCCAGTCGGAATTCGATGTCGACGCGCTGATCGCCCAGCATCCGGAAAAGCGCTTCATGGAGCTCGGCCGCTCCTGCGTGCTGCCGGCCTATCGCACGAAGCGCACGGTCGAGCTGCTCTGGCAGGGCAACTGGGCCTATGCGCTGAAGCACGGCATCGACGTGATGTTCGGCTGCGCCTCCTTCCACGGCATCGTGCCGGAAGAGCATGCGCTGGCGCTGTCCTTCCTGCATCACAATGTGCAGGCGAAGGACGAGTGGAGCGTTTCGGCTCGCCCGGAACTCTTCCGCACCATGGATCTGGTGCCGCCTGAAGGTATCGATGCCCGCAAGGCGCTCTCTGCCATGCCGCCGCTCATCAAGGGCTATCTGCGCCTCGGCGCGACCGTCGGCACCGGTGCGGTCGTCGATCACGGCTTCAACACGACGGATGTGCTGATCGTGCTGCCGATCGGCAAGATCTCCGGCCGCTACCTCAACTACTACGGGGCGGACGCGGGTCGTTTCGCCAGCTAATCCTTTTGCATCAAGGTCAGTATAGCTTGATTTGACCGCCCGTTCCCGGCCTCCGGGGCGGGCGGTTTTTTGCACGTATAAAAGCTTCAGGGCCCTGCCGCGGCTGCGACAAGGCCCTGAGGGAACGTGTACGACGTAGAGGGTCAGACGCCGGAATTGTAGGCGGCAAGCGTCGCCATGTTGACGATGTCGCTGTCCTTGGCGCCCATCGAGACGATCTGCACGGACTTGTCGAGGCCGACGAGCAGCGGGCCGATGACCATGGCGCCGCCGAGTTCCTGCAGCATCTTGGTCGCGATCGAGGCCGAGTGGAATGCCGGCATGACCAGCACGTTGCCGGGGCCGGAAAGGCGGCAGAACGGATACTGCTCCATGATGCGCGGATTGAGCGCAACATCGGCCGCCATTTCGCCGTCATATTCGAAATCGACGCGACGACGGTCGAGGATCTTGACCGCTTCGCGCACGCGTTCCGAACGCTCGCCCGAGGGATGGCCGAAGGTCGAGTAGGCGAGCATCGCGACGCGCGGCTCATAGCCGAGACGGCGGGCGAGGCCGGCGGCTTCCTCCGCGATGTCGGCCAGTTCTTCCGAGGACGGCATGTCATGCACGGCGGTATCGGCGACCAGAACGGCACGGCCGCGGCAGAGCGCCAGCGACGCGCCGATGACCCGGTGGCCCGGCTTGGCATCGATGCAGCGGCGCACGTCTTCGAGTGCGGTCGAATAGTTGCGCGTCAGGCCCGTCACCATGCCGTCGGCATCGCCGAGCGCCACCATGCAGGCCGCGAAGTGATTGCGGTCGTTGTGGATCAGACGCTGGGCATCGCGGTAGAGGAAACCCTTCCGCTGCAGGCGGGCATAGAGATAGTCGATATAGACATTGTTGCGCTTGGAAATGCGCGCGTTGACCAGCTCGATGCCGGGACGATCGAGGTCGATGCCGGCACGTTCGGCCGTCTCGCGCATATGCTCCTCGCGGCCGAGCAGGATGGCGGTGCCGAGTTGCTCGTTCACATAGGATATGGCGGCGCGCATCATCTGCTCTTCTTCGCCCTCGGCGAAGACCACGCGCTTGGGCTGGCGGCGCACGCGGGCATAAATCTGCTGCAGCGTCGAGGCGATCGGGTCGCGGCGGGCGCGCAGGTCGCGGGCATAGGCGTCGAGATCGGTAATGTCCTTGCGCGCGACGCCCGTCTCCATCGCCGCCTTGGCGACGGCGACCGGAATGGCCGAGATGAGACGCGGATCGAACGGCACGGGGATGATGTACTGCGCGCCGAAGCGTGGACGCACGCCCTGATAGGCGGCGGCGACATCGTCGGGCACGTCTTCCTTGGCGAGCTTGGCAAGGGCCTCGGCTGCGGCGATCTTCATCGCGTCGTTGATGGTCGAGGCGCGAACGTCGAGCGCGCCGCGGAAAATGTAGGGGAAGCCGAGCACGTTGTTGACCTGGTTCGGATAGTCCGAGCGGCCGGTCGCGACGATCGCGTCGTCACGGATGCGGGCGACCTCTTCCGGCGTGATTTCCGGATCCGGATTGGCCATGGCGAAGATGATCGGGCGCGGCGCCATGGAGCGGATCATCTCTTCGGAGAAGGCGCCCTTGGCGGAGAGGCCGAACACGACATCGGCGCCGACCATGGCTTCGGCGAGCGAGCGGCGGTCGGTCTTGACGGCGTGGGCGGATTTCCACTGGTTCATGCCGTCTTCACGGCCCTGGTAGATGACGCCCTTGGTGTCGCAGAGAATGACGTTGTCGGGTGCAAAGCCCATCGACTTGATGAGCTCGATGCAGGCGATGGCGGCAGCACCGGCGCCGTTGCAGACGAGCTTGGTCGTCTTGAAGTCACGGCCGGTCAGCGCCAGCGCGTTGATCAGGCCGGCGGCGGCGATGATGGCGGTGCCGTGCTGGTCGTCGTGGAAGACCGGGATGTCCATCAGTTCACGCAGGCGCTGCTCGATGATGAAACAGTCGGGCGCCTTGATGTCCTCGAGGTTGATGCCGCCGAAGGAGGGGCCGAGATAGCGCACGCAGTTGATGAACTCGTCGACATTTTCCGTGTCGACTTCCAGGTCGATGGAATCGACGTCGGCGAAGCGCTTGAAGAGCACCGACTTGCCTTCCATGACCGGCTTGGAGGCGAGCGCGCCGAGATTGCCGAGGCCGAGAATGGCGGTGCCGTTGGAGATGACGGCGACCATGTTGCCGCGCGTCGTGTAGTCATAGGCGGTTGCCGGGTCTTCGGCGATGGCCTTGACGGGCACGGCGACGCCGGGCGAATAGGCGAGCGACAGGTCGCGCTGCGTGGCCATCGGCTTGGTCGGCGTGATCTCGAGCTTGCCGGGACGGCCGGACGAATGGAAGTCCAGTGCTTCCTTGTCCGTAACGGTTGCCCTCTGGCGATCGGTTTTGTCAGTTCCCGGCATAGTCCCCCCTTCACACTCTTGTGGGCGATAAGCCCATAGCTGCGGACAGCTGTTGTTTTCTATATCGCCGCGTGGCTAGGGTGACACCTCTTTTTTGGGAAGAACAGACCCCTCGTTTTAGAAGAAACAGAATCTCCGTGAACGATCAGATCGTGCGCCCGAACGATATCCTCTCGACATCTGAGCTTGCCAGCGACGAAAGCCGCGCCTCGGCGACGCCGATGATGGAGCAGTATATCGAGATCAAGGCGGCCAATCCCGACAGCATGCTGTTCTACCGCATGGGGGATTTCTACGAGCTGTTCTTCCAAGACGCGGTGGATGCCTCGCGTGCGCTCGGCATCACGCTGACCAAGCGCGGCCAGCATATGGGTCTCGACATTCCCATGTGCGGCGTGCCGGTGCATGCGGCCGACGATTATCTCCAGCGGCTGATTTCCGTCGGTTTCCGCGTCGCCGTCTGCGAGCAGGTGGAAGACCCGGCCGAGGCGAAGAAGCGCGGCTCCAAGTCGGTGGTGCGCCGCGATGTCGTGCGCCTGGTCACGCCGGGCACGCTGACCGAGGAAAAGCTGCTGTCGCCGTCGGACGCCAACTATCTGATGGCCGTCTCACGCATCCGCGGCGGAGCCGAGCCGTCGATGGCGCTCGCCTGGATCGATATCTCCACCGGCATCTTCCGCCTGTCGGAGACCGCGCAAAGCCAGCTCCTCGCCGATATCCTGCGTATCGAGCCGCGTGAACTGATCGTGCCGGATACGCTGTTCTACGATCCGGAATTCCGCCCCGTGCTCGATGTGCTGGGACGTGTTGCCGTGCCTCAGCCGTCCGTGCTGTTCGACAGCGCGACGGCGGAAGGCCGCATCGCCCGCTATTTCGGCGTCTCGACGCTTGATGGTTTCGGCAGCTTTTCACGCGCCGAGTTCGCGGCGGCTTCCGCGGCTATCGCCTATGTCGAGAAAACCCAGATCGCCGAACGCCCGCCGCTCGGCCGGCCGGAGCGTGAAAGCTCGGCCTCGACGCTGTTCATCGATCCCGCGACCCGCGCCAATCTCGAACTGGTCCGCACGCAGTCGGGCGAGCGCAGCGGCACGCTGCTGAAGGCCATCGACCGCACCGTCACGAGCGGCGGCGCGCGGTTGCTCTCCGAGCGCCTGATGTCGCCGCTGACCGATCCGGAGGCGATCAACGCCCGCCTCGATTCGATTTCGACGCTGGCCGATCGCCCCTCCTTCAGCGAAGACCTGCGCCGGGCGCTGAAGCGCCTGCCCGATATGCCGCGTGCCTTGTCGCGCATCGCGCTCGGCCGCGGCGGTCCGCGCGATCTCGGTGCGATCCTGCAAGGTCTTTCAGCTTCTGCGGAGATCGCGGCGTTGATGGGCGGCGAAAATCTCGACGGCGAGCTTGCTGGCGCCCGTACGGCCATTGCCGCCCTGCCGATCGATCTCTCGCACCGCCTGTCCTTCATGCTGGCCGACGAGCTGCCGCTTTTGAAGCGCGACGGCGGCTTCATCCGCGCGGCGGCGGATGCGGAGCTGGACGAGGTTCGGGCGCTGCGCGACCAGTCCCGCCGAGTCATCGCTGGCCTCCAGCTGCAATATGCCGAGGAGACCGGCGTCAAGTCGCTGAAGATCAAGCACAATAACGTGCTCGGCTATTTCATCGAGGTCTCCGCCGGCAATGCCTCGGCGCTTACGGATGGCGATGAGGCGAAGGCCCGGTTCATCCACCGCCAGACCATGGCGGGCGCCATGCGCTTCACGACGACGGTGCTGTCGGAACTCGAAACCAAGATCGCCAACGCCGCCGACCGTGCGCTCGCAATCGAGCTTGCGGCCTTCGACGGCCTGGTCGAGGCCGTCGTTTCGGAGGCGGAAGCCATCAAGGCCGCCGCCCGCGCGCTCGGCGTCGTCGATGTCTCGGTCGGCCTGGCGGCGCTTGCCGAGGAACAGGCCTATTGCCGCCCGGTGGTCGACAATTCGACGATGTTTGCCATTGTCGGCGGCCGCCATCCGGTCGTCGAGCAGGCGCTGCGCCGCCAGAACGCCGCCGCCTTCGTCGCCAATTCCTGCGACCTGTCGCCGACGGATAGCAAAGGCCATGGCGCGATCTGGCTGCTCACCGGCCCGAACATGGGCGGTAAGTCGACCTTCCTGCGCCAGAACGCCCTCATCGCCATCCTGGCGCAGATGGGCTCCTATGTGCCGGCCGAAAGCGCCCATATCGGCATCGTCGACCGTCTCTTCTCACGCGTCGGCGCATCCGACGATCTGGCGCGCGGCCGATCGACCTTCATGGTGGAAATGGTCGAGACGGCGGCGATCCTCAACCAGGCGACCGAGCGCTCGCTCGTCATCCTCGACGAGATCGGCCGCGGCACCGCCACCTTCGACGGTCTCTCCATCGCCTGGGCCTCCGTCGAGCATCTGCATGAGGGCAATCGCTGCCGCGGCCTCTTCGCCACGCATTTCCACGAGCTGACGGTTTTGTCCGAAAAGCTCGGCCGCCTTTCCAATGCCACGATGCGCGTCAAGGAGTGGGATGGCGACGTGATCTTCCTGCACGAGGTCGGTCCCGGTGCGGCGGACCGGTCCTACGGTATTCAGGTCGCACGCCTTGCAGGCCTGCCGGCCTCGGTCGTGGCGCGGGCGAAGGATGTGCTCGCCAAGCTCGAGGATGCCGACCGCAAGAACCCGGCAAGCCAGCTCATCGACGATCTGCCGCTGTTCCAGGTTGCGGTGCGCCGCGAGGAGGCGAAGCGCGATGCCGGCCCGTCGAAGGTCGAGACGCTCGTGAAGGACCTCAACCCCGACGACATGACGCCGCGCGAGGCGTTGGACGCGCTCTATGCGCTGAAGAAAGAACTTGGCAATCGGTAGCGGCTAGAATCATTGTCCTCGCGTGCCGAAAGGGTCTATAGGCATGCGAACCGAACGGGCGATGGACGGGAAGCAGGCCGGCATCTGATGGAACACAAGCTCTTGGCACCGGCCGAGTCCGGCCTTCTCGACGTGCCGGCGCTGCGCGCCAAATGCGAATTCATCGCCAGCACCAATGCCGAGTATCGCGACCGCATGCGCGGTGCGCTTCTGGCGGAGTTCAAGAAGGTCAATGCAGCCGGTCGCGAACGCGCCCGCGAACTGCTCTTCGTGGATGGCAGCGGCCTGCAATGCGCCGCGCGCATTTCCTGGCTGCAGGACCAACTCATTTCCGTGCTGCATGATTTCGCGCTGAACCACGTCTTCAGCGCCGGCCAGGCGCCGCCTGCGACCCGCATCACGGTGACGGCCGTCGGCGGTTATGGCCGCGGCACGCTGGCGCCGGGTTCGGATATCGACCTGCTCTTCCTGCTGCCGGCCAAGCCCGCCGCCTGGAGCGAGCCGGCCATCGAGTTCATGCTCTACATTCTGTGGGATCTCGGCTTCAAGGTCGGCCACGCCACGCGCAATCTGGAAGAATGCATCACGCTCTCGAAGGGCGATATGACGATCCGCACGGCGATCCTCGAAGCGCGCTATATCGGCGGCTCCGCCTCGCTGTTCGAGGAGCTGGCGCTGCGCTTCGACCGCGAGATCGTGCGCGGCACCGGCCCGGAATTCATCGCGGCAAAACTTGCCGAGCGCGACGAGCGCCACCGCAAGGCAGGCGACACGCGTTACCTCGTCGAGCCGAACGTCAAGGAAGGCAAGGGCGGTCTACGCGACCTGCACACGCTGTTCTGGATCGCCAAATATTTCTACCACATCAAGGACCCGGCCGAGCTGGTGAAGCTCGGCGTGCTCTCGCGGCAGGAATACAAACTCTTCCAGAAGGCGGACGATTTCCTCTGGGCCGTGCGCTGCCACATGCATTTTCTGACGGGCAAGGCGGAAGAGCGGCTGTCCTTCGACATCCAGCGCGAGATTGCCGAATGCCTCGGCTACCAGCCGCATCCCGGCCTCTCGGCTGTCGAACGCTTCATGAAGCACTATTTCCTCGTGGCGAAGGATGTCGGCGACCTCACGCGCATCTTCTGCGCGACGCTGGAGGACCAGCAGGCCAAGGAAGCGCCCGGCATCACCGCCGTCATCAGCCGCTTCACCCGTCGCACGCGCAAGATTGCGGGAACGCTGGACTTTTTGGAGGATCGCGGCCGCATCACGATCGCCGATCCCGATGTCTTCAAGCGCGATCCGGTCAACATCATCAGGCTCTTCCATATCGCCGATCTCAACGGCCTGGAATTCCACCCGGATGCGCTGAAGCTGGTCACGCGCTCGCTCGGGCTGATCAACGGCGCGGTGCGGGAAAACGATGAGGCGAACCGCCTCTTCCTGTCGATCCTCACCTCGCCGCGCGATCCCGCCCTTCTCTTGCGCCGCATGAACGAGGCCGGGGTGCTCGGCAGGTTCATTCCGGAATTCGGCAAGATCGTCGCGATGATGCAGTTCAACATGTATCATCACTACACGGTCGACGAGCACCTGATCCGGTCCGTCGGCGTTCTCGCCAATATCGACCAGGGCCGTGAGAAAGAGGCGCATCCGCTGAGCTATCAGGTGATGCCCTCGATCGAGGACAAGATTCCGCTCTACGTCGCCGTGCTGCTGCACGATGTCGCCAAGGGCCGGCCGGAGGACCATTCTGAGGCCGGCGCCAGGGTCGCCCGCAAGCTTTGCCCGCGCTTCGGCCTGACCCCGAAGCAGACGGAGCTCGTCGTCTGGCTGATCGAGGAACATCTGACCATGTCGATGGTCGCGCAGACCCGCGACCTCAACGACCGCAAGACCATCGTCGATTTCGCCGAGAAGGTGCAGTCGATGGAGCGGCTGAAGATGCTCTTGGTGCTGACCGTCTGCGACATCCGCGCCGTCGGTCCCGGCGTGTGGAACGGCTGGAAGGGCCAGCTTCTGCGCACCCTCTATTATGAAACAGAACTCTTGATCTCCGGCGGCTTCTCCGAGCTGTCGCGCAAGGAGCGCGCTCAGGCGGCACGGCAGATCCTGTCGGACACACTGCCGGCCGACTGGAGCCAGAAGGACCGTAAGACCTATACGAAGCTGCACTACGATCCCTACCTGCTGACGGTGTCGCTGGAAGATCAGGTGCGCCATGCGGCCTTCATCCGCGAGACCGACAAGGCGGGGCACACGCTGGCGACCATGGTGCGCACGCATTCCTTCCACGCCATCACCGAAATCACCGTGCTGTCGCCCGACCATCCGCGCCTTCTGACGGTCATTGCCGGCGCCTGTGCGGCGGCCGGCGCCAATATCGTCGACGCGCAAATCTTCACGACCTCGGACGGAAGGGCGCTCGACACGATCCTCGTCAACCGCGAATTCCTCAACGACGCCGACGAGACGCGCCGCGGCGGCACGATCGGGCGGATGATCGAGGACGTGCTGTCGGGCCGCAAGCGCCTGCCGGAGGTGATCGCGACGCGCACCAAAAGCCGCAAGCGCAGCCGTACCTTCACCGTCTCGCCGGCGGTGACGATCTCCAACACGCTGTCGAACAAGTTCACCGTCATCGAGATCGAGTGCCTCGACCGTCCGGGCCTCTTGTCCGAGGTCACGGCCGTGCTCTCCGATCTCTCGCTCGACATCGCCTCGGCGCATATCACCACCTTCGGCGAGAAGGTCATCGATACCTTCTACGTCACCGACCTCGTCGGGCAGAAGGTCACCAACGACAACCGGCAGGCCAATATCGTCGCCCGGCTGAAGGCCGTGATGGCCGACGAGGCGGACGAGCTGCGCGACCGCATGCCGTCGGGCATGATCGCGCCGGTTCCCGCCACACCGAAAAGGGTCAAGGCACAACAATGAGTCTGGTGAAAAAATTCGCGACGGTGGGCGGCGCGACGCTTGGCAGCCGCGTGCTCGGTTTTGCGCGCGAGACCCTGATGGCGGCCGCCCTCGGCACCGGCCCGATGGCCGATGCCTTCTATGCGGCCTTCCGCTTCCCCAACCTCTTCCGCCGTCTCTTTGCCGAGGGCGCCTTCAACGCCGCCTTCGTGCCGCTCTTCGCCAAGGAGATCGAGGCGGGCGGTCTCGACGGGGCGAAACGCTTCTCCGAAGAGGTTTTTGGCGTCCTGTTCTCGGTTCTCCTGATGCTGACCATCGCGATGGAGCTGCTCATGCCGCTCATCGTCGCCTGGGTCATCGCGCCGGGCTTCGTGGACGATGCGGAAAAATTCGACGTGACGGTGAAACTCGCCGTCGTCATGTTCCCCTATCTCATGTGCATGTCGCTGACGGCGATGCTGTCGGGCATGTTGAACTCGCTGCACCACTATTTCGCCGCCGCCGTCGCGCCGGTCTTTCTCAATGTCGTGCTGATCGGCGCGCTGGGCTATGGCCTCTGGGAGGGCGCGTCGCCGCTTCAGGTGGCCTGGTATCTCTCCTGGGGCGTGCTCGCCGCCGGCCTGTTGCAGATGGCGGTGCTCTATGCCGGCGTGCGCCATGCCGGCATGAAGATCGGCTTTCGCCGCCCGCGCATGACGCCGAACGTCAAGCGCCTGCTCTGGCTCGCCTTCCCGGCGGCGATCACCGGCGGCATCACCCAGATCAACCAGCTGATCGGCCAGATGATCGCCTCCACCAAGGACGGCGCGATCTCCGCCCTGCAATATGCCGACCGCGTTTATCAGCTGCCGCTCGGC
This sequence comes from Shinella sp. M27, assembly GCF_049199905.1. Lineage (NCBI taxonomy): Bacteria > Pseudomonadati > Pseudomonadota > Alphaproteobacteria > Hyphomicrobiales > Rhizobiaceae > Shinella > Shinella sp. M27. The sequence continues at coordinate 141,371 of NZ_JBLZPK010000032.1, forward strand.
GTCGTCGGCATCGCCGTCGGGGTCGTGCTCCTGCCGGAGCTGGCGCGCGCGCTGAAGGGCGGCCACGAACGCGAGGCCGGCAACCTGCAGAACCGCTCGATGGAATTCGTGCTGTTCCTGACGCTGCCGGCCGCCGGCGCGCTCTGGGTCATCTCCGACGAAATCGTGCGCGTGCTTTACGAGCGTGGCGCGTTCAGCCCGGAAACCACCTCCGTCGTCGCCGGAACGCTTGCCATCTACGGTCTCGGCTTGCCCGGATTCGTGATGATCAAGGCGCTGAACCCCGGCTTCTTCGCCCGCGAGGACACCAAGACGCCGATGCGCATCACCATGCTGTCGGTGGTCATCAATTGCGTGCTCGCCGTCTCGCTCTTCCCGCTGTTTTACGAGCGCGGCATTGCGACCGCCGAAACCGTCTCAGGCTGGATCACCGCGCTGCTGCTCTTCGTGACATTGGTGCGCCGTGGTCACTGGCCGCTGGAAAAGGCGCTCGCCTGGCGTGTCGGGCGGCTCTTGATCGCCACGGTCGTCATGGCCGTCTCGCTCGAATATGCCTCCGGCTATCTCGCGCACCGTCTGGCGCCGACATCGACGCTCTTCGAGCAGCTGTCGGCACTCGGCATGCTGATCGGCTTTGCCATGGTGGTCTATTTCTCCGTCGCCTTCCTGATCGGCGGCGCCGATCTCGGCATGCTCAGGCGCAACCTGAAGCGCGGCCGCGGCAAGCTGCCGCCGGCGGAGGCCGAATGAGACAGCGCATCGCCCTCGTCTCGCTGCTGGTGCCCGACTACGATGCGGGCATCGCCTTCTATTGCGGAAAACTCGGCTTCGATCTCGTCGAGGATGTCACGCTGGACGCCGACAAGCGCTGGGTCGTGGTGCGTCCGAAAGGCGCCGGCGAAAGCGGCCTGCTGCTTGCTGTCGCCGACGATGAACGCCAGCAGCAGGCGATCGGCAACCAGATGGGCGGCCGCGTCGGCTTCTTCCTGCATACGGACGATTTCGACCGCGACCACGCAAGCTTTGCCGCCGCGGGCGTACACTTCCTCGAGGCGCCGCGTGCGGAACCCTATGGCAAGGTCGCAGTCTTCGAAGACGCTTTCGGCAATCGCTGGGACCTTCTGGAGCCGCGGGCCTGAGGCCCCTTGATCGCCGCCCCGGCGGCGTGCATAAGCGCGTCCTATCGTTTTAGGAAAGCAGGCCCTCCACCCGCCTGAAGGAACATCGTCATGAGCGCATTCAAGCCTCTCGTCTTCTCCGGCGTCCAGCCGACCGGCAATCTCCACCTCGGCAACTATCTCGGCGCGATCCGCAAGTTCGTGGCTTTGCAGGCCGACAACGACTGCATCTACTGCGTCGTCGATCTGCATGCGCTGACCGCGCAGCTGGTGCATGAGGACATGCGCAACCAGATCCGCTCGATCGCCGCGGCCTTCATCGCCTCGGGCATCGATCCGAAGAAGCACATCGTCTTCAACCAGTCCGCCGTGCCGCAGCATTCCGAGCTCGCCTGGATCTTCAACTGCGTGGCGCGCATCGGCTGGATGGAGCGCATGACCCAGTTCAAGGACAAGACCGGCGGCAAGAATGCCGAGCAGGTCTCGCTCGGCCTGCTCGCCTATCCGAGCCTGATGGCGGCGGACATTCTCGTCTATCGCGCGACGCATGTGCCCGTCGGCGACGACCAGAAGCAGCATCTGGAACTGACCCGCGACATCGCCCAGAAGTTCAATATCGATTTCGGCAATCATATCCGCAATGCCGGCACGGGCGTCGATATCGTCGTCGGCGAAGAGCCGGTTCATGCCTATTTCCCGATGGTCGAGCCGCTGATCGGCGGCCCGGCGCCGCGCGTCATGTCGCTGCGCGACGGCACGAAGAAGATGTCGAAGTCGGACGCGTCCGATCTCTCGCGCATCAACCTGCTCGACGATGCCGACACGATCTCCAAGAAGATCCGCAAGGCCAAGACTGACCCGGACGCGTTGCCGAGCGAAGTCGAAGGCCTGAAGGGCCGTCCGGAAGCCGAAAACCTCGTCGGCATCTATGCCGCGCTGTCGGACAAGACCAAGGCGGAGGTGCTCTCGGAATTCGGCGGCCAGCAGTTCTCGGCCTTCAAGCCGGCGCTGGTCGATCTCTCGGTCAACGTTCTCTCGCCGATCACCGACGAAATGCGCCGCCTGATGGACGACACGACCCATATCGACGCGATCCTCCGGGACGGCGGCGAACGGGCACGGGCGCGGGCTGAAAAAACCATGAAGGAAGTCCGCGACATCATCGGTTTTGTGCAGTAAGGTCGCCTCGAAACGTCTTTGAGAGAAGGGGGCCGTATGGTTTCTCGACGACTTTCCCGTATGGAAGGCCACCGCCGGAAATTTCTGGCTGTTATCGACGACACGCCGGAATGCCAGCGCGCCGTCCACTATGCGGGAATGCGGGCGAAGAATTCCAACGGCGCCGTCGTTCTGCTCTATGTGATCGCCAACGGCGATTTTCAGCAATGGCTGGGGGTCGAGGAGATCATGCGGGCTGAAGCGCGCGACGAAGCGGAAGCCGTGCTCGCCAAGGCGGGGCAGGCGCTGCGCGAAGCCATCGGCATCGAGCCGGAAACGGTGATCCGCGAGGGCGTCGCCTCGGAAGCGATCAACGGCCTGATCGAGGAGGACCGCGACATCGCGATCCTCGTTCTGGCCGCCGGCTCCGCCAAGGAAGGGCCGGGGCCGCTGGTCAGTTCGCTTGCCAGCCGAGCACAGGCTTTCCCGATCCCCGTCACGGTGATCCCGGACCAGCTGAGCGACGAGGAACTGGACGCGCTGAGCTGACCCTGCGGTCTTGAAGAGCGGCGGCAAAACGCCTATCTTCTTTTGAACCATTCTAAGATTTTGGCCGACGGAGACGCCTGGCCGGACGGAGACGACCATGTTCATCCAGACCGAATCGACGCCGAACCCGTCGACCCTGAAGTTCCTGCCCGGCAAGGTGGTGCTCGAAACCGGCACGGCCGAGTTCCGTGACGAGACGGAAGCGCGCGCCGCATCCCCGCTCGCGGCCCGCCTGTTTGGCGTTCCCGGCGTCACCGGCGTGTTCCTCGGCTATGATTTCATCACTGTCACCAAGGATAGCGCCGACTGGCAGCACATGAAGCCGGCGATCCTCGGCAACATTATGGAACACTTCATGTCTGGCCAGCCGATCCTCGCCAGCGGCGCGCTCGGTGGCAGCGACGAGGACGAGGGCGAGTTCTTCGAAGCCGGTGACGAGACCATCGTCGCCACCATCAAGGAACTGCTCGACACGCGCGTGCGCCCGGCCGTGGCGCAGGACGGCGGCGACATCACCTTCAAGGGGTTCCGCGACGGCGTCGTCTATCTCAACATGAAGGGTGCCTGCTCCGGCTGCCCGTCCTCGACGGCAACGCTGAAGCACGGCGTACAGAACCTTCTTCGCCATTTCGTACCGGAAGTGCAGGAAGTTGAAGCCGTCGCATAAGGCCCTTTCCACGCATCGCAGGTGCCCGGCATGATCGTCCTTGCGATCGATACGGCGAGTACCGGCTGTTCGGCTGCCCTCTATGATTCTGATCGGGATGTCGTGCTCGGCGCTGCCGGCGCGGATATCGGCCGCGGCCATGCCGAGCGGCTGATGGAATTCGTCGACGGCGCGCTCGCCGCCGCCTGCCTCGACCTTCCCACAATCGATCGCATCGCCGTCACCATCGGCCCCGGCTCCTTCACCGGCATCCGCGTCGGCGTCGCTGCCGCGCGCGGCCTGGCACTGGCGCTCGGCATCCCCGCCGTTGGCGTCAGCACGCTTGCGGCGCTGGCTGCGGATCGTCAGGGTCCGCTGCTGGTCGCCATCGATGCCAAGCGCGACGAGGTTTACTGGCAGGCGTTTGCGGCCGATGGCAGCGAAGCCACGCCGCCGGCCATCGCCAGTGTCGAAGAGGCGCGCGCCATTGCGCTGGCGCATGACGGGAATATTATCGGTTCGGCTTCGGCCCTGCTGCGCGAGGGCGCGATTGCGGAGACGGACGGCGTTTCCATTGCCACCGTCGCGCGCCTCGGCGCCCGCCTCGATCCACAAAACCATCTGCCGAAGCCGCTCTATCTGCGCGGTCCCGATGCCAAGCCGCAGGCGGGTTTCGCGATCCGCCGAGCCTGATGCCATGTCCCTGAGCGACTATTTCACCCGCAAGCCCATCTTCGAGATCTTTCCGCTGGAGACCGCCGATGCCGGTCTCGCGGCGACGTTGCATCAGTTGCGTTTTCCTCAGCCGTGGAACGACGGCGAATTCCATTCGCTGCTGTCGCAGGACCTGGTTTTCGGCTTTCTGGCGCTGAAGCAGGGCGGGCTCGGCCGGACCGCCGGCGGCTTCGTTCTGGCCCGCGCCACGGCGGGCGAGGCGGAAATCCTGACGATCAGCGTCGATCCGCGCTTCGGCCGCTCCGGCCTCGGCTGGCGGCTGATGCTGGCGGCACTGCGCGAGGCGAAGATGCGCGGCGCCGAAGACATTTTCCTCGAGGTCGACGAGGTCAACCACGCCGCGCGTGGTCTCTACGGCAAGCTCGGCTTCCTCAAGGCCGGCGAGCGCAAAGCCTATTATGCCGCCGCCGATGGCAGCCGCTCGGCGGCGCTTGTCATGCGGCGCGATCTTCGCTAGTCCCCTATCGGGGGGCGACAAGAGAAGGGCAGACGGGATGGCGGACGCGGAAAAATCGCTGGAAGAGCTTTGTGTCGAGCGCGGCATGCGCATGACCGAGCAGCGCCGGGTGATCGCGCGCGTGCTCGAATCCTCCGCCGATCATCCCGATGTCGAAGAACTCTATCGCCGTTCGTCGGCCGTCGATTCGCGCATTTCCATCTCCACCGTCTACCGCACCGTCAAACTCTTCGAGGATGCGGGCATCATCGAGCGCCACGATTTCCGCGATGGCCGCTCGCGTTACGAGACGGTGCCGGACGAACATCACGATCATCTGATCGACCTGAAACACGGGCAAGTCATCGAGTTCCATTCGCCTGAGATCGAGGCCCTGCAGGAGCGCATTGCGCGCGAGCACGGTTTCAAGCTCGTCGGCCATCGGCTGGAACTCTACGGCATTCCGCTCAAGGAGGGCGAGTGAGGTGGATTCTTTCGCCTTGTGAACGCCCGCCGGTGATGCCTTGATCACCTGGCTGCGCATTGCTTTCGGCGCCATCGTCCTTCTTGCGGTCACGCTCCTCCTGTTGCCGGTTCAGCTTATCGGCCTGCGCTTCGACCTGAAAATCCGCCGCCGCCTGCCGCGCCTCTGGCATCGTGTCGCCTGCTGGGTGCTGGGCCTGCGCGTGCGCGTGCATGGCACGCCGGAGCCGAAGCGCCCACTGCTCTTGGCGGCAAACCACGCCTCCTGGAAGGATATCCTGGTGCTCGGCTCAGTGGCCGACGTCGCCTATATCGCCAAGGCCGAGGTGCGCGGCTGGCCGGTCTTCGGCATGCTGGCCCGCCTGCAGGCGACGATCTTCGTCGAGCGCGAGCAGCGCCAGACGACGGGCGATCAGGTGAACGAGATCGCCGAGCGCCTGACGGCCGGCGAGATCATCGTTCTCTTCCCCGAGGGCACGACCTCCGACGGCAACCGGCTGATGGAGATCAAGACCTCGCTTTTTGGCGCCGCCGCCTCCGCCGTGCCGCATGCGCCCGATGGCGTCGTGTTCATCCAGCCGGTTTCCATCGCCTATACCGGCGTGCACGGCATGGCGATGGGCCGCTTTCACCGGCCGCTCGCCGCCTGGCCGGGGGATATCGAGCTCGGCCCCCACCTCATGGGGGTGATCCGCGAAGGGGCGGTCGATGTCGACGTCGATTTCGGCGAGCGGGTGGAGTATTCGCGGGCCAGCAACCGCAAGCAGGTGAGCCGCCAAGTCGAGACGCGCATCCGCGCCATGCTGGGCGCGCGGCTGCGCGGCAGATAGAGCTTCAAATTCCGGCATATTTCCACTATGGAAGCGGCCATGAGCGAACAGTCCCTTACATTGCCCGAGGCACCCGCGGCCACACCGAACACCCGCAAAGTCTTCGTGAAGACCTACGGCTGCCAGATGAACGTCTATGACAGCGAGCGCATGACGGATGCGCTGTCGAAGGACGGCTATGAGGCGACGGACGTACTGGAAGAGGCCGACCTCGTTCTCCTCAACACCTGTCATATCCGCGAGAAGGCGGCGGAAAAGGTCTATTCCGAGCTTGGCCGACTGCGCGACATGAAGAAGGCGCGCGCAAAGGACGGCCGCGATATGGTGATCGGCGTCACAGGCTGCGTCGCGCAGGCCGAGGGCAAGGAAATCCTGCGTCGGGCACCCGCCGTCGATCTCGTCATCGGCCCGCAGACCTATCATCGTCTGCCGGACGCGCTGCGCCGCGCCAAGGGCGGCGAGCGCGTCGTCGAGACGGATTACGCGATCGAAGACAAATTCGAGCATCTTCCCGCGCCGGAAAAGGCAAAGACCCGCGCCCGCGGCGTCACCGCCTTCCTCACCGTGCAGGAAGGCTGCGACAAGTTCTGCACCTTCTGCGTGGTGCCCTATACGCGTGGCTCGGAAGTTTCCCGCCCCGTTGCGCAGATCGTCACCGAGGCCGAACGCCTCGTCGAGGGCGGCGTGCGCGAAATCACGCTGCTCGGCCAGAACGTCAATGCCTGGCATGGTCTCGGCCCCGATGGCAGCGAATGGAGCCTCGGTGATCTCCTCTGTCGCCTCGCGGAAATCGAAGGCCTTGCGCGCCTGCGCTATACGACGAGCCATCCGCGCGACATGGACGACCGGCTGATCGCGGCACATCGCGACCTGCCCAAGCTGATGCCCTATCTGCACCTGCCGGTGCAGTCCGGCTCCGACCGCATCCTGAAGGCCATGAACCGGCGCCACACGGCGGCCGAATATATCGCGCTGATCGCGCGCATCCGCGCCGTCCAGCCGGACCTCGCCATTTCGGGCGATTTCATCGTCGGCTTTCCCGGCGAGACCGACCAGGACTTCGAAGACACGATGCGCCTCATCGAGGCGGTCGGTTATGCACAGGCATTTTCCTTCAAATATTCCATCCGCCCCGGCACGCCGGGCGCAGAGATGGAGGGTCATGTGGCGGAGAATATGAAGGCCGAACGCCTTGAAAGATTGCAGGCTTTGCTGTTTCGCCAGCAGCGCGAATTCGCTGCCGGCTGCATCGGCAAGGAGATCGACCTGCTTCTGGAAAAGCCCGGCCGCATGCCCGGCCAGCTCGTCGGCCGCTCGCCCTGGCTTCAGCCTGTGAATGTTGATGCAAAAGCGTCGGAAATCGGTGACATTATACGGGTACGAATCACCGATGCCGGGCCCAACAGCCTCTTCGCGGAAGCGATCGGGTGACGGGCGGATCGCAAGGAGCTTGACCGCTTGAACGGACACGAACTGATGACGTCCTCGCCGCGCCAGTCGAAGAACCAGACCGACGTAAATCAATTCGTGCTCACGTTCGAAAACAATCGATACGCAAGCGAGCTCTTCGGCCAGTTCGATCAGCATCTGAAGCTGCTCGAAGAGCGCCTCGGCATCGATGCGCGGGCACGCGGAAATTCCGTTTCCATCTCCGGCGACGTGGTGCCGACCAACCAGGCTCGCCGCGCGCTGGATTATCTCTATGACCGCCTCCAGAAGGGCGGCTCGATCGAGCTGTCGGACGTGGAGGGCGCGATCCGCATGGCGATTGCCGCCGACGATCAGCTTTCGCTGCCGACCATGGAGCGCAAGGCCAAGCTCTCCATGTCGCAGATTTCCACCCGCAAGAAGACCATCGCCGCCCGCACGCCGACGCAGGATACCTATATCCGCGCGCTGGAGCGTTCCGAGCTGGTCTTCGGCGTCGGCCCGGCCGGCACCGGCAAGACCTATCTCGCCGTCGCCTATGCCGCCCAGCTTTTGGAGCGCGGCGCGGTCGACCGCATCATCCTGTCGCGCCCGGCCGTCGAAGCCGGCGAGCGTCTGGGCTTCCTGCCCGGCGACATGAAGGAAAAGGTCGATCCCTATCTGCGCCCGCTCTATGACGCGCTCTACGACATGATGCCGGGCGACAAGGTCGAGCGCGCCATTGCCGCCAACGTCATCGAAATCGCCCCGCTTGCCTTCATGCGCGGCCGCACGCTCGCCAACGCCGCCGTCATCCTCGACGAGGCGCAGAACACGACGTCGATGCAGATGAAGATGTTTCTGACGCGTCTCGGCGAGAACGGCCGCATGATCGTCACCGGCGACCCGAGCCAGGTCGACCTGCCGCGCGGCGTGAAATCCGGCCTCGTCGAGGCGCTGCAGATCCTCAAGGGCGTCGAGGGCGTCTCGGTTGTGCGCTTCAAGGATGTCGATGTGGTGCGCCACCCGATGGTCGCCCGCATCGTCCGGGCCTATGAGGCGACGACCGCCGTGCAGGACGAAAGCGAGCAGACCGACCGCTGAGCGGTCGACAAGCAATTCCAGCAAAAGTGTGAAGCGGTTTTGCGTTCGGAATTGCGTAAAAAAGAAATCTCATGAGCGAACTCGATATCCAGATTTCCATAGAGGAGGGCCAATGGCCCTCCGAAGAACGTCTTGCCGACATGAGCGCGCGGGTACTCGGTGCCGCCGCCGACTATCTGCGCAAGACGGAAAAGCAGCCTTTCCCGAAGACCGGTGCGCCCGAGGTCTCTCTCGTCTTCACCAATGACGCTGACATCCGCGGCATCAATGCGGAATGGCGCAGCCAGGACAAGCCGACCAATGTTCTGTCTTTCCCCGCCTTTCCGCTAACGCCGGGAAAAATGCCGGGTCCGATGCTCGGCGACATCATCTTCGCTGAGGAGACGCTGACCCGCGAGGCGGGCGAACTCGGCAAGTCCTTCGACGACCATCTCACGCATCTGATGGTGCATGGATTTCTGCATCTCTTCGGCTATGATCACATGGACGACGAGGAAGCGGAAAAAATGGAGGGGCTCGAGACTCGCATTCTTGCCGGGCTTGGCCTATCTGACCCCTACGGGGATGACCCCGATTAACCAGTTTGGACCAATGAGCGACTTCAGAAATCAGTCGGCAACGACGGAAAAGCACGAGGCGGACGCCTCAAGTCAGGACGAGGCGGGCAGTAGTAGCAGCGCGCCGAAGCAGGAGAACGGCGGCCGGACATCCTTCTGGTCCCGCGCGACTCGGCTCTGGCGCATGACGGGTGCCTCCACGCTGCGCAAGGACCTCGCCGAGGCCCTGATGACGGAAGACACCGGCGGCGAGCCGGCCTTCCTGCCCGAAGAACGGGCCATGCTGCACAACATTCTCCGCTTCCGCGAAGTGCGGGTCGAGGACGTCATGGTGCCGCGCGCCGATATCGAGGCCGTCGATCAGGACATCACGATCGCCGAGCTGATGGTGATCTTCGAGGATTCCGGCCGCTCGCGCATGCCGGTCTACAATGAAAGCCTCGACGATCCGCGCGGCATGGTGCACATCCGCGATCTGCTTGCCTATGTTACCAAGCAGGCCCGCAACAAGCGCCGCAACGGCGCCAAGGCCGCGTCCGCCAATGGCGAGAAGCCGGCCCGTTCGCCAAAAGCCGAATTCGACCTCGGCCGCGTCGATCTGTCGAAAACCGTCGCCGAAGCCGGCATCATCCGTCAGGTTCTCTTCGTGCCGCCGTCCATGCTGGCTGCCGACCTGATGGCGCGCATGCAGGCCGACCGCACGCAGATGGCGCTTGTCATCGACGAATATGGCGGCACGGATGGTCTCGCCTCTCTGGAGGACATCGTCGAGATGGTTGTCGGCGATATCGAGGACGAGCATGACGACGAGGAGGCGATGATCCAGCGCGTCAGCGACGACGTCTTCATCGCCGACGCCCGTGTAGAACTGGAAGAGCTGGCCAAAGCCATCGGTCCGGATTTCGACATTCGTGAACAGCTCGAGGATGCCGATACGCTCGGCGGTCTGATCTTTGCGTCGCTCGGCCGCATTCCGGTGCGCGGCGAGGTCGTTCAGGCGGTGCCGGGCTTCGAATTCCACGTGCTTGATGCTGATCCGCGCCGTGTCAAGCGCGTGCGCGTCACCCGCAAACGCGCTGGCTCGGTACGCCGCCGCGAGCGCCGGCCGGAAGGCGAAGGCACGAATGCTGCCGCCGACCGTCAGCAGACACTTGAACAGCAGACCGGCAAGGCGAACGCCGACTGACGCCATCTGCCTGATCCCTAAAATGATCTGCGCCTTGTCCTGTGTTACGGCAGGACAAGGCGTTGGTTTTTTGGAAGACTGGCGCGGCTGATTCGGGGACATCAAAAAAGGGGACGGCATGGAGCGGCTCGCGGGCACGGTCATGCTCCTGTCTGGAACGAGACGGGCGCTGGTGGCATTTCTTGCGGGTCTGATCGGGGTGCTGGCACTGCCGCCCTTCGGCTTCTTCGCGGCGCTCTTCGTGTCCTTCACCCTGCTCGTCTGGCTGCTGGACGGCGCAAGTGCTGCGCCAGAAGCCGGTTTCATCAGGCGTCTCGCGCCCGCCTTCCGTATCGGCTGGTTCTTCGGCTTCGGCTATTTCGTCGGCGGGCTCTGGTGGCTCGGCAATGCGCTTCTGGTGGAGGCCGACGACTATGCCTGGGCGGTGCCACTCGCCGTTCTCGGCCTGCCGGCGTTCCTCGCGCTCTATTATGGCCTCGCCGCCGCCATCGCGCGTCTCCTCTGGTCGGATGGCATGGGGCGCATCGCCGCGCTTGCCTTCGCCTTCGGCGTGGGGGAATGGCTGCGCGGCACGCTCTTCACCGGCTTTCCCTGGAATGCGGTCGGCTACGGCGCCATGCCGGTGCCGCTCCTCATGCAGTCGTCGAGCGTTCTCGGCATCGCTTCCATTAATGCACTCGCCGTCTTCGTTTTCGCCACCCCGGCGTTGATCGGTACGCGGCGCGGCCGCATGCCGGGCTTGGTGCTCGCCACGCTGCTTTTTGCCGCCCATATCGGCTATGGCTACCACGTTCTTCATTTTGTCCCGCCGCCGCAGGGCGAGGCCACCGTCGTGCGCCTCATCCAGCCGGTCATCGACCAGGCGTTGAAGCTCGACGATTCCGCCCGCGCCGAAATCTTTGAAAAGCATTTGAAGCTGAGCGCCGAAAAACCCGCAGAGAGCGGCAAGCGGCCCGATATCGTCGTCTGGCCGGAGACCTCCATTCCCTTCATCCTCACGGACAATCCCGACGCGCTGGTGCGCATTGCTGATGTGCTCGAGGACGACCAGATATTGATTGCCGGCGCGGTGCGTACGGAAAGTGCGGGCTCCGGCAAGGCGCCGCGCTACTACAATTCCATCTATGTCATCGACGGCAAAGGCCAGATCATCGCCGCCGCCGACAAGGTGCATCTCGTGCCCTTCGGCGAATACATGCCCTTCGAGGAGGTTTTCGAAAGCCTCGGCGTCTCGGCCGTCGCGGCCATGCCCGGCGGCTTTTCCGCCGCCCGCGAACACCAGCTTCTGACCGCCGCCGGCAAGGGCTTCTACCCGCTGATCTGCTACGAGGCGATCTTCCCGTCCGAGATCAATGACGCGGCAGAACAGGCCGCGGCGCTGCTCAACATTACCAACGATGCGTGGTTCGGCAACACGCCTGGCCCCTACCAGCACTTCCTGCAGGCGCGCCTGCGCGCCGTCGAGCGCGGCCTGCCACTGATTCGCGCCGCCAATAATGGCATTTCGGCCGTGGTGGACAGTCGGGGGACTATCGTAACGGGTATATCATATGATACGCCCGGATATGTTGATGCAACTCTCCCGGGAAGAATTCAGGTTGCCGACAAGGTGAAACGGCAGGTTTGGTCGTTTCTAGCCGTGCTTGCTGTTCTATTTGCGGCCGCGGCGATTTCTCGTATTGGTTTTAGAAACAGGATGAATTGACCCAAAACCCCTAAAATAGCATAGTGCAACCCGCCGGCCGTTCTCCTGTATTGTGGTAGCCTTTAAGAGGTTGCGCATACAACGTGACGTTAAGTCTTCGTTAAGGCTGCCGGAAGGGTGGGGCCATTCCGCGTTAGGACGAAAGTGATGATGGAAAACAAAAAGAAGCCGAATCCGATAGATATTCATGTCGGAAGCCGGATCCGGCTTCGCAGGACCATGCTTGGCATGAGCCAGGAGAAGCTGGGCGAAAGCCTCGGCATCACCTTTCAGCAGATTCAGAAATACGAGAAGGGCACGAACCGCGTCGGCGCCAGCCGGCTGCAGAACATTTCGAGCATTCTCAACGTACCCGTCTCCTTCTTCTTCGAGGATGCGCCGGGCGATCAGTCGGATGCTCAGGCCGGCCTCGCCGAGGCGTCGAGCTCCAATTACGTGGTCGATTTCCTGTCTTCTTCCGAGGGCTTGCAGCTCAACCGCGCCTTCGTGAAGATCGGCGATCCCAAGGTGCGCCGCAAGCTTGTCGATCTCGTCAAGGCGCTGGCCGCCGAAGCCGAAGTCGAGTGATCCCATCCATTGTTGCATGAGATGAAGGGGCGGCGGGCAGGCCGCCCTTTTCCGTTGCTTATCCTGGTTTTCGACGGGGCGGATCGCCCGGAAATCCGGGACATAAAGACATTCTTATGTCCTTGTGTGCTTGTCTTTCCCCGATGAACTGAATAACAACGTCGAAGTCCATTTTCTTTGAGGGGAATTCCCGCATGCGCAGCAGCTATCTCTTCACCAGCGAGTCCGTCGCCGAAGGCCATCCGGACAAGGTTTGCGACCGTATCTCCGATGAGATCGTCGATCTGGTCTATCGCGAAGCCGTGAAGTCGAAGGTCGATCCGTGGTCGGTCCGTATTGCCTGCGAGACGCTTGCGACGACGAACCGCGTCGTGATTGCCGGCGAAGTGCGCCTGCCGCCGAGCCTCCTGAAGAAGGACAAGGACGGCAAGGACGTCATCAATCCCTCCAAGTTCAAGTCGGCCGCCCGCAAGGCGATCCGCGACATCGGCTACGAGCAGGACGGTTTCCACTGGAAGACGGCGAAGATCGACGTGCTCCTGCACTCGCAGTCCGCCGACATTGCCCAGGGCGTCGACAACGCCGCAGACAAGCAGGGTGACGAGGGTGCCGGCGACCAGGGCATCATGTTCGGTTACGCCTGCCGCGAAACGTCGGAACTCATGCCGGCGCCGCTTTATTATTCGCACCGTATTCTCCAGCTCCTCGCCGATGCCCGCAAGAAGGGCGAGGGCGATGCCGGCAAGCTCGGCCCCGATGCCAAGAGCCAGGTGACCGTGCGCTACGTCGACGGCAAGCCGGCCGACGTCGCCTCCATCGTGCTCTCCACCCAGCATCTCGATGACAGCTGGGATTCCAAGAAGGTGCGTCAGGTCGTCGAACCCTATATCCGCGAAGCCCTGCACGACATCAAGATCGCCGACGATTGCGTCTGGTACATCAACCCAACCGGCAAGTTCGTCATCGGCGGTCCCGATGGCGACGCCGGCCTCACCGGTCGCAAGATCATCGTCGACACCTACGGCGGTGCGGCTCCCCATGGCGGCGGCGCCTTCTCCGGCAAGGACACGACCAAGGTCGACCGTTCGGCCGCCTATGCCGCGCGCTATCTGGCCAAGAATGTCGTGGCTGCCGGTCTTGCCGACCGCTGCACGATCCAGCTGTCCTACGCCATCGGCGTCGCCCAGCCGCTCTCGGTCTATGTCGATCTGCACGGCACCGGCAAGGTCAGCGAAGACGCCGTCGAGGATGCGATCCGCAAGGTCATGGACCTCTCGCCGTCGGGCATCCGCCGCCATCTCGACCTCAATAAGCCGATCTATGCCAAGACGTCCGCCTACGGCCATTTCGGACGCAAGGCCGGCCGTGACGGCTCGTTCTCCTGGGAGCGCGTCGATCTCGCCAAGGCCCTCAAGGACGCCGTAAAGAACTGAGACCCGATATGAGCGATGCCGAGCACCCCACCCGCGCGAGCGAGGCCTTTTTCGGTCGCCGCAAGGGAAAACCCCTGCGCGAGCGGCAGGTGCAGCATCTCGAAACCCTGCTGCCGGAGCTGAAGGTCGACCTGTCGACCGAGGCTCCGGCGGACATCACCACGCTCTACGGCTTCAAGCCGGAGCGCATGCGCCTCGAAATCGGCTTCGGCGGCGGCGAGCATCTCATCCACCGCGCGCTGGAGACGCCTCAGACCGCCTTCATCGGCGTCGAGCCCTTCGTCAATTCCATGGCGAAGCTCATCGGCCGCATCGAGGAAACGGGCGCGAAGAACATCCGGCTTTACGATGACGATGCGACGGAGCTGCTCGACTGGCTGCCGGCCAATTCGATCGATCAGATCGACCTTCTCTATCCGGATCCATGGCCGAAGAAGAAGCACTGGAAGAGGCGGTTCGTCTCCAGGGTCAACCTAGACCGCTTTGCCCGGGTGCTGAAGCCGGGCGGGCTCTTCTGCTTCGCGTCCGACATCGACACCTATGTCAACTGGACGCTGATGCACTGCGGGGCTCATCCCGCTTTCTTGTGGACCGCGGAAAACGCGGCCGATTGGCTGACGCCCTATGCCGGCTGGCCGGGCACGCGCTACGAGGCCAAGGCCAAGCGCGAAGGCCGCAAGTCGGCCTATCTCACCTTCCGCCGTCTCTGACGGAAGGCCCGGTCTTCAAGCTTAGTGCAGGCTGACGGTGCGCAGCTCGTCCTCGGCAGCCTTGTAAAAGGTGCTGGAACGGTTGTCGGTCAGCAGGATCGGCGTGCCGTCGGCGCCGAACAGGGCCCACAGGTCCAGGCTCGGATCGATTTCCGGGGCTTCCGGGAAGACGCGCGACACTTCGTCGGCCTTTATCTTCCTGATATAACCGACTTCGCCGGCGCCGAGATGCGCAAGGTCTGCCTTCGAGACGGTGGTCGGGGTTGCGATTTTCAGTCCCATCTTTGCCTCCATGGCAATGCCGGCAAATGCCGGCCGCTGGGCGCCCGCGGCCACAATGGCGCTCGGTGCGTCAGCGATCAGGTTACGCTCGAGACGGTCCGGCGGTTGTTCCCGCAGGAACGGCTCATGATCTAGTCTGATACGGAAATGTTAATTTTCTTTACCATTCGAACCGGCTCGGGCCGGACGAGATCCACCGACAGAAGACCGTTCTTCAGCTCGGCGCCCTGAACGCGCATGCCGTCGGCAAGCACGAAGGTGCGCTGGAACTGGCGGGCGGCGATGCCGCGGTAAAGATAATCCCGTTCGCCATTGTCGACCTGGCGGCCGCGAATGACGAGCTGGTTTTCCTCCGTCGTCACGTCGAGTTCCTCTTCGGAGAAACCCGCGACGGCAAGCGTGATGCGCAGGCGCTCGGGCGCGCCGGTATCGCCGTTGGGACGCAGACGTTCGATATTGTAGGGGGGATAGCCATCATTGCCCTTGGCGATGCGCTCGAGGGTCTTTTCCATGGCGTCGAAGCCCAGCATCAGCGGGCTGGCAAAAGGGGTCATGCGTGTCATCGTCTAGTCCTTGGCTTTCAAGCGACTGTGGCGGGACCCGGCCTCGGCATCCCGATGGCTGCAATATGGTGATTGCGCGTCTGCGGCGCAAGACGCTTGCGAACGGCGATTTCGCAAAT
Organism: Shinella sp. M27; assembly: GCF_049199905.1. NCBI lineage: Bacteria > Pseudomonadati > Pseudomonadota > Alphaproteobacteria > Hyphomicrobiales > Rhizobiaceae > Shinella > Shinella sp. M27. The sequence goes on from NZ_JBLZPK010000032.1 coordinate 156,959, forward strand.
ATAGTCGCCGCTTCGCCCGCGCGCGGCGCGCCACGAATCATAAGAAACACGGGATGGAAACGGCATGTCCGAGCCTCGGAAAATCATCATCGACACGGATCCGGGGCAGGACGATGCCGCCGCGATCATGCTGGCGCTCGGCAGCCCGGAACTCCAGATCCTCGGCATCACCACGGTGGCCGGCAACGTGCCGCTGTCGCGCACCTCGACCAATGCCCGCATCATCCTGGAATTCTGCGCGCGCACCGACGTCAAGGTTTTCGCCGGCGCCGACAAGCCGATCGCCCGTCCGCTGATCACCGCCGAGCACGTGCACGGCAAGACCGGTCTCGACGGTCCGGAGCTGCACGAGCCGCAGATGCCCTTGCAGGCGCAGCACGCCGTCGATTTCATCATCGAAACGCTGCGCAGCGAGCCGGAGGGGACTGTGACACTCTGCACGCTCGGCCCGCTCACCAATATCGCGACGGCCCTCCAGAAAGCGCCCGACATTGCCGGCCGCGTGCGCGAACTCGTCATGATGGGCGGCGGCTTCTTCGAGGGCGGCAACATCACGCCTTCAGCCGAATTCAACATCTATGTCGATCCGGAAGCCGCCGCCGTCGTCTTCCAGTCCGGCATCCCCATCGTCATGATGCCGCTCGACGTCACCCACAAGGTGCTGACGCTGAAAAGCCGTGTGGCGAAGCTGCGCGAAATCGGCAATCGCCCGGCCACCGCGCTGGTCGAGATGCTCGAATTCTTCGAGCGCTTCGACGTGGAGAAATACGGTTCCGACGGCGGCCCGCTGCATGACCCGACGGTCATCGCCTATCTCCTGAAGCCGGAACTCTTCGCCGGCCGCGATTGCAATGTCGAGGTCGAGACGGCCTCGCCGCTGACATCAGGCATGACGGTCGTCGACTGGTGGCAGGTCACCGGCCGCAGGCACAATGCGCGCGTCATGAAGGATGTCGACGCCGACGGCTTCTTCGCGCTGCTCACCGAGCGCGTCGGCCGCTTGTGATGCGCGGCCCGCGCAGCGTCGGCCCCGCCGCGGAGGCCCGGTTCCACAAGGAAATGATGGGCCTCTACGACCGCTTCGCCGAACTCGGCTTCCGCCCGGTGCTGCTGCGTCGCTTCGTGCTTTTGAACGGCGGCGTGGCCGCCGCGAAAGACCTCGTCTTCAAGCCCGGCACGACCGGGCTGGAGCGCCTGCTCGACGCGGACAAGGCCGAGCTGTCCATGGAAGCGCTGATGCTGCGGCCGGAATTCCAGCCACTGTTTACCGAACTGGAGCTGAAGGAGGCGACACAGCGCCTCGCCAGCGCGACACGCTCAAGGTCGCGCGGCCGGCTGCAAGCGCAGCCGACCGAACGCAAGTAGGAGAGGGCGGGACCGCTTCAGCCCTGTGCGGCCTGCTCGGCTTCCATCTTCTCGTAGAATTTGACGATGATGTCCCAGGCCTCGTCGGCGGTCTCGACGAACTGCATCAGCTCGACATCGCCGGGTGCGATCGTGCCGAAGGCGGCAAGCGCGTCGAAGTCGATGATCTTGTGCCAGAAGTCCTTGCCGAACAGGATGAGCGGCACCAGCGCCATGCGGCCGGTCTGCATCAGCGTCACCGTCTCGAACAGTTCGTCCAACGTGCCGAAGCCACCCGGAAATACCGTGACCGCCTTGGCGCGCAGCAGGAAATGCATCTTGCGGATCGCGAAATAGTGGAAGTTGAAGCTCAGCTCCGGCGTCACATAGGGGTTCGGCGCCTGCTCGTGCGGTAGCACGATGTTGAGGCCGATCGAGGGCGCGCCGACATCGGCCGCCCCGCGGTTGCCCGCCTCCATCACGCCCGGTCCGCCGCCGGTCACGACGACATATTCCTTGTAGCCGAGCTCCGCCGACTTTTCCGAGCAGAGCCGCGCGAATTTCTGCGCTTCCGTATAATAGACCGAGGCCGCCTCGAGATTGGCGCGCTGCGTCTCGTTGCGTGCGGCCCAGGCTTCCTGGCCGGGCGCGGGGATGCGCGCGCCGCCGAACATCACGACGGTCGATTTGATGCCCCGCTCGGCGAGCATCATCTCGACCTTCAGCAGTTCAAGCTGCAGGCGTACCGGGCGCAGCTCCTCGCGGCACAGAAAATCGTCGTCGACATAAGCAAGCCGGTAGGCGGGATGGGCCGATTGCGGTGTCTGCGGCACCACGGCGGCGCGGTGCTTGTCCTGCGCGCTGTCGGCCAACGGATCCCACACGCCGTCCTTGCGGCGCAGGCTCTTCTTCTTCAGTCTTGCCATGTCATGTCCTGCTTTCTTCGCCCACGGGATTACCATTTCGCCCGTGCGACAGTATCTGCCGGAAAGGGGCTTCATCTTTCCCGGCACTTGCTCTAGAGCATCTTGCAGATTGATGAAATCGACCTTCCGGTATCCCGACAATCAAAAATAAGTGTCGAAGTTTAAGGAATTCCGATGAGCACGTCCAACCTGTCCGCATTGTCCGCAACCATCGACCGCGCCTTCGAGGAACGGGACGGCATCAACACCGGAACGCGCGGCGAAGTCCGCGACGCGGTGGAGACGGCGCTGAACCTGCTGGACACCGGCAAGGTGCGCGTCGCCGAACGCGGCGAGGACGGCAACTGGACGGTCAACCAGTGGCTCAAGAAGGCCGTGCTGCTCTCCTTCCGCCTCAACCCGATGGAAATCGTCAAGGGCGGCCCGGGCGAATCCTCCTGGTGGGACAAGGTGCCCTCCAAGTTCGACGGCTGGAGCGTCAACGAATTCGAGAAGGCCGGCTTCCGCGCCGTGCCGAACTGCATCGTGCGCCGCTCGGCCTATATCGCGCCGAACGCCATCCTGATGCCCTCCTTCGTCAATCTCGGCGCCTATGTCGGCGAGGGCACGATGGTCGATACCTGGGCCACCGTCGGCTCCTGCGCTCAGATCGGCAAGCACGTGCATCTCTCGGGTGGTGTGGGCATCGGCGGTGTGCTGGAGCCCATGCAGGCCGGCCCGACCATCATCGAAGACAATTGCTTCATCGGCGCCCGTTCGGAAGTCGTCGAAGGCTGCATCGTGCGTGAGGGCTCCGTGCTCGGCATGGGCGTCTTCATCGGCAAGTCGACCAAGATCGTCGACCGCGCCACCGGCGAAGTGACCTATGGCGAAGTGCCGCCCTATTCGGTCGTCGTCGCCGGCTCCATGCCGTCGGACAAGACCATGCCGAACGGCCTGCCGGCGCCCGGCCTCTACTGCGCCGTCATCGTCAAGCGCGTCGACGCCCAGACCCGCTCGAAGACCGGCATCAACGAACTGTTGCGGGACTAAGCCATGGCTGCCGTCGAAGAGCAGGGGCCGAGCCTCACCTGGCTCTTCTTCGGCTGGTCCGGCCGCCTCAGCCGTGCGCCCTTCGCGCTCGGCTGGGCCTTCTGGCTGATGCTGCTTTCCGCCGCCTTGACGCAGATCGTCATGGTGCCCAAGGAAGACCCGACCTTCCTGTTCTGGTCCTTCGTCTTCGTCGGCGTTGGCCTCGTCTCGACGGTCTCCTCCATCCTTCTGACGATCAAGCGGCTGCACGACATGAACCTGCCGGTGCCGCTGATCATCTGCCTGTTCATTCCCGCCATCTCCATCTTCGCGCTCATCGCCTTCCTCGTCTGGCCCGGCACCAATGGACCGAACGATTACGGGCGCGTGGCCAATCGTCCCAAAGACTGACGGTCGCGGCGCTCGCCCGCGCGTGACAAATCCCCGGCCGATCGCTACATCTCGATTCTCCCTGTTCTCATGCCGTGACCGCGTGCCTCATGACCTCTGCCGATCCGATTCAGAACCTTGCAACGCTTATCCGCTGCCCCTCCGTGACGCCGGCCGAAGGCGGCGCGCTGACGGCACTTACCGCCATGCTGGAGCCGCTCGGCTTCACGGTGGAGCGCATGGTCGCGACCGAGCCCGGTATGCCCGATATCGAGAACCTCTATGCCCGCATTGGCACCGAGGGGCCGCACCTGATGTTCGCCGGCCATACGGATGTCGTGCCCGTCGGCGATGCGGCCGCCTGGACGCATGACCCGTTCGGTGCAGAGATCGCCAATGGCGAGATGTTCGGCCGTGGCGCCGTCGACATGAAGGGCGGCATTGCCTGCTTCGTCGCCGCCGTCGCCCGCCATATCGAGAAACACGGCCCGCCGAAGGGCTCGGTCTCCTTCCTCATCACCGGCGACGAGGAAGGCCCGGCCGTCAACGGCACGATCAAGCTTCTCCAGTGGGCCGCCGAGCGCGGCGAACGCTGGGATGCCTGCCTCGTCGGCGAACCAACCAACCCGGACCAGCTCGGCGACATGATCAAGATCGGCCGGCGCGGCTCCGTCTCCGGCACGGTCACGGTGCAGGGCGTGCAGGGCCACGCCGCATATCCGCATCTCGCCGACAATGCCGTGCGCGGCGTCGTCGCGCTGACCGATGCCCTGATGCATCCGCCCTTCGACGCCGGCACGGAGAGTTTTCAGCCGTCCAACCTCGAAGTGACGACCATCGATGTCGGCAACCGCGCGACCAATGTCGTGCCCGGCAAGGCGACGGCGAGCTTCAACATACGCTTCAACGACACCTGGACGGCCGAGACCGTGATGGGCGAGATCGTGCGCCGGCTCGATGCCGCGGCCGCCGACGAGAAGCTGCGCCCCGGCCGCGCGCCGCTCAGCTATGACATCATCTGGGCCGAGCGACCGAGCCATGTCTTCCTGACGCGCAACAACAGCCTGATCGCCTCGATGTCGGGCGCCGTCGAAGCCGTCACCGGCCGCGCGCCGAAACTGTCGACGACGGGCGGCACCTCGGATGCGCGCTTCATCAAGGATTATTGCCCTGTCTTGGAGTTCGGTCTCGTCGGCCAGACCATGCATATGGTGGACGAGCGCGTGGCGGTCGCCGATCTGGAAACGCTGACCGTGATCTACGAAACCTTCATCCAACGCTGGTTCGGCGATGCCCGGGCTTGATGAGGTCCTGTATTATCTGACCGGCGTCTATCTGCTCCTGAAACAGAAGCAGGAAGGGTTCAGCTGGCTGGATTTGACGATGCGCGGGCTGACGCGGTCCTTCTGGGCTGTGCTCTGGTGCCTGCCCGCCTTCGCCGTCATCTGGGCGTCGTGGCGGCTCTACTATCTCGCCGGCATGCCGGCGGAGACATATGCCGGTGTCACCTTCTTCGTGAAGCTCGCCTTCATCGACCTTGTCGGCTGGCTGCTGCCGCTGGCGTTGCTGGCCGTGCTCGCCCGCCCCCTTGGTTACGGCAAGTACCTCGCGACCGTCGTGACGGCAAGCAACTGGATCGCCGTGCCCTTCGCCTATGCCGCGGCCATTCCCTTCGCGCTCACTCTGGTCCTGCCCGCCAGCGCTCCCTTTGCCGGCCTGCTTCTCTACGCGATCTTCGGCGCAAGCGTCGTGCTCCAGTTCCGGCTGGTCTGGATGTGCGTCGGCAAGCAGACGCTGCTCGCCGCGGCCATCACGGCGATTTTCGTGCTGCCGCCGATGATCGCCGGGCAGGAATTGCAGGGCCTGCTCGGCACGCTGCCGGCTTAATAATCGACCGCCATGAAGTACAAGCCATCCGGCGGGGCCACCGGCCCGCAGGCCTTGCGGTCCTGGGCTTCCAGCGCCTTGCGCACATCGTCCGCCGTCCACTTGCCTTCGCCCGCAAGCTTCAGCGTGCCGGCAAACGAGCGGATCTGGTTGTGCAGGAAACTCTGCGCGGAGACGCACATCTCGATGAGATCGCCGTTGCGCGTCACCTCCAGCCGGTCGATGGTGCGGATCGGGCTGTTCGCCTGGCACTGGGCGGCGCGAAACGTCGTGAAATCATGCCGGCCGACCAGCATCTGCCCGGCTTCATGCATGGCCTCATGATCGAGGTCATTCGCGACGAACCAGGCGCGCTTCGCTTCCAGCGCCAGCGGCGCCTTGCGCGAAATGATGCGGTAGAGATAGTGCCGCTTCTTCGCGGAAAACCGCGCATCGAAATCATCAGGCACTTCGGTGGCGTCGAGAATAGCGACACGCTCACGCGCCATGCCGAGATGAGCGTTGAGCGCGTTGCGCAGCGTGTGTTCCTTCCAGGGCCGCGAAAGATCAGCATGGGCAATCTGCCCCATGGCATGCACGCCGGAATCCGTGCGCCCCGCGCCGCGAATGGAAACGGTCTCGCCCGTCAGCGACAGGATCGCCGCCTCGATGGCGCCCTGCACGGAGGGGCCGTTGTCCTGCCGCTGCCAGCCGACATAGGGTGTGCCGTCATATTCGATGCGCAGACGATAGCGCGGCATCAGGCGAGCCTCGTACCGCTGGGCAGCGGTGTGCCGCGCAGGAAATCGCCGGCATCGAGCGGCTTGCCGCCGGCCTTCTGCAAGCGCACGAGCCTCATCGTTCCGCCATCGCCGCAGGCAATGGTCAGATGGTCGTCGATCACCGTGCCGGCTGGGCTGGCGGTTGTTTCGGCAGCAAGCGCACTTGCCAGAACCTTCACGCGCTCCGGCTTGCCGGCAATCGGCAATTCGAACCATGCGCCGGGGAAGGGCGAGAGGCCGCGGATATGGTTGTGCACGTCCCGAGCGGGCCGGGAAAAGTCGATGCGCGTCTCTGCCTTGTCGATCTTGGCAGCATAGAGCACCCCGTCGTCGGCCTGCGGCGTCAGCGGCAGGTCGCCGGCCTCGAGCTTCGCCATGGCCTCCACCATCAGTTTGCCGCCCGCCTGCATCAGCTTGTCGTGCAACTCGCCGGCTGTCATCGTATCCGTGATCGCAATACGGGTGGTCATCGCGACGGGGCCGGTGTCGAGCCCCTTGTCCATCTTCATGACCATCATACCGGTCTCGGCATCGCCGGCCATGATCGCCCGCTGGATGGGAGCGGCTCCGCGCCAGCGCGGCAAGAGCGAGGCATGGCCGTTATAGCAGCCGAGACGCGTGCCCGACAGGATCGCCTCCGGCAACAGTAGCCCATAGGCGACGACGACGGCCACGTCCGCATCCAGCGCGCGAAACGCCTCGCGATCGGCCTCTTCACGGAAATTGACGGGCGTGTGGGCAGGAATGCCGAGCAGTTCGGCGGCCTGATGCACCGGCGATTTCACCAGTTCCAGGCCGCGCCGGCCCGCGGGGCGGGGCGGCTGCGAATAGACGGCGACGATCTCGTGGCCGGCTTGCTTGAGGGCCGCCAGCGTGGGAACGGAGAAATCCGGCGTGCCCATGAAAATGATGCGAAGGGCCATCGGTCAGTCTCCGTGAAAGCAATTCCAGCAAAGGTGCAAAGCGGTTTTGCATCCGGAATTGCGTGAAAACAAAAGCCGCTGCTGCAAGTGGGCTCAGAGCGCCTTGCTGCCGCGCATCTTCGCGGCCTTGGTGAACTTGCGGATCACCATTTCGCGTTTCAGCTTGGAAATATGGTCGATGAACAGCACGCCGTTCAGGTGGTCGATCTCGTGTTGCAGGCAGGTCGCGAGCAGGCCGTCGGCCTCCGTCAGCTGTTGCTTGCCGTCGCGGTCGAGATGCTTGACGGTAATGCCGGCCGGGCGTTCGACCTCGGCATAATAATCCGGGATCGACAGGCAGCCTTCCTCATAGACCGAACGCGCATCCGTGGAGGCGACGATCTCGGGGTTGATGAAGACGAGCGGCTGCTTGTCCTCGCCGTCCTTCGACACGTCGAGCACGAGCATGCGGCGCGCAATACCGATCTGGATGGCGGCAAGGCCGATGCCGGGCGCATCGTACATGGTTTCGAGCATGTCGTCGGCGAGCTTCGTCACTTCGCTGTCGATGGTCTCGATTGTGCTCGAAACCTGGCGAAGGATCGGATCGGGAAGGATAATCAGCGGCTTGATGGTCATGCGCCTCCTTAGCGCGGTTTTTTTGCGCTTTCAATCGGCTTTGGCCTCGTCCTCGTGGCTGGATCGGTGAATTTGTTCACGTTATGATCTGGTTTTCGTGTCAATCCATGGTATGGTCACGGCATGATTGATCCTTCCTTCGACAGCCTCATTTCCTCTCTGCTCGCGCGGCTCGGTGGTCCCGGTCCGGTGCTGGTATTGCTTGCGGCTGTGTTTCTCGGCGTCTTCGGCCTGATATCGGCACGCCGCAGCCAGACGCGCCAGCGCGAAGAGGCCGCGATCGCGGAACTGCGGTTCACCGAGCTTCTGAAGGCGCAGACGGAAATGCAGGGGCGTGTCGCCGCCATGGCCGAGGTGTTCGGCGCCAAGCAGTCGGAGACCAACCAGGCGATCAACACGCGGCTCGACGGACTGACCCAGCGGCTCGGCCAGTCGATTTCCGAACAGACCCGTTCGACGCATGAGAACCTGCGCCGCCTGCAGGAGCGTCTTGCCGTCATCGACACCGCCCAGACCAACATCCAGTCGCTGGCGAAGGACGTCGTGGGCCTGCAGGCCATTCTCTCCAACAAACAGACGCGCGGCGCCTTCGGCCAGTCGCGCATGGAGACGATCATCGCCGACGCGCTGCCGTCGGGCGCCTACCAGTTCCAGGCGCAACTTTCCAACGGCGTGCGCCCGGACTGCACTATTCGCATGCCGAACGGCCAGCCGCCCCTCGTCGTCGATGCGAAGTTTCCGCTGGAGGCCTGGAACGCCATGTCGGACGGGCGTTCGCCGGAGGCGGCCAAGGTTGCCGCCCAGCAGTTTCGCCGTGACATGGAGACCCATATCCGGGACATCTCGGAAAAATACCTGATTGCCGGCGAGACGCAGGACACAGCCTTCCTCTTCGTGCCCTCGGAATCGATCTTCGCCAGCATCCACGAGACGTTCGAGGCCGTCGTGCAGAAGGCGCACCGCGCCCGCATCGTCATCGTCTCGCCATCGCTTTTGATGCTCTCCGTGCAGGTGCTCCAGGCGCTCCTGAAAGACCAGCGCATGCGCGAGCAGGCCCATGTCATCCAGGGCGAGGTCGTCAGGCTGATGGACGATTTGACGCGGCTCGACGACCGGGTGCGCAAGCTGCACGGCCATTTCACCTCGGCGCAGAAGGATGTCGACCTGATTCTCACATCGACGGAAAAGCTTGCGCGCCGCGGCGCGCGCATCGGCGAGCTGGAATTCGAGACGATTTCGGCACCTTCTTCACAGGCCGAGGCAACAGTTGAAAGCCGGTCGGGCCAGTTGCGCTTGAGGATAGTTGACGAGGACTGACCGCCTCAGGCAGTGTCCGGCGGAAACAACAGGGGCAGCTCTCATGATCACCGTCTTCGGCTCCATCAACATGGACCTCATCGCCACGCCAGAACGCCTGCCGAAGCCCGGCGAAACCGTCATGGGCACCAGCTTCACCACCGCTGCCGGCGGCAAGGGCGCTAATCAGGCGCTCGCCGCCCGCCGCGCCGGCTCTATGGTGCGCATGGCCGGCGCCGTCGGCGACGACCGCCTCGGCAGCCAGGCGCTCGCGCTGCTCGCCGATGCCGCCGTCGATCTCAACGGCGTGCGGTATGCCGCCGAGGCCACGGGCACCGCCCATATCCTGGTTGCCGACGATGACGGCGAAAACGTCATCGTCGTCGTACCGGGTGCCAACGCCACCGTCACCGATGAGGATGCCCGGCGGACCGTCGGCGCGATGACGCGCGGCGACTACCTCATGCTGCAATTCGAGATCCTCAACGGCTCCATCGAGGCGGCCCTTGTCGCCGCCAAGCAGAAGGGCGTCACCTCGATCGTCAACATCGCTCCCTTCGGCGCCGACGCCCGCCGCCTTGGCGCCATGGCCGATATTCTCGTCGCCAACGAGACGGAATTCGATCTCTATGTCGGCAAGGGTGAATTGTCGGACGAGGCGCGCGAGGCGACCCTGCGGGCGCTGCATGCCGAAAGCAGCCAGACGATCATCGTGACGCTCGGCGCCGATGGTGTCATCGCGATCCGCAAGGGTGAAATCTTCCGCGCTGCGGGCCTTGCCATCGAGCCGGTCGATACGGTGGGGGCGGGCGATACCTTCTGCGGCTATCTCGCAGCCTCGCTCGATGCCGGTCTCGCGTTCAAGGATGCGCTGCGCCGCGCCTCCGTTGCGGGCTCGCTTGCCTGCCTCAAGCCGGGTGCCCAGCCGTCCATTCCCTTTGCCGCAACCGTCGATGCGAAGATCTAGGCGCGCTACACAACTGTTACGTCAGTCGAAATTCGCAAATGGAAAACCAGGCGTCGTATTGCTTGCGGCGCCTGAGAATTCAATCGGTTGAGCCGTTTCGTAGCATCGACGCTTGGTTATTTATTAATATTTTATCGGTTACTGAAGTCCGCAGACACTGCGCCTTGAAGGCCGCGGACCGTCTCTGGCGCTGGTCCTGCGCCCCGCCCTCCATGATGGAGACCACCCTGCCGAATGTGCTTCTTCGCGGCCGTCCGCCGCGGACGTCTATCATCGTGAGGATTTCATGTTCAAGTTCAAGGCCAAGTCGCTCGCGACGAAGCTCATAGCGGTCACCGGCGGCACGATCGCCCTGGTACTGCTTGCGTCCAACACCGTTCTTATTCACCAGACCCAGAGCCGCGTTTCCGACCTCGTCTATACGCAGGCCGATACCGAAGCGAAGGCGATCGCCTCCGACATCGCAGCCGATATCGGCGCGCTTGCGGGCGCCGCGCGCGCCATGGGCGGTGTCATCGAGCAGGGCCATGCGGCCGGCTTCCTGGACCGCAAGGACGTCGTCGCCATCCTCAAGGCGAATACCGAGAAGAACAGCTTCGCGCTCGGCAGCTGGTTTGCCGAAGAGCCGAACGCCTTCGACGGAAAGTCGCGCGAGACGGCGGAACAGCTGGAGACCGGCACGTTCAAGGACGGTTCGTTCAACCCTTACTGGACGAAGCGTAAGGACGGCTCGATCACGCTGTCGACTTTCGAATCCGACTACAAGGCAGATTGGTATGGGCTCGCGGCAAAGAGCGGCAAGGGCGCGATGAGCCAGCCCTACCAGGAAACCTCCACCGGCGACGGCCTGACGATGGCCTCCATCGCCTATCCGGTCAATGTCAACGGCAAGATGATCGGCGTCACCGGCGTCGACGTGTCGCTGAAGACACTCTATGAAAAGCTCAGCCAGCTGAAGCCCTTCGGCGAAGGCCGCGTCATGCTGGTCTCCCAGGGTGGCAAGTGGATCGTCGCCCCGAACGTCGACCTTCTCATGAAGGAATACGACTCGACCGGCGTCGAGGTTGTCAAAGAGGCACTCGCGTCGGGCAAGGTCGGCCATATTCCGAACCTTACCTTCGATGAACTCGCCTCCTTCGACCGAGTCGTCTATCCGTTCGCGCTGCCCGACATCAACACGACCTGGGCCGTCATCGTCGATGTGCCGCGTGCCGCGATCAACGCGCCGGTGCAGGACCAGACCTACATGATGATCCTCGGCGGCCTGATCGTGCTCGGCGCGGTGCTCGCCGGCCTCTATTTCGCCGTGCGCACCTTCGTGCAGAAGCCGCTCGCCGGTCTCGTTGCCGACGTCGCAACGCTCGGCCAGGGCGTCTATACCCAACCGATCGCCGGCCAGGACCGTTCGGATGAGACGGGCGCCGTCGCCAAGGCGCTGGAAGGTTTCCGCCACCAGCTCGCCGACACCAAGCGCCTGGAAGCCGAAGCCAACAGCCAGCGCCAGCTGACGGAAGCCGAACGCGGCCGCTCGGAAGCCGAGCGCGCAGAGTCGAGCGCTCTCCAGCGCGATATCGTCGCCCGCCTCGGCGACGGCCTCTCGCAGCTCTCCTCCGGCAACCTGACCTTCCGTCTGACGGGCGATTTCCCCGGCGAATACGGCAAGCTCAAGACCGACTTCAACTCGGCCATCGCCAGCCTCGAAGAGACGATCCAGACGGTCAACGCCTCGGTCGGCAATATCGGCGGCGGCACCGGCGAGATCTCCAAGGGCGCGGCCGACCTGTCGCACCGCACCGAACAGCAGGCCGCAAGCCTGGAAGAGACCGCCGCCGCCCTCGACGAGCTGACCTCGCAGGTCAATTCGAGCGCCGACAATGCCCGCGTTGCCGCGAAATCCGTGGAAACGGCCAGCAGCGACGCCAGCAAGTCCGGCGAAGTCGTGCAGAAGGCGATCGCCGCCATGCATGGCATCGAGCATTCCTCGGGCGAAATCTCCAACATCATCGGCGTGATCGACGAGATCGCCTTCCAGACCAACCTCTTGGCGCTCAATGCCGGTGTCGAAGCCGCACGTGCTGGTGAAGCCGGCAAGGGCTTTGCGGTCGTCGCGCAGGAAGTGCGTGAACTCGCCCAGCGTTCGGCCAAGGCCGCAAAGGAGATCAAGGCGCTGATCAACACCTCGGAAGTGCAGGTGCGTGAGGGTGTCGATCTCGTCGGCAAGGCCGGCGAGGCGCTGGAAAACATCGCTGACCAGGTCATCCAGATCAATGGCCTGATCCGTCAGATCTCGCAGTCCGCCTCAGAACAGGCGGTCGGCCTCAAGGAGATCAACTCGGCCGTCAACCAGATGGACCAGGTGACGCAGCAGAACGCCGCGATGGTGGAGGAAACCACCGCCGCCTCGATGGCGCTGAACGACGAAGCGCAGACGCTGAAGTCGCTGGTCGCCCGCTTCCGCGCCGGTGCGGCCGCCATGGCCACCGCCCAGCCGGTCCAGCAGGCCACCCGCCGCGACGTCCAGCCGCCGCGCAGCAGCTACCAGGCACCGCGCACGACCGCCCGCGCCATCCCGCAGGTCTCCGGCAACACCGCACTTGCCCAGGACAACTGGGAAGAGTTCTGAGCCGAGCGGCATAGACGAGCTGAAAGGCCGGCGGAAACGCCGGCCTTTTTCGTTTGCGATGTCGGCGCAAAAAGACGCCCCGGTTTTGAGGCCGGGGCGTTGCAGTCGGACGTGCTGTCGGGGAGGGTTTACCGCTTGTGATGCTTGCCGATTTCGTCCTGCGTCAGGAAGCCGTCGCCGTTACGGTCGCGCTGCTTGAATAGCGCGGCGACGGCGGTTTCCATCTCGGCCTTGGTCAGCGTGCCGTTCTTGTCGGCATCGGCGCGCTCGAACATGCGAGCGCCCATGCGGTCCATACGGGCTTCGCCAAGGGCTTCACGGGCTGCCTTGCGGGCTTCATCGTCGCTCGACTTCACCTCGCGAAAAGCCTTGCGGGCATCGCGGAACGCCTCCCGCCTGGCATCCACCTCCGCCTTGGAGACTTCGCCGTTCTTGTCGGCATCGAAGCGTTCGAAGGTTTTCGTGGCCTGGGCCAGCATCTCGGTCTGCGAGACCTTGCCGTCGCCATCCGTATCGAGGCGCTTCAGCATGCGCTCGGCGCGCTCCTCGCCACCCTTTCCGTGGTGGCCCTTACCGTGATGCCCCTTGCCCTTCATCGAGCCGGCATCCGCCGTATCCAGAGCGCCGTCCTTGTTGCCGTCACGGCGCGCGAAGATCGTGTCCGCCGCGGCGAGCACTTCGGCTTGCGAAAGCGAGCCGTTCTTGTCCGTATCGGCCCTGTCGAACATTTTTCCAGCGCCCGGCAGCATGAAGGGGCCGGCAGCGTGAAGCGCCTGGCGGGCCTTGTCCTTGTCTGTATCCGCGGCATCGTGAACGGCCTTGCGGGCCGCCTTAAAGGCCGCGTGGCGCGCCTTGATCTCGTCCTTCGTCACCTGGCCATTGCCGTCGGCATCGAAGGTCTTGAAGGCGGCGGTGGCATTGGCCTTGAACTCGTCGCTGGAGACCTTGCCGTCCTTGTTCGTGTCGAGGCGTTCGATCATCGCGGCATGGCGCTGGTGATGTTTGCCCTCGCCCTTGGCGGCGAAAGCCGGTGCCGCGGCACCCGAGAGAAGAAGGCCGGCGGCGACGGCGCCGAGAAGAAGTTCCTTTTTAGCCATGGTCGTTCCTTTCATCATCAGTCCCTTGCGAGACAGGATAGAGGGAACGCCGGCTGAGGCCAGTTACAAATTGGTAATTCAACCCTTTGGCCGAAAAGGGTTTTTTCCATGTCCGGAATATGTCGGGCTTAATTAGAGAAGCGCGTTGAGGAAGGCCGTGAGGTTCGACGTCGCATAGTCGATATGCTGGTCGTCCTCGCTGCGTTTTTCCCACGCATCGACGAATTCGTGGTTATCGTCCTGCGGCACGAGCAGCACGGTCTTCATGCCGAGCGCCTTGGGCACGACGAGGTTGCGCGGCAGATCCTCGAACATCACGGCATGCGGCGTATCCACGCGGTGCAGCGCCATGAACTTGTCATAGGTGGCACCCGCCGGCTTCGGCACATATTCGGCCGCCACGATATCGAAGACGTCGTCGAAATGATGGAAGATGCCGAGCGCCTTGGCCGCCATCTCCGCGTGTTTCACGCTGCCGTTGGTGAAGATGAACTTGCGGCCCGGCAGCGCTTGGATCGCCTCGCCGAGCGAAAGATCGGGCGACAGCACGTCGTAATTGATGGCGTGCGCCTTTTCCAGGAAGTCGGCCGGATCGATCTTGTGGTGGATCATCAGCCCGTTCAGCGTGGTGCCGTGATCGTAATAATATTGCTTCTGAAGGGCACGCGCGTCTTCGCGCGTCAGACCCAGCAGGGCCGAAACATAGGCCGTCATGTTCTGGTCGATCTGGGCGAAGAGATCGATGTGATGCGGGTACAGCGTGTTGTCGAGGTCGAAGACCCAGTCACGCACGGTGGAAAAATCGGCTTTGTTCGGAAGATCGCTCATAGGGCGTCTTATGGCACGGGGGACCGTCGAGGAAAACGGAATTTTCGCGGACGGACTTTGCAGATGATGGATTTGCGGCAACCCGCATGCTAGCGGCAGGGCATGGAACTCTGGATCCCCATCACCATCGCCGCCGCCTTTTTGCAGAACCTGCGTTCGGCCCTGCAAAAGCACCTTCAGGGCAAGCTCGGTACGCGCGGCGCGAGTTTCGTGCGGTTCGGCTACGGCTTTCCGCTGGCGATCCTCTATGCCGTGGTGCTGCATTGGGGCGTCGGGCTTGCCTTCCCTGATCTGAACGTGCGCTTTGCCTTCTGGGCGGTGATCGGCGGGCTGGCGCAGATCTTTGCCACCATGCTGCTGGTCTATCTGTTTTCGCTGCGGAATTTCGCGGTTGGCACGGCCTATTCCAAGACCGAGCCGGTGCAGGCGGCAATCTTCGGCTTCGTGCTGCTCGGCGAGCGCATCACGCCGGGCGCCATCGTCGCTATCGTCGTCGGCGTGATCGGGGTAATGCTGATCTCGATTGCCCGCGCGCCGCTCTCCTGGCGCAACACTTTCGCGGCGCTGACCAGCCGCACCGCGCTGATCGGCATCGCCTCGGGCGCGGTCTTCGGCGTCTCGGCGGTCGCCTATCGCAGCGCGTCCCTGTCGCTGAACGGTCCCGGCCCGATCATGAACGCGGCGGTGACGCTCGCCTGCGTCACCACCTTCCAGACGGCCTTCATGCTGGCCTGGATGCTGTGGAAGGATAAAAACGAAATCGTGCAGGTGCTGAGAAGTTGGCGCTCCTCGGCGCTGGTGGGCGTTGCCGGGGTGCTGGGCTCGGCCTGCTGGTTTACGGCAATGAGCCTGCAGCAAGTCGCCTATGTGCGTGCGCTCGGCCAGATCGAGCTCGTCTTCACCTTCATGGCCTCCTACTTCCTGTTCCACGAGCGGGTGAACCGCACGGAAGTGGTGGGATGCCTGCTGATCGTCTGCGGCATCCTCGGCCTGCTCTTCTGGTAGGATACCGGCGGCGCGGGGCCGCCGGCAGATCGTATCAGGGCACGATCAGCGTGCCGGCGCCATGCTCGGTGAAGATTTCGAGCAGGACGGCGTGGGCGGTCTTGCCGTTCAGGATGACGACGCCCTGCACGCCGGCCTTGATGGCGTCGATGCAGGTCTCGACCTTCGGGATCATACCGCCGGAAATCGTGCCGTCCTTCATGAGTTTGCGCGCCTGGGCGACGGAAAGCTCCTTGATGAGCTGACCGCTCTTGTCGAGCACGCCGGGCACGTCTGTCAGGAACAGCAAACGCGTGGCGTTCAGCGCACCGGCAATGGCGCCGGCGAAGGTGTCGGCGTTGATGTTATAGGTGTGGCCGTCGCGGCCGGGCGCAACCGGGGCGATGACCGGGATCATCTCGGACTTCGCGAGCAGGTCGATCAGCGTGCGGTCGACTTCGACAACCTCGCCGACGAAGCCGAGATCGAGGATGCGCTCGATATTGCTGTCGGGATCGACGACGGTCTTCTTCGCCTTTTCGGCGAAGACCATGTTGCCGTCCTTGCCGCACAGGCCGATCGCCCATTCGCCTGTCTGGTTGATGAGGGCGACGATTTCCTTGTTGATCGAACCGGCCAGCACCATCTCGACGATCTCGACCGTCTTCTGGTCGGTGACGCGGAGCCCCCCTTCGAATTTCGATTCGATGCCCATCTTGGTCAGCATCGCGCCGATCTGCGGGCCGCCGCCATGCACGACGATCGGGTTGACGCCCGATTGCTTGAGAAGCGCGATGTCGCTGGCGAAAGCCTTGCCGAGTTCAGGATTGCCCATTGCGTGGCCGCCATATTTCACCACAATGGTCTTGTTCTCGTAGCGCTGCATATAGGGCAGGGCCTGGGCGAGAAGGCGGGCTTGGGTTTCGCTTTCGGATAGGGACATGGCGGCCTCGTGGAATTGGACGGCGCCTGTTTAACGCATGTTTTGTGACGATGGAATGATCCGCCGTCCACATTGCTGCGTAGGGCCAGAAAAAGACTTCGCTGACGAACGGGAGCCATGCGTGACCGGAAATGACATTTCCTACCTCATCGGCCGTGTGTCGCTGAAGGACCGTAAGGCCTTCTCCGCGCTCTATGAAAAAAGTGCGTCGAAACTTTTCGGCATCTGCGTCCGTATTTTGAAGGACAGAGGTGAAGCTGAAGAGGCCTTGCAGGATGTTTACGTCAAGATCTGGCAGCGTGCCGACCGCTATGTCGAAAGCGAGACGAGCCCGATGGCCTGGCTCGCAGCCATTGCCCGCAACCAGTCGATCGATCGTATCCGGGCGCGAAGACCAGTGGCAACGGACATCGATGCGGCCTATGATATCGCCGATCCGCTCGCCAACCCGGAAGAGGATGCCGTGTTGCGGTCGGAGGGCCGGCGGATCGACAACTGCATGGATGAACTTGAGGCGGAACGGGCATCCGCCGTCCGGCGTGCCTATATAGAGGGCCTGAGCTACGAGGAGCTCGCCGAAATCCACGGCGTGCCGCTGAACACGATGCGAACCTGGCTTCGCCGAAGCCTGCTGAAACTGAGAGAGTGCATGAGCCGATGACGGCGTCCGACAAAGAGATGAGAGACCCCCGCCGCGACGAAGTGATAGCCGGCGAATATGTGCTCGGGGTGCTTTCGGCCGAAGACCGCCGCAAGGTGGAGGCGCGGCTTGCCCAGGATCGCCAGTTCGCCGCCATGGTGAACCGCTGGGAGGAAAATCTCTCGACCTTCAACGACGATTACGAGGCGCTGCAACCGCCGCCGCGTGCCTATTCCGCCATAGAGCAGCGCATCCTGGGCGCCGCGCCGCCGGATGCGGCCTTTTCCGGCAAGGTGGCAGGCGGGTTCTGGAATTCGCTGGCGCTGTGGCGCTCGCTCGCGCTTGCCTCGCTGGTGACATCCATCGGGCTGGCGCTTTCCATGAGCACATTGATGGCGCCGCGACCGATGAGCGGCGGCCGGCTGGTGGCGGATCTTGCGGGCGAGAACGCGGCGATCAATCTCGTTGCCCGTTACGACGAGGCCAATGGCGCACTGCGGATCACGCCCGTCGCCGCCGGCAAGGAGAAGGAAAAATCGCTCGAACTGTGGCTCGTCGAGGAGGGCAAGTCGCCGGTCTCGCTTGGCGTGCTGCCGCAGACGGGCGAGGGAGAGATGGCCGTTCCCGCCGTCATGCGCTCGCGCCTGGTTCAGGGCGCGGTGCTGGCCGTCAGCGTCGAGCCTTTCGGTGGATCGCCGACAGGCAGCGCCACCGGCCCCGTCATCGCCTCGGGTGCCGCCCGGTTTG
The DNA here is from genome assembly GCF_049199905.1 of Shinella sp. M27. NCBI lineage: Bacteria > Pseudomonadati > Pseudomonadota > Alphaproteobacteria > Hyphomicrobiales > Rhizobiaceae > Shinella > Shinella sp. M27. The sequence goes on from NZ_JBLZPK010000032.1 coordinate 174,944, forward strand.
AATGATCCCACGGATTGTCTCTGTACAAGCCGCGCTTTGCGCGGCTTTTTTGTTTTGAAATCAGGTTTCTATAAAAAAGATCGTCCAGCCTGAAACTCTTTTTCGAAAGGTCCCGTTGCTCGCAATGATCGCCCAATGGGCATCGCAACCGGGAGGCCCCGCATGTCGCGGGCCAAAAGAAGGACAATCCCATGACCCGTTTCACGCTTCGCGCCGCCGCCCTCGCCACGGTCTTCACGCTCGGCGCCTTTGCCGCCCACGCTGAGAACCCGATGGTTGGCGGTGCGCCGATGTTCGCCGAGAAGAACATCGTCGAAAATGCCGTCAATTCGAAGGATCACACGACGCTGGTCGCCGCCGTGAAGGCCGCCGGCCTGGTCGAAACGCTCTCCGGCAAGGGCCCCTTCACGGTCTTCGCGCCGACGAACGAGGCCTTCGAGGCGCTGCCGGCCGGCACGGTCGATACGCTACTGAAGCCTGAAAACAAGGACCAGCTCACCAAGGTTCTGACGTGCCATGTCGTGGCGGCCGATGCGATGTCGGACGCGATCGGCAAGATGATCAAGGACGATGGCGGTGCACACCCGGTCAAGACTGTCGGCGGCTGCACGCTGACGGCCAAGATGGATGGTGACAAGATCACGCTGACCGACGAGACGGGTGGCGTGGCGACCGTCACGATCGCCGACGTCAAGCAGTCGAACGGCGTCATTCACGTCATCGACAAGGTTCTGCTGCCGAAGGCCTGAGCCTCAAGGTTCCGCGTCGTTCATGAACCCACGCGGGATACCAGTCTTTCGCCAGCCCTGGCCGCCGGTTTTCCGGCGGCCTCTTTTAATGCAGGGAAACACCGCCGGTTTTCCGGCGGCCTTTTTAGCGCTCGATGGCCGTCAGGATGGCACTGCGCAGCTCGTCGAGACCGCGGCCCTTTTCCGAGGATGTCAAGAGGACTTCGGGGAAGGCGGCCGGGCGCTTGACGATCTTCAGCCGGGTTTCCTCGATCAGGCGCGGCACGCCAGCGTCCTTGATCTTGTCAGTCTTTGTCAACACGACCTGATAGGAGACCGCAGCCTTGTCGAGCAGGGTCAGCACCTCCTCATCGTTCTTCTTGATGCCGTGGCGGCTGTCGATCAGCACATAGACGCGCTTCAGCGTCGAGCGGCCGCGCAGGTAGTCGAAGACCAGCTTGGTCCAGGCATCGACGTGCTCTTTCGGCGCCTGGGCATAGCCGTAGCCCGGCATGTCGACGAGCGCCATCGGCGGCATATCGTCCTCGGCGCCCGAATAGCCGTCGGGCACGAAATAGTTGAGTTCCTGGGTGCGGCCGGGCGTGTTGGAGGTGCGGGCCAACCCCTTGTGGCCGACCAGCGCATTGATCAGCGACGACTTGCCGACATTCGAGCGGCCGGCAAAGGCGATCTCCGGCGGTCCCTCGGGCGGCAGGAATTTCATGGCGGGCACGCCGCGGATGAAGATCCACGGCCTGCCGAACAGCGGCTTGTCGCCCGGTATGGTCGTCTCGGTCATTGCTTTGCCTTTGTTATCCGGCCCCCGGCTTCCGGGTTTTGGCCACGAAAGTCAAGCGCGGCGCTGCCGCCACAGCTCGACACCGAGATAGCAGATGAGCGCCGTCAGCACGATGAGGCCGCCGATGACCGTATAGGTGCTCGGGATTTCGCCATGAATGAGCGCCACCCAGAGCGGCCCCAGCACCGTCTCGGCGGTGCCGAGCAGGGCGGCGAGCGCGGAGGGGATCAGGCGGGCGCCGGTGACGAAGAGGGCGAGGCCGAGGCCGAAATTCAGCGCGCCGAAGACGACGAGAATGCCGAGTTCGCTTGCCGTGACGGCAAAACCGGAGGCCTGGCTCGCCGCCGTCGCGCCGGCGATGACTGTGCCGAGGAAGACGGCGGGCGTCATGCGCACATGGGCGAAGCGGCGGGTGATGATCGTCGCGCTGGCAAAGGCGAAGGCGATGAGGAGGGCAAGCGCGTCACCGATCATCGAGGTGCCGCCGCCGAGCGATTCCGAGACCATGATCGCGACGCCGCCGATCACGGCCGCAATGGCGATCCAGGTATGCGTCGCGACCTTTTCGCGGAAGAGCATCCAGGCCATCAGCGCCGCGATCAAGGGAACGCCGGCCTGGATCAGCATGACATTGGCGACGGTCGTATAGGCGAGTGCCAGGATGAATGAGGTGGAGGCGGTGGCAAAACAGATGCCGACGGCAATGCCGGCAAGCCCCATGCCCCTGAAGAGCTGGACGGTGCCGCGCGGCCCGTCGCGCACCAGCATGAAAACGAGGAGGAACAGCGCCGCGAAAAGCGAGCGCCAGAAGACGACCGTCCAGCCATCCTCGATGTGCAGGAAGCGCGCCAGCGTGCCGCCGAAGCTCCAAGCAACGGCTGCACCCAGCACCAGGGCTGCGCCGAAACCCTGTCCACGGCTTTCCGGGAGCGTGGGGGTGACCGGAAGGGTGGGGGCGGAGGACATGGGGCGCTCGCAGAAAAGGGATTGTCGCGATCATGACAGGGATGCGCCCGCACCGCTTCCATGCCAGCGACGAGGCGATGTCGCAAGCGGGCTGGCGGGCAGGTTGAGGAGGATGCCTAGGCCCAAAAACAAAACCCCGGCACTGGGCCGGGGTCTGTGTCTCAATCCTGAAACCGTCAGGACGATGGTTTGGCTTTTTTGCCGAACAATCCCTTGATGTTGTCGAAGAGCTCGATCTTCACGCCGTGACGCTTCATGATGATCGCCTGCTGGATGATCGAGAGCGTGTTGTTCCAGGCCCAATAGATCACGAGGCCGGCCGGGAAGGTCGCCAGCATGAAGGTGAAGATCAGCGGCATCCAGGTGAAGATCATCGCCTGGGTCGGATCCGGCGGCGTCGGGTTCATGCGCATCTGCAGGAACATCGTGACACCCATGATGAGCGGCCACACGCCGATCATCAGGAAGTGCGGGACGTCGTAGGGCAGAAGGCCGAAGAGGTTGAACAGCGACGTCGGATCGGGCGCGGAGAGGTCGTGGATCCAGCCGAAGAACGGGGCATGGCGCATTTCGATGGTGACGTAGATCACCTTGTAGAGCGCGAAGAACACCGGGATCTGCAGAAGGATCGGCCAGCAGCCGGCCAGCGGATTGATCTTCTCTTCCTTGTAGAGCTGCATCGTGGCCTGCTGCAGCGCCATGCGGTCGTCGCCGTGCTTGGCCTTCAGCTCTTCCATCTTCGGCTGCATCTTCTTCATGTTCGCCATGGAAGCGTACTGCTTGCTGGCGAGCGGGAAGAACAGGCCCTTCACGACGATCGTGGTGATCAGGATCGCGATGCCGAAATTGCCGAAATAGCGGAAGAAGAAGTCCATCAGCTGGAACATCGGCTTGGTGAAGAACCAGAACCAGCCCCAGTCGATCATCAGGTCGAAATGCGGGATCGAAAGGGACGTCTTGTAGCCGTCGATGACGGGTACTTCCTTGGCGCCGCCGAAGAACAGGTTCTTGACGTCGGTCTTCTGGCCGGGCGCGATGGTGATGTCGTCCTGGCGGTAGTCCGCCTGGTAGCGCGGGCGACCATCCGTGAAGTAGGAAAAGCGCGTCTCGTAGGGCGTGGCCTGCGGGGGCACGAGCGCGGTCGCCCAGTACTTGTCGGTGATGCCGAGCCAGCCGCCGGTCGCCTTACCGGGCGCGACCGTCGTGTCGTCCTCGGTCGTCTTGTACTTCACCTCGTGCAGGCCGAGATCGCCGAGCACGCCGATGAAGCCTTCGTGCAGCACGTAGACGGAAGGCGTCGAGGGCTTGAAGAAGCGCGTCGTGCGGCCGTAGGGCGACAGCGCGATAGCGGCTTGCGTGCGGTTCTCGATGCTGTCGTCGATGGTGAACATGTAATGTTCGTCGACCGAGATGGTGCGGGTGAAGACGACGCCCTTGTCATTGGTGAAGGTGAGCTTCACGGGGGTCGTCTGCGTCAGCTTGCCGGTGCCGTCCTGCGTCCAGACGGTCTGCGGGCCGGGAACGGTGCCCGTCGCGTCGCTGCCGACATAACCGACTTCGGCGAAATAGCCGTGTTCGGTCTCGGCCGGGCTCAGAAGCGTGATGATCGGGCTCGTCTTGTCGACGGTCTCGTGGAATTCCTTGAGCTTCAGGTCGTCGAAGCGGGCGCCGGTCAGGCTGATCGAGCCGGCGAGCGAGGGCGTGTCGATCTCGACGCGGGCGGACTTAGCGATCGCGGCGTCGCGCGTCTCGGTCGTCGTGCCCGTGGCCGCGCCGCCCGGCAGGGTGCCGTTGGTCGCGGTCGTCGTCGTTGCGGTGCCGTCGGCGGC
>NZ_JBLZPK010000033.1:0-22917 GCF_049199905.1 Shinella sp. M27
TAGGGATCGCTTTCAGCCTGCTTGATGTTGTATTCCCAGACGGCCGTGCGCGTCGGCAGCGGGCCGGCGGCGGATTCCAGCTTCTGGCTGTCCTCGTTGGTGAGGAACCAGACGAGCGAGGCGGCCGCTTCCTTGTTGGCGCAGCTTTCCGTGACCGAGAAGCCGTGGTGGCCGGACCAGCCGGTGCGCTTGCCGGAAGAGCCAGCCGGCTGCACCTTCACGCCGACATTGCCGGCGACCTTGGACGACTTCGGATCGTTGAAGAAGCTTGCCCAGCCAGGCCAGTCGAGATTGACCGCGATGGTGCCGGAGGCAAAACCCTGACCGAGATCGTCCCAGAGATAGTTGGTCGTGCCGGCCGGAACGGCCTTGGCCTTGTAGAGGTTCACGAACCAGTCGAGCGCACGCACGCCGGCGTCCGAATTGAAAGCAGGCTTGCCGTCGGCGTCGAGATATTCGCCGCCTTCCGCAACCAGCATTTCATAGAAGCGGCCATTGATCGCCTCTTCCTTGCCGGCATATTGCGTGCCGTAGAAATCCGGCGGGCTGGAGAAGAAGATCGCCTGGTCGGTGACCTGCTGCCAGGTATCCGGCGGCGCGAGGTCGTAGCCGTACTTTTCCTTGAACGCCGCCTTCTTGGCGTCGTCCTGGTAGAGGCTCTTCTGGTAGTAGAGCGCGGACACGTCGAACTGCGCGCGCGGCAGCATGACCAGCTTGCCGCCGAGCGTCGAGGAGGCGATGTTGGCCGGCACGAAAGCGTCGATCTCCTCCTTCGGCAGAAGCGCGTTCAGGTCGGTGTAGATATCCGGATATTGCGGGGCGAATGACGAATGGTTCGAGCCGACGCACCAGGTGATGTTGCCGGTCGCGATGTCCGACTTGATCTCCTTGTCCAGCTCGAAATGGTTCTTCTTCGAGAGAACGTTCACCTTCGCGCCGGTCGCCTTCTCCCATTCGGCGATGCGCGCATAGAGCGCCTCATACTGCTGACCGCCGATGAGCTTCGCATCGACGGTGACACCTTCAAACTTACCCGGCAGATCGGCAGCAAGCGCGGCACCCGCCCAGGCGCAGATCACGGCACCGGCGGCAACGCCGGCTAGAAATCTCGTCATTCTCTCCTCCCATTGGCTTTTCGCCAGCCCTTACCAATAAGAGCTTCATTTATATACAAACCATTTATTCACCCGTCGTCAAGCGATAACTGAAAACGCCCGATTGTCATGACTGGTTTGTGCGTATATGAAATTGCTTATTCACAGGGGATGCCGCGTGTCAGAAGACGAAAATGATCGCTACAGGGCGCCGGCGCTCGACAAGGGCCTGGATATCCTCGAACTCCTCGCTGCCGTGGATGGCGGATTGACCCAGGCGGAAATCGCCAAGCGGCTTGATCGCAGCCCGAACGAATTCTACCGGATGCTCGATCGGCTGGTGAAACGCGGCTATGTCACACGCATCGACGGCGACCGTTTTTCGCTGACGCTGAAACTCTTCGGCCTCGCCCAACTCCATGCTCCGGTGCGGCGCCTCGTCTCCTTCGCGGTTCCCCTGATGCGCGAGCTTGCCGAGACCTCGCGGCAGGCCAACCAGCTCGTCGTGTTCGACCGCGGCAATCCCGTCGTCATCGCCCAGCAGGAGGCGCCCGGTTACTGGGGTATCTCCATCCGCGTCGGCTCGCGCATCAGCCTGTTCGAGACCGGCTCCGGCCATGCCCTGCTCGCCTTCCGCTCGCCGCAGGAGCGCATGCGCATGATCGCCGAAAATGTCGGCAGCGGGGGCGAGGACGGGCGTGCGACGCCGGAATTCCTGGCGCGCCTCGACCTCATCCGTTCGCGCGGCTACGAGATGATGCCGAGCGCCCAGACGGCTGGCGTCATCAACCTTTCGGCCCCCGTGCTCGGCGCCGACGGCACCGCGATTGCGGCCCTCACCGTGCCCTATATCACGCTGATCAATGCGCCGGCGGCGCCCGATATCTCGACGTCGATCCAACTCCTCATGGAGGCGACCAAGACGCTGTCGGACATGGCGGGCGCCGGCTTTTCGGCCGAGGATTGAGGCGCTGGAAGCCTACGGGAAACTCTTCACGAAGAGATCGTTCAGGTCGGCAATCGCCTTGGCCGCCGGCTCGTTGCTGGTCACAGCCTGATTGATGCGCTCTGACGCCGCGGCCTGGAACGGCATGTAGCCATCGTGGCGCGGCCGCAGCCAGCCGCCTTCCAGCGTCCTGCGCGTCTCCCGGTAGAAGCCGAGCGTGGCGGCATTCGCCCCGTCGTCCTCCCAGCCCGCGGCGTGGCCGCACTGGCCGCCCGAACGCCAGTAGCGGTCAGCCTGCACCGGCCCGCTTGCGATCCAATAGGCGAAGTCGATGGCCGCCGCGCGGTTTTCGGAGAAGGCCGAAACGGCAATGCCCGTGCCGCCGAGCGCCGAGCCTGACGGCCCTGCCCCTCCTGCCACGGGCATATCCGAAAAGGCGATGCGGTTCGCGCGAAACCCGTCCAGCGAATAGCTGACATAACCGTAGATCAGCGGCGAGACGGTGTAGGGCGAGCCTGCCTCGCCCATCCTGTCCAATGCCGCGATGGGGTCCATGCCGAGGCAGGCGGGATCGACCAGCGCCGCCAGTTCGCGAATCATCTCAAGCGCCTGCACGCCGATCTCCGCATCGGCGAAGGGTCGATCCTTCTCGACCGAACACGGACGGCCAAGATTGCCGCAGAGCGAGAACAGGCACATCAGCGAATGCGGTGGGCGTAGCGTCAGCAGCACTTCCCCGGCCTTCGCTAGATAGAGCACCGCCGCCCAGGTCCGCGGCGCCGCCGTCAGCCGATCCGGTCGATAGGCTAGCACCTGCGTGGCGGCGTCGATCGGAAAGGCCCATTGCGCGCCCTGCCAGTTGTAGCTTGGAAAAGACGCGCCGACGCTGCCGGCGGCAAGGGCTGCGAAATCCGCCTCCCGGCCCGGTAGGTCCAGCGCCGCAAGGCAATTCTCCGCCGTGATCTGGCCGACATGCGGATGATCGATCACGATGAGATCGTAGCGGCGGGCAAGCTCTTCGACCGAAAAACTCTCGAAATCCTGCAGCGAGCGCTTGTCCCATTCGATGCGCACGCCGGTCCGCTTCAGCCAATCCTCGGAACAGGCCACCATCGGATCGTAACCGCGCGGATGGCTCCATGTCATGCCTTTCAGGGTGATCGCGCTCATGCGAATTCCTCTCGAATGCGCGCCGTGTGTTCGCCGATGCGCGGCGCGGCCCGGCCGCCGGACGGCCGCGCGCCATCGACACGGATGGGGCAGCGCGTCGTGCCGATGGCGACATCGTCTTCCCGCGTCACCGTCTGCAGCATGTCGAGGATCTGGAAGCCTTCGCTCGTCAACAGATCCGGCCATTCCAGCACCTTCGAGCACCAGATATCGGCAGGCTCGAGAATGGAAAGCCAGTGATCGACCGTCTCGGTCGCGATGCGCGCCGCGATAATCTGCTTGACCGTATCGCGCTCCGTAAACCAGGCCTTGGCGTCGTCGCGATAGACCGCGAGCGCTTCGAGATCCAGCAGGTCCTGCAAGCGGCCGAGCGGCGTCATGGCGATCGCGAGATAACCGTCCTTGGCCGGATAGACCCCGTAAGGCGCGGACAGATAGGCATGCGCGCTGCGGAAGCCGGAGCGTTTCGGTTTGCGGCCACCGTCGTTCAGATGGGTGGTCAGCACCTCGAACTGGAAATCGACGAGGCTTTCCAGCAGGCTGGTCTGGATATGCGCGCCCCTGCCGGAAATGCCCCGGCGCACCAGCGCCGCGAGAATGCCCTGGCAGGTATTGGCGCCGGCCAGCATGTCGGCAACCGCCAGACCGAAGGGCACCGGCCCCTGCTGCTCGTCGCCGTTCAGCCACATCAGCCCGGAGCGGGCCTGCGCGAGAAGGTCCTGCCCCGGCCGCATGACCCAGGGGCCCTCCTCGCCATAGCCGCTGATCGACGCATAGACGATGGCCGGATTGATCGCCTTCACCGTCTCGTAGTCGAGGCCGAGCCGCTCGATGACGCCGGGCCGGAAATTCTGGATGACAACATCGGCCTCACCGATCAGCTTGCGCAGGAAAGCCAGATCCTCGGCATTCTTCAGATCAATTCCGAGGCTTTCCTTGCCGCGGTTGATGGCGTGGAACAGCGTCGAATCCCCACCCACCTCGGTATCGCTGAGATAGAGCCGCCGCGAAAGATCGCCGCCGTCGGGCCGCTCGATCTTGATGACGCGGGCGCCAAGATCGAGCAGCCGCAGCGAGCAATAGGGCCCTGACAGAAACTGGCTCATATCGATTACGGTCAGGCCGGCCAACAGTCCGTTGTCGTCCATTTTCTCCCCCCCGCGCCAAACCTGAAAGCTTCGCGCAATTTCTATGTGAATTCTTCGTTTATATATGAGGGCGCATGGAATGCTGTCAAGGCGATGGTTGTGAACCTGCAGAGAGCGCACGGCCCTATGCCCGTGCAAGCACGATGTCGTGGCGCGAAAAGCAGTCGGGAGCTTCAAAGGTGACAGGGAGAAAGATCGTACCGGGAAGAGAAAAATACTCCCGGATTGAGGAGTGCCCTCTACGAAAAAAGGGAGCAGTTCGCGTGCTCCCTTTTACGTCTTTGTCCCGAAAGCCGCCGTCTATAGCGTCGGGAAATGGCAGGCGACCTTCCGGCCCGCGCCGAAGGATTGCGGCTCGGGGCGCTCGGTGCGGCAGCGATCCTGGGCAATCGGACAGCGTGGGTGGAAGCGGCAGCCGGAGGGCGGGTTGAGCGGGCTCGGCACATCGCCGGTCAGCAGGATGCGCTTGCGCGATCCGCCCGGCGTCGTCTCCACCACCGGCACGGCCGAGATCAGCGCCTGGCTATAGGGATGGGCCGGCGCGGAGAACACCGCTTCCGCCGGACCTTCCTCGACCACCGAGCCCAGATACATCACCGCGATGCGCGTCGAGACCTGGCGCACGACCGACAGGTCATGGGCGATGAAGATATAGGTGAGGCCGAGCTTTTCCTGGAGATCGGCAAGCAGGTTGACGATCTGTGCCTGCACCGACACGTCGAGCGCCGAAACCGGCTCGTCCAGCACCACGAGGTCCGGATTGAGGGCGATGGCGCGGGCGATGCCGACGCGCTGGCGCTGGCCGCCGGAGAATTCATGCGGATAGCGTTTAACATGATCCGGCAGGAGGCCGACGATATCGAAGAGTTCCGCGACCCGCCGGTCGATCTCGGCGGACGAGAGCCTGGTGTGGATGCGCAGCGGCTCGGCGACGAGATCCCCGACGCGGCGGCGGGGATTGAGCGAGGCGGAGGGATCCTGGAACACCATCTGGAGACGGCGGCGGAGCGGGCGCATCTCCCGTAGCGATTTGCCGGTGATGTCGTCGCCCTCGAAGAACAGCTGGCCGCCGGTAATATCGTAGAGCCGGACAAGGCAGCGCGCGAGCGTCGATTTTCCGCAGCCGGATTCGCCGACGAGGCCGAGTGTTTCACCGCGCCGCACCGTCAGCGAAACATTATCGACGGCATGAACGGTCCGCCGGCCCTCCGCCGAGAAGCGCGTGCCGATCGAAAAGCGCTTCATCAACGCGCGGGTTTCGAGGATGGGGCCTTCTGTCGTCGTCATCATGTCGCTCATGCTTGCACCTCCCGAAGGCAGGCGGCGGCGTGGAGGCCATCCCCAAGGGCGGGTTTTTCGGCCGCGCAGTCGTCGAAACGCACGGGACAGCGCGGTCCGAAGGCGCAGCCCTGCGGCAGGCGCAGCAGCGAGGGCGGCGAGCCGGGAATGGCCGGCAGGCGGCGCGGTTTCTCGCCAGTCAACGGGGGGATCGAGCCGAGCAATGCGCGGGTATAGGGATGGCGCGGATCGGAAAACAACGCGGCCCGGCTGCCGCGCTCCACCACGCGCCCGGCATACATAACCATCACCCGGTCAGCGAGTTCGGACACCACGCCCATGTCATGCGTTATGAAGACGACCGCCGAATTATAGGTGGCGCGCAGCTTGCGCACGAGATCGAGAATGCCGGCCTGCACGGTGACGTCGAGCGCCGTCGTCGGCTCGTCGGCGACGAGCAGCGCCGGGTTGCAGGAGAGCGCCATGGCGATGACGGCGCGCTGGCGCATGCCGCCGGACAGCTGGTGCGGATAACGCGACATCGCCTCGCGCGGATTGGGAAAGTTCACTTCGGCGAGCAGTTCCTCCACCCGGTCCAGTGCCTTCGCCTTGCTGATGTTCCGGTGGGCGCGGATCTGTTCGGCGATCTGCCAGCCGATCGTATAGACCGGCGTCAGCGCCGTCATCGGGTCCTGGAAGATCATGGCGATCTCGTTGCCGCGCAGGCGGCGCAGCTCCTTCGCCGGCAGGCCGATCAGTTCGCGGCCCTTGTAGCGGATCGAGCCTTCGATCGTCGCGTTGGGATCGGTGATCAATCCCATGACCGCGAGCAGCGAGACGGTCTTGCCGGAGCCGGATTCGCCGACGACGCCGAGGATTTCGCCCTCTTCGAGATCGAAGGAGACGCCGTCGATGGCCCGCACGAGGCCGTCTTCGGTGCGGAACGAGACCTTGAGGTCACGCACGGAGAGCATCATGACGTCCTCACGCGGGGATCGAGAAGGATATAGACGAAATCGACCACCGCATTGGCGATGACCACGAACATCGAGGCATACATCACCGTCGCCATGATCATCGGCAGATCGAGGTTCTGCATCGCGTCATAGGTGAGCTTGCCGATGCCGTTGAGGCCGAACACCACCTCGGTCAGCAGGGCCGAACCGCCGACGAGTGCGCCGAAATCCAGGCCGAACAGGGTGACGAAGGCAATCAGCGAGGTGCGCAGCGCGTGGCGCAGCAGGATGCGCGTCTCCGAAAGACCCTTCGCCCGCGCGGTGCGGATGAAGTCCTCCTGCATGGATTCGATGATCGCGGCGCGCAGCACGCGGCCATAGATGCCGATATAGAGCACGGCGAGCGTGATCCACGGAATGACCAGCGTCAGGAACCAGCCCTTGGGATCGCTCATCAGCGGCTTGTAGCCGAGCGGCGGTACCCACGAGAACAGCCAGGTGTCGTGATAACGGCTCTGCGTGATGAGGTTCATCACCTCGCCCAGCCAATAGACGGGCATGGAGATGCCGATCAGGCCGAGCGCCATCAGGAGCTTGTCCAGCCAGCTGTCCCGCGTGGCCGCCGCCACGATGCCGATGATCACGGAGACCACCACCCATAGGATCGCCGCGCCGAACACCAGCGACAGTGTGACCGGGATCGCATCGAGCACGGCGGGCACGACCTTCCAGCCGCGATTGACGAAGGAGGTGAGATCGCCGGTGACGAAGATCTTCTGCATCATCAGGCCGTACTGCACATAGAGCGGCCGGTCGAAGCCGAAGGAGTGGCGCACAGCCTCCAGCACCTCGGGCGAGGCGTTGCGGCCGGCAATGCGCGCGGCGGGATCGGAACCGGGCGTGGCGAAGAAGATCAGGAAGACGATGACGGAAATGCCGAACATCACGAACAGCATCTGACCAAAGCGACGCAGGATGGCGTAGATCATCAGGTACGCCCCAGTTGAACCTTCGAGCGCGGGTCGAGCGCATCGCGCAGACCGTCGCCGAAGACGTTGAGCGCCATCACGGCCAGCGCAATGGCAATGCCGGGCGCCAGCGCCACGAGCGGACGGGTGTAGAGCAGCGCCTGTCCGTCCTGGATGATCGTGCCCCAGCTTGCGGCCGGCGGCTGAACGCCGATCGACAGGAAGGACAAGGCCGATTCCGTCAGCATGTTCAGCGCCATCATCAGCGGCACGAAGACGATGAGCGTCGTCGTGATGTTCGGCTGGATGTCGCGCCAGAGAATGCGCCAGCCGGGCACGCCGAGATTGATCGCGGCCAGCACGAATTCGCTGTTGCGCAGCGACAGCACCTGGCCGCGAATGGGCCGCGCCACATAGGGCACATAGACGATGCCGATGATGATCACCGGCAGCCAGAGACTGCCGGACTCGATGGTAACCGGCCCGATGGAAATGCCGGCGGTGATGGTGACGATGGATAGCGAGATCGCGAGGAGATAAATCGGGAAGGCCCAGAGGATATCGAGCAGGCGCGACAGGATCGTATCGGTGACACCGCCGAAATAGCCGGCGACGAGACCGGCCGTCGTGCCGACGATCAGCGTGAAGACCGTGGCGGCGGCGGCGATCATCAGCGAACTCAGCCCGCCATAGAGCAGGCGCGCCATGACGTCCCGGCCCTGGTTGTCCGCGCCGAGGAAATAATTGCCGAGCTCCCAGGTCGGGCCGATCGGCGTGTAGCCGAGGCCGAGACCTTCGGTGGAGGCCTCCATCACCGGCACTTCGACGCCATCGACATGGATGACGGCATCGAGCGTCGATGTGAACGGGTCCACGCCCGCCCAGCGCGCGTAAAGCGGCGCGCTGAGACAGGAAAGGACGATGACGACGACAATGGCCAGGGACGCCATGGCGGCCCTGTTGCGTCTCAATCGCGCAAAAGCGAGGGCCCAAGGCCCTCGCGTCCGGCGCTGCACGGCAACGGCTTCATTCGACACGCAAACCCCTCCGGCGGGTCTTACTGCACCCAGGACTGGGTGATCATCCAGTTGAACTGACGGTTGAACTGGAAATTGCCAAGGCGCTTGCTGACGAAGTCGAGGCGCTTGGGCGTGAAGAGGCCGACGGCCGGGGCCTGGTCGGTCACTTCACGGTCGATCTCCGCCCACATCGCATCCGCAGCAACCTGGTCGGTCACGCCGAGGTCGAGCGCCTTCTGCATCTTCTCATCGATCTTCGCATCGCAGAAACCGGCAATGTTGATCGAGGCGTCCGAACCTTCGCGGAACGAGGCGCAGCCGAACAGGATATGCAGGAAGTCGGAGGCTGCCGGATAATCCTTGTACCACTGCGTTACCGACATCTGCACCTTGTTGTTGGTGTTCTGGATATAGGTGAACTGGATATTGGCGGAAATCGGCTTGACGTCGGCGACATAGCCGATGCTCGTCAGCACGCTCTGCAGATAGACGCCGATCGAGCGGGAAACCGCGGTATCCTCGACGATGATCGTGACTTTCTGGCCCTTGGTGCCGGATTCCTCGACCAGCTGCTTGGCCTTGTCCAGATCAGGCGCCGACCACTTGGCGCCCGGATCCTTCGTATAGGGGCAATAGTCGACATGGCCGGGGAAGTCCGGCGGCAGGACCTGGCAGACCGGCGAAGCGAGAACCTTGCCGCCGAACAGCTTGACCAGCGTGTTGCGGTCGATGGCGAAGGCGACCGCCTGGCGGGCCTTGACGTTATCGAAGGGGGCGAGGCGCGTGTTGAGCGGCGCGTACCACCAGGCCGACAGCGGCGCGATGTGCAGCTGGTCCTTGTACTTGGTGCCGAGTTCGCCCAGGCGGTCGCTCGGCAAGGCGTCGAACATCCAGTCGGCTTCGCCGTTCTGGATCGCCGTCACGGCCGCTTCTTCCGAAAGGCCGAAATCGTACTGCACCACGTCGGGGTAGCCGTCCGGCTGGGCGTCAGCGCTCCACTCCTTGAAATGCGGATTGCGCGAGACGGTCATGCCCTTGTTGGGGTCGAAGGCCGAGATCATGTAGGGGCCGGTGCTCGGGATCGGCACGGAGCCGGCATCCTCGGCCGGCGTATCGGCAGGCAGCGTCACGGCATGGGGCAGCGCGAGCTTGTAGAGAAGTTCGGCATCCGGCTTGACGATGTTGATCGTCACCGTGCCGGCGGCTTCGTCACCCACGACGCCGCCTTCCAGCGTGCAACTCTTGGTGTCGGCAAGGCATTTGTCGGCACCGACAATGCCGGCATAGAAGGTGCCGGAAGTCGGGCCGGAGACCTTGAAGATGCGCTGGAACGAGGCGACCACGTCCTTCACGCCGACCTCCTGGCCGTTGGAGAACATGACGCCCTTGCGCAGCTTGAAGGTGAAGGTCTTGCCGTCATTGGTGACTTCGGGCAGCGCCTCGGCGAGATCGGGAACGATGGTGAAGCCGTCCATGCCCTCGGCCTTGCGGAAGGCGACGAGGCCGTCATAGATCGGCTGGTACATCTGCCAGCCCTGGTCGGTGTAGTTGATATGCGGATCGAGCGTGCCGGCCGCCGAGCGGGCGAGCAGGCGCATGGTGCCGCCGCGATGTTCCTTGAGATATTCGGCCTGCGCCGGGGCGAGCGACGCGCCGGCGAGGAGGGCGACGGCCGACGCCGTCAAAAGCAGTTTTTTCATATCTGTCCCCTTTTCTATCGATCGTTCTGATTAAGGAAGTCGCCGACGACCCGCATGCAGTCTTCCTGCTCCTCGACATGCGGCATGTGGCTGGACTGTTCGAATATCTCCCAGCGCGCGCCCTTGATGCCGTCCTTGAAGGGCTGCACCGTGGCGGGTGTGGCTTCGTCGTAGCGTCCGGAAATGATGAGCGTGGGCACGTCGATGGACGGCAGGCGGTCGATGACGCTCCAGGTCTTCAGCGTGCCGATGACGTGGAACTCGTTCGGTCCGTTCATCAGCGTATAGACGGTGGGATTGCGCGCCGCCTGCTCGAAGCTCGCCGTCACCTCCGGCGGGAACGGCACGATGCGACAGACATGCCGTTCGTAGAAGACCATGGTCGCCGCCTGATAGTCGGCGTGATCCGTCGTGCCAGCCGTCTCGTGCCGCGTCAGTGTGTCCTGTACATCCTGCGGCAGGTCAGCGCGCAGGCGGTTCGCCTCCTCGACCCAGAGCTTCATGGAAGCGGGCGAATTGGCGATGGTCAGCGACGCGAGGCCATCGGGCTGCAGGACGGCATATTCGGAACCCAGCATGCCGCCCCAGCTCTGGCCGAGCACATGGAAGCCGCTACGGATACCGAGATGGTCGACGAGGTTTTCCAGCTCGTCGATGAAGAGCTGCGGCGTCCAGAAATCGGCACCCTTTTCCGGCAGCAGGGTGGAGTTGCCGCAGCCGAGCTGATCGTAATGGATGACGGCGCGGCCATCGCGGGCGAGCAGCTTGTAGGCATCGACATAGTTATGGGCGACGCCCGGACCGCCATGCAGGATGACCAGAGGCAGCTTGCCGCTGCCGAGATCGCCGGTCACCCGATACCAGGTTTCATAACCCCGGAAGGGCGCGCGTCCCTCGATGCTGTTGATATGAGCCGCCATGTTTCCTCCTCCCATGGCCGCCTAGGCGCCCAGCCTGTTCGTCTGCACCCATTCCTCCAGCATCTGCACGCCGAAGGCGCTGGCGCCTTCCCGGCCGAACGGACGATCCTCCGGGAAAAGTTCTTTGCCAGCAATATCGAGATGCACCCAGGGGCGGCCTTCCGTGAAATGGCGCAGGAAGGCCGCCGCATAGGGCGCGTCACCGTCCTCCATGTCCTTGGCATGGTGGCGCAGGTCGGCGAGCGGCGATTTCAAGCCCTCGTCATAGGCCGGGTCAAGCGGCAGGCGCCAGAAGCGCTCGCCGACGACCTCGCCGGCCGCAATCATCTGGGCGGCAATCGCATCATCGGTGCTGAACAGACCGGCGAAGATCGAGCCGAGACCGCGCATGACGGAATAGGTGAGCGTTGCGAGATCGACGATAGCAGACGGCTCGAAGCGCATGGCGGTATAGTAGAGGCAATCCGCGAGGATCAGCCGTCCCTCCGCATCGGTATCGAACACCTCGACCGTCTGGCCCGAGCCTGTGGTGATGATCTCGCGCGGCTTCAGCGCCGTGCCGGAAGGCAGGTTCTCGGCGATGCCGAGAACGCCGACGACATGAACCGGGCTTTTCTGCCGCGCCAGCGACAGGAGGAGGCCGACGACGGCGGCGGCACCGCCCATATCGGCCTTCATGTCGAACATCTGCGCGCCGCCTTTGATGCAGAGGCCGCCGGAATCGAAGCAGACCCCCTTGCCGACGAAGGCGAGCGGCTGCTCGCCGGATCCCTCGCCGCGATAACGCAAAACCGCGATCTTCGGCGCCCGCACCGAGCCGGAACCGACCGCCAGGATCGCGTTCATGCCGAGATCCTTGAGCCGGTCGGCGTCCAGAACTTCGACCTCGATGCCGGCTGCGCGCAGCGGCTCGAGATGCTCGGCGAAACTGTCGGGGTGGAGATGGTTCGGCGGCAGGTTGACGAGGGTGCGGGCATATTCGACGCCTTCGCCCACGGCATTGGCCCGCACCAGCGCGGCATCGAGCGCGGTCTTGTCCGCGCCGACCAGCTGGATTTTCCAGGCCTTGTCGTCGGCCGCGATCCGCCGCTTGTTGCGCAGGTCGAAGCGATAGCGCCTGAGCCGCAGGCCGAGCGCGACACGGGCGAGGATTTCGGCCTCCGAAAGGGCCGCACCCGCGATGGGATCGAGGACCAGCGTCGCCGCAGCCTCGCCCTTGTCTTCCAGATGCGCGGCAAGGCTGCCGCCGGCCTTTGCCAGCGAGAGCGCGCTGACGGCCTCGGCCTTGCCGAGCGAAAGCACGATAATGCGGTGAGCCGCGACACCCTGCGGCGGAACGAGGTCGATGCAAGTGCCGGCATCGGCAGCGGCGGAACAGGCGCGTGAGACGATCCCGCCGGCCGCGGCATCGAGCTCTGCGGCGCGCGGGCCAAGGCCCTTTCCGTCGGCTTTCAGGATCACGATGACGGGCGCATCCTTGGCGATGGCGTCAGCCGCTTCGAAGACCGGGACGGGCGATTGGGGCATGAAGACTACTTCCTGTTACAGCAACGCAAGGCTGGCTGCACGGACATGTCCCACCGCGCGGGCGATATATCTCGCCAGTCCGCAAACGATAGCCGTGCCGGAAACCAGCCATCACCGATGGCGAATGGGTGCCAGAGCAAATAAACGTTTTCTCATGGCGACTTAGAGGCTCGTTTCAAATCGGTAGCGCCGAAGGGGGCGGGCGTTCAAGCGTCAATTTCGACCATATCGATTGACAAAAACTCAGGTGATAATCCATGGTCCCGCCATGGCCCTACCTTCACTCAACGGCATGCGCGCTTTCGAGGCCGCCGCACGCCTCGGCAGCATCAAGGACGCGGCGGAAGAGCTGCATCTGACGCCCTCGGCAGTCAGCCGGCACATCCGCACTCTGGAAAAGACGCTGGGACAGGAACTGTTCGAGCGCGGCTTCCGCCAGGTGACGCCGACGATGCGCGGCTCCTACTATGCCCGCACGCTTTCGGAGGCCTTCGAGACGATCTGGCGCGCGACGGAGGATGTGAGCCTTCAGGACGGGCCGCGCAGCCACAAGGCGCAGCGCGTCAAGCTGATGTGCGAGCCGACCTTCCTCAATCTGTGGCTGGCGGATCGCCTGCCGAACTTCCGCCGCCTGCATCCGAGCGTCGATCTGGAAATCTCCACCTCGGGCAAGCGGACCAATGTCGACCTCGCCATCATCGACGAGTTCGTCTACAAGGCCGGCCCGGCCCTGACGCTGATGATCCCGCTGCTGCTGACTCCGGTCTGCGCGCCTTCTCTGCTGGAAGGGCCGGCACCACTGCGTTCGCCGGCCGATCTCGTGCACCACCATATCATCCACGAATGCGAGACGACGCGCTGGAAACAATGGCTGGAGCAGGAAGGCGTTTCCGACGCCGGCATTCCGGCGAGCTCCACCCTGCACGACTGCACGCTCATCATGCGCGAGGCGATGAATGGTGCCGGCGTGGCGCTGGCCGATACGATCATGGCGGAAGACCTGTTGCGGCAGGGCAAGCTGGTCGCCCCCTTTGCCGCCCGCCATGCCTATCCGGCCGGCTACTATCTCCAGCAGCGCCGCAGCGTCGGCAACAAGGCCGGCGCCAGCGTCTTCCAGGACTGGCTGCTTGCCGAGGTCGCCGAACACAAGCGGGCGATGGACATCGAATAGCAGTGGGCGGGGCCGCGAAAGCCCGCGCCTATCCCTTGAGCTGGAACGGATGCACCGATCCGCCTTCGCTCTGGGCCGCCTGGAGATTGCGGTAGCGGCCGTTCTTCTTCGCGATAAGATCGGCATGGTTGCCGCTCTCGACGATGCGGCCATCATCGACGACGAGGATACGGTCGGCATTGGCGATGGTCGCCAGACGGTGAGCGATGACCAGCGTCGTGCGTCCGGCCGAAAGCTCGGCGAGCGACTGCTGGATCGCCCGCTCCGTCTCCGTGTCGAGCGCCGACGTCGCCTCATCGAGAATGAGGATCGGCGGGTTCTTCAGGAAGATGCGCGCGATGGCAAGCCGCTGCTTCTGGCCACCCGAGAGTTTCACGCCGCGCTCGCCGATGACGGTGTCGAGCCCGTCGGCAAGATTGGCGATCACGTCGTCGAGGCGCGCGCGTCGGGCCGCATCCAGGATTTCCGCTTCCGTCGCATCGAGCCGGCCATAGGCGATGTTTTCGCGCACGGAGCCGGCAAAGAGGAAGACGTCCTGCTGCACGATGCCGATATTGGAGCGCAGCGACCTGAGCGTCATGTCCCTGATATCGATGCCGTCGATGGCGATCGTGCCCGCCGTGATCTCGTAGAAGCGCGGCAGAAGCGAGCAGATCGTCGTCTTGCCGGCACCGGAGGGGCCGACGAAAGCGATGGTCTCACCCGCCTTGATCGACAAGCTCAGCCCGTCGAACACCGCCTTGTCGGCGCTGTAGCCGAAGCCGACGTCACGATATTCGATATCACCATTGAGGCGGCTCACCTCTTTCGCATCCGCGCGGTCGCGGATATCGGGCTCTGTGTCGAGGAACTTCGTGTAGCGCGTAAAGCCGGCAATGCCCTTCGGATAGGTCTCGATGATCGAGTTGATCTTGTCGATCGGCCGGAAGAACACGTTGATCAGCAGCAGAAAGCCGACGAAGCCGCCGGCCGAAAGCTCGCCATGCACCACGAACCACGCGCCCGCCAGCATCACCACGACCTGCACGAAGCGCATAGAGAGGTAGGAGAGCGAGGCAGATGCCGCCATCACCTTGTAGGCCTGCATCTTGGTCGTGAGATAATTGTTGTTGCTCTCGGCAAACAGTTTTCGCTCGTGATCCTCGTTGGCGAAGGCCTGCACCACGCGGATGCCGCCGACATTCTCCTCGATACGGGCGTTGAAGTCCGCCACGCGGCCATAGAGCGCGTGCCAGGTCGTCGTCATGCGCGCGCCGTAATGCGTGGTGACCCAGGCCGTCAGCGGCACGATGACGGCGGTGATCAGCGCCAGCGGCACATGCACCCAGAGCATCAGGATGAAGGCGCCGACCAGCGTCATGATGGCGATGAAGAGGTCTTCCGGTCCGTGATGGGCGACCTCGCCGATCTCCTCGAGATCCTTGGTCAGCCGCGCCACGAGATGGCCGGTCTTCTGGTTGTCGAAATAGCCGAAGGAAAGCTTTTGCAGATGATCGAAGGCCTTGCGGCGCATCTCGGCCTCGATGCGCACGCCGAGCATGTGGCCCCAATAGGTAACGATGACCTGCAGGCCTGCATTGAAGAGATAGATGAGAAAAAGGCCGACAGCGGCAAGCGCGATCATCTCGAGCTGGCCGGTGGGCAGAAGGCGGTCGATGAACAGCGTCACGGCAACCGGGAAGGCAAGCTCCAGCAGGCCGGCCGCGACGGCGGACGTGAAATCGAGCGCGAATAGGCCACGGTGCGGGCGATAATAGGCGGCAAAACGCTTCAAAAGGTCGGACATCAATCAGGCTTTCAGTATCGGCACTGCGACTATGACGATCAACTACCCCGTCTCTTCCACATCCGCGACAAAATTTTGTCAGGTGGACCGGGTTTTTGCGCGCGGCTTGCCTCGTTTCGGGCATTCGCGCTCTGGCCAAAGCAGAAATAACGAGCGTGCGATGCGCATGCGCGGGGCGGACAATGGAAAACCGTGTCCGGGTCTCGGCCAACAAATGTCGTGAAAGAATGAAAACGGCTACAAGCGCTACAAGCGCCACAACCGCCCTGGCTGGCGCTATTGCCACCTAGTCCGAATGGCGGCCGATATCAGCCGACGAAGCCGAAAATGACAGCGCTGACGAAGAGGAAAGCGCCGACGACGGCGATGTTGCTGATGAGGATCTGCCGCTCGGCACGGCGTGCACGACGATCGTTGATGGCGCCAAGCGCGCCATAGGTGGAACGGCCGTCGAGTTTCGCATTGCTCATTCGCCATCATCCCTTCTTGGAGGCCCGTTTTCGAGCCTTCCGGAGGCGTGCAGTCATGCCCGCCCTTTTCTCTGGAAGGGAGTTATATAGGATCCCTATAAGTTTGGTAGGGTATTTATTCTCAATTTCGCCATACTCGTAAATTCGCGTTTCATACTTCTGTCATGCGGCAGACTTCGCGATACGAAATTTTCCCTTTCCACGGTTGAAGGGCTGGATTGCCGCCTCCAAACAGCTTTCCGTAGAAAATAGCGGCTCGTCCTTCAAACGTGCTTGCGCCCGCCCTCCTCGTAAAACCAGTCGTCCGGATAGGGATACCACCAGCCCTGGATCACCGGCTTGTGGTCGATGATGACCATTTTCGAGCGGCGGAAGGCATCGAGGCCGAGTTTCGACAGCTCGCGGCCAAGACCGGATTTCTTCCAGCCGCCGAATGGCAGCGCATCGTTGTCGATGAGCGGATTGTTGACCCAGACCATGCCGGCCTCCAGCCGGTCCGCCGCCTCCATCGCCTCTTCGAGCGAGGTGGTGAAGACGGAAGCGCCGAGGCCGAATTCGCTGTCATTGGCCCGTTCGATCGCTTCGTCGAAATCCTTCACCCGCATGACGGCGGCGACCGGGCCGAAACACTCCTCACGCAGGATCGCCATGTCGGGCGTGCAGTTTGTGAGAATGGTCGGCTCGTAGAACCAGCCCGTCGGCTCGCTGTCCGGGATCTTTCCGCCGAGCACCACCGTCGCGCCCTTGGCCTTGGCGTCCTCCACCAGCCGGATGACTTTGTCCCGCGCCGCCTCGCTGACGAGCGGGCCGATCTCGGCCCGGCTGAGGCCGTTGCCGATGCGCAGACGCCGCGTCTCGGCGGCGAACTTTTCGATGAAAGCGTCATGCACGGCATCGACGACGAAGAACCGCTCCGCCGAGGTGCAGACCTGGCCGGACATATGGAATGCGGCCGTGACGGCGCCGGCGGCGGCGACATCGAGCGGTGCATTTGCGGTTATGATCATCGGATCCGAGCCACCCGCCTCGATGACGGCGGGCTTCATCTGCGCTGCGGCGGCCATCGCCACAGCCTTGCCTGCCGCAACGGAGCCGGTGAACGCCACCGCATGGGTTTTAGCAGAGGCGATCAAGGCGCTGCCGAGCTCGATGCCACCCGGCAGGCAGGCAATGAGGCCTTCGGGCAGCGCTTCGAAAACCGGCATGAAGGCCAGGGTCGAGAGCGTCGTCGCCGGCGCAGGCTTGATGATGCAGGCATTGCCGGATGCGAGCGACGCCGCGACCGTCCAGCACATCAGCAGGATCGGGAAATTGAACGGCATGATGTGCACGCTCGTGCCAAGCGCTTCGTAGCGAGCGTGCTGGAAGGAGCCGGCCTGCGTGGTGCCCGCCACCTTGCCGCCCTCATCGCGGGCCATTTCCGCAAAATAGCGGAAGGCGCCGGCGCAGTTCGCCACCTCGCCGATCGCCTCCGGATAGGGTTTGCCCATCTCGCGCGACATCAGTTCCGCGCAGCGCCGCATGTCGGTCGCCTCGATGCGGTTGGCGATGCGGTGCAGGATCGTCGCCCGCGTCTTGGCGTCGAGCCGTTTCCAGTCGCGCTGCGCCGCGGCAGCGGCATCGAGCACGGCCTCCATGTTCTCCAGCGTCGTATCGGCGATGGTGCCGACGGTGACGAGCGTCGCGGGGTCGATCACCTGATGGCGCGCGCCCTGGCTGGGGAGATAGGCCGGATGCCGGTAGAACACGGGTTCGGCGGGGTTGAACATGGCGATATTTCCTTGACGTTCTGCGGATCGGAACGGCGCTTGCCCCTCACCCCGCCCTCTCCCCGCAAGCGGGGCGAGGGAGATGAGAGGGCACGGCAAGTCCCTTCTCCCCGCCTGCGGGGAGAAGGTGCCGGCAGGCGGATGAGGGGCAGGGCTCCGTGCCTCAGCGGATCATGTAGACTTTCTTCACCGTCTCATGGACGGTGCATTCACCCTTCCAGTCCTTCGGGAAGAACGCGGCGGTGTCGGGGGTGATCTCGATCACCTCGCCGCTTTCGTGCACATAGGTACAGCGCCCTTCGAGGAAGTGGCAGAACTCGTCGCTGGTGACGTGGCAGAACCATTTGCCGGGGGTGCAGATCCACAGGCCGCATTCGGACTGGCCGTTCGGACCCTTGTGGATGACCTTGCCGGAGGTGCGGCTTTCGCCCTCGATCATGGTGGGGATGATACCCCAGTCCTTGAGGTCGGTTTCTTCCAGCGGCTTGCGCATCAGGGGTGTCGCGGTCATGATCTTTCCTTTCAATGTCTCTTTGCGTCAGGCCAGCATGTAGATGTTGCGCATGGTCTCGATGACGGTACATTCGCCGGTCCAGCCGCCGGGGAACATGACGACGGTGCCGGCTTCGACCTCGATCACCTCGCCTTCGTCCGAGCGATAGACTGCCCGTCCCGCCACGAAATGGCAGAATTCGTCGCGCGGGATCGACAGCCGCCAGCGGCCCGGCGTGCAGACCCAGATACCGGATTCCGGCTGGTTGTTCGGCCCCTTGAAGACGAGCCGGCCGGAGGAATGCGATTGCCCCTCCTGGCTGTCCGGCTGGTCGCCCCAATCGACGAGGTCGGAAAAGGTGGTCGCATTGTAGATATGCGGCGCCGAAGAATTTGTCGTCTCAACCATTGTAGGCACCCGTCTTCACGAGTTCGTCGAGAATGCCGGCGGCCTTCTTCGGACCGTTGCGGGCCTGCATATGGGCGCTGGTGGCGGCAAGGCGCGTCTTCATGGTCGGGCTGTTGACGCAGGCCTCCAGCTTTGCGGCGAGGTCGGCATCCGTCCAGTCGTAGCGCGGCATCTTGAAGCCGTGGCCGGTCTCGTCGACGCGGGTTGCGTTGTCGTGACCGTCCCAAACATAGGGCATGATGATGGCCGGCTTGCCGAAATAGAGGCACTCCGTGAACGAGTTGTTGCCGCCGTGATGGATCGCCGCATCGACCTGCGGGATCACCGAGGGCTGCGGGAACCAGCTGTCGACGATGACGTTGCCCGGCAGGTTCTCGTACTGGTCTTTGTAATCGCCGACATTGACCAGCGCCCGGTAGGGCAGCTTGCCGATGGTCGTGATCAGACGCTTGAGAAGATCCGTATCCCCGGCCCCCAGCGAGCCGAAGGAGATGTAGATCAGCGGCTTGTCGTTGTTTTCCGCAAAGGCCGGCACCTCATAGGGCTTTTCCTTGCGCACGCAGCCTTCGAGATACTGGAACCGGTTCGCATCGAGCGGATGCTCGCGATCGAATTTCACCGCCTCCGGATAGAGCAGCAGATTCATGAAGGGCGAGGCCTCGAAGAACTGGCCGATCGGATAGGCCGCCTCGTTGTTCGCACCGAGGAAGGCGTTGAAATCGTCGTGGATCGGCTTGATCACGGCGTTGAAGTGATCGCGATAGGCGGCATGGCCCGCAAAATCCTTCTCGCCGCAACCGGAGAGATGCGGCGGGATCTTCGGATCCTCGATCTCGTTTTCCGAGCAGGAAATGATGCGCACCCAGGGCGTGCCGTATTGCTTGATCGCCGGGAAGAGGATGACGTTGTCGACGCAGATCAGGTCCGGCTTGATCCTGGCCAGCACGGCCGGCAGGTCCTTCTGCGCCCATTTGGCGCTATCGACGATCGCCGTCCAGCAATCCTTCACATAGTTGTCGACCTGGTCGTAGGGCGATTTGCGGAAGTTCGGGATGTGGCCGTTGATGAAATCCTCCCAAAATTTCGCCATCTGTTCCGGCGGCATCGGCTCGGAAAGGTTCACCGCATGGGCCTCGAAGCCGTAGCCCTCATAGACCGAGACGAAACCGGGATCGGAGAGGAAGACGGCCCTGTGGCCGAGTGCTTCGACGGCCTGGGCGATGCCGACGGAATTCAGCGCCGGGCCGAAGGCCGCTTCCGGGAAGAATGCGATGGTCTTGGACATGGTGTTCCCCTCTTTATTCATTGGAAGAGCCGGCATTTCACCGGATCGATCTTGAGGCTCAGCGCATCGCCGATCTTCCAGTTGCCGGCCCCGCTGGCGGGAATGCGGACCTGAAGCGGCGTGGCCGTCGCGGCCGTTTTGGCATGCAGCACCCGGTCGAGGCCGTGATAGGCGATATCGACGATGGTGCCGGATACCGGCAGGTCGCCGGGCGGGCCGATGGTGATGTTTTCCGGGCGCACCGCGAGCGTTGCGGGGCCGGCATTGCCCGCAGCCTTCACCTCAAGGCCTTCCGAGCGGAAAAAGCCGTTCGCACTGACCGTGCCCTCGATGAAGTTCATCACGCCGATGAAATTGGCGACGAAGCGGTCGGCCGGGCGCTCATAGACTTCCTCCGGCGCGCCGACCTGCAACAGGCGGCCGTCCCTGAGGATCGCCATGCGGTCGGCCATGACCAGCGCCTCCTCCTGATCATGCGTGACGATGATGAAGGTGATGCCGGCCTCGTGCTGCATGCGCTTCAGTTCAAGCTGCATCTTTTCCCGCAGCTTCTTGTCGAGCGCGCCCAGCGGCTCGTCGAGCAGCAGCACCTTCGGCCGCTTCACCAGCGCGCGGGCGAGCGCCACGCGCTGCTTCTGGCCGCCGGAGAGCTGTTCGGGCTTGCGGTCGGCGAATGCGGTGAGGTCCGTCGTCGCCAGGGTCTCATCGACCCGGCGGCGGATCTCGGCCTTGTCGAGCCGCTCCATTTCGAGGCCGTAGGAGAGGTTCTGGCGGACCGTCATATGGGGAAACAGCGCGTAGGACTGGAACATCAGGTTGAGCGGCCGCTTTTCCGGCGGCAGCGGGGAAATGTCCTTGCCTTCCAGCAGAATACGCCCCGTATTCAGGCTTTCGAAACCGGCGAGCATGCGCAGAAGCGTGGTCTTGCCACAGCCGGAGGGGCCGAGCAGCGCGAAGAACTCGTTCTCGCGGATATCGAGCGTCACATTGTCGACCGCCGTCACCGGCCCGAACGCCTTGCCGACGCCCTCGATGCGCAGGATCGGATTGCTGGATGCGTTCATGGGACCTGCTGTTCTCTGTTGAGCCATTGCGAGATCAAAAGCGCCGTCGCGCTGACACCCATGACGATGGTGGCGAGCGCATTGACCTCGGGCGTGATGCCGAAGCGGATCATCGAATAGATCTGCATGGGAAGGGTAATGGACGAGCGCCCGGCGCCCGCCGTGAAGAAGGCGATGATGAACTCGTCGACCGAGAGCGTGAAGGCGAGCAGCGCGCCCGCAACGATCGACGGCAGCAGCACCGGGAAGGTGACGCGCCAGAAGGTCGTCCAGCCCGACGCACCGAGATCGCGCGAGGCTTCGACAATGGAAAAATCGAAATGCTTGAGCCGCGCCCTGACGACCGAGCAGACGAAGGCAAGGTCGAAGATGACATGGCTGATGATGATGGTGTGCAGCCCCATCGCGAGCCCGAGGCGCGAGAAGAA
This sequence comes from Shinella sp. M27, assembly GCF_049199905.1. NCBI lineage: Bacteria > Pseudomonadati > Pseudomonadota > Alphaproteobacteria > Hyphomicrobiales > Rhizobiaceae > Shinella > Shinella sp. M27. The sequence goes on from NZ_JBLZPK010000033.1 coordinate 21,601, forward strand.
GGTGAGCAGCGCCACGGCCAGCACGATGTCGGGAATGACCATCGGTGCGAAGGCGAGCGCTTCCAACCCGTTGCTCTTGCGGCGCCGCGTCTCCATGCCGAGCGCCATGAGCGTGCCGAGCACGGTGGAGATGACGGTGGCGAAGATCGCGACGATGAGCGTGTTGCCGGCGGCGCGCAGGATGTCCGTGTTGGCCAGCAGCGCGCCATACCAGCGGATGGAGAAGCCGGACCAGGAGGTCGGCAAGCCGCTGTCGTTGAAGGAAAGCAGCACGAGCACGGCGATCGGCAGGTAGAGAAAGCCGAAGACCAGCAGCAGCACGATGCGGCCCGGCAATTTGCCGGAAAACGAGGCGTTCATTGCGCCGCCTCCGCCTTGCGCTCGCCGCTGGCATGCGCCGTGGCGCGGGCCTGCAGGAGAAGCAGCACGATCATGGTGAGGATCAGCGCCGCGCCGAGTGCCGCGCCGAATGGCCAGTCGTTCGCGGTCAGGAACTGGTCATAGACGAGGTTGCCGACCATCTGGAACCGCCCGCCGCCGAGCAGCGCCGGCGTCACGAAATTGCCGATGGAGAGCACGAAGACGAAGACCCCGCCGGCCGCAACGCCCGGCAGGGTGAGCGGCAGCGTGACCCGCAGGAAGGTGCGCACCGGCCCGGCGCCGAGATCGCGCGAGGCTTCCATCAGCTCGGGGTTCAACCGCGACAGCGTGGAATAGATCGCGAGGATGACGAAGGGCAGGTAGTTATAAACGAGGCCGGTGATGACGGCGCTCTCGGTATAGAGCATCGACAGCGGCTCGCCGGTGTAACCCAGCCAGCGCAGCAGGTTGTTGATCAGGCCCTCGCGGTTCAAGAGCACGATCCAGGCATAGGTGCGGATCAGGTAATTGCTCCAGAAGGGCAGCACCGCAAAGAACAGCAGAATCGGCTGCGACATTTTTGGCGCACGGGAAATCGCGTAAGCCGCCGGATAGGCGATGAGGATGGCGACGACCGTCGCCGTCAGCGCGATGCGCGCGGAATTGAGAAAGATCTTCGCATAGAGCGGGTCGAGGACGCGGGCGAAATTCTCCAGCGTGAAGGTATATTCCACCCCGCCCCAAACGCCGCGCTGGAAGAAGGCATAGCTCAGCACCAGCACGCATGGCACCACCATGAAGGCGACGAGCCAGGCGACGCCGGGCGCGGCGAGCAGGTTCGGTCTGGTGGCATTGAATGACAAGGCTTCGCTCCCGCAATGCCGTCACGGCATCGCGCATGAATGGGTGTCAGGAAGAAAATCGCCCGTGGCGGCGGGGGGGGGGGGGGGGGGGGGG
>NZ_JBLZPK010000033.1:23052-68081 GCF_049199905.1 Shinella sp. M27
CCATGGTCGGATACTGCTCGGACAGCGCCTTGTCGAGGCTCTCCATCGCCGCCTTGTTCGGCACCTTGTAGAGAATGTTCTGCGCGGCCCAGGCGTGGTTCTTGGCATCGAGGATGAAGTTGATGAACTTCATCGCCGCTTCCTGCTTTTCCGAGCTTTTCATCACGACGATCGTGTCGATCCAGAGGTCGGAGCCTTCCTTCGGCACGATGAACTTGATGTCCTTTTTCTCGGTGATACCGTAATTGCACCAGCCGTCCCAGGCATGCACCAGCGAGGCCTCGCCGGAGACGAGCTTCGAGTAGAAGGTCGTGTCGTCATAGGCGAGTAGGGTCTTCTTGGCTTCGATGAGCAGGGTCTTCACCTCCTCGAGCTTGGCCGGGTCCTTCTCGTTGACCGAATACCCCTTGGCGAGCTCGCCGGCCGCCATCAGCCAGCGGTCGGTCGCCAGCATCGTCGTCTTGCCTTTGAGCGCATCGGCCGGCTGGAGCAGGTTCAGCCAGCTGTCCGGCGTGTCCTTGACGAGATCGGAACGGTAGCACAGGCCCGTCGTACCCCAGGTGTAGGGCACCGAGAAGGTGTTGCCGGGATCATAGGCGAGCGTCGTCGCCTCCGGGTAGAGATTGGCGAGGTTCGGCACGGCGGCCTTGTCGATGGGGGCTGCCAGCCCCTGCCCGTTCAGGATTTCGGCGAAGGGCGAGGACACGAAGACGACGTCGTAGCCCTTGCCGCCGCTCGCCATCAGCTTGCCCATCACCTCTTCGTTGGTGGCATGATTGACCACCTCGATCTCCAGTCCCGTCGCGGCCTTGAACTGCTCCGCGATATCGGGGGCCATGTAACCGGCCCAGTTCGAGATGACGAGATCGGCGGCAGATGCCGTACCCGCCGCAAGGCATGCGGCAGCCAGCGCCGCGGCCGCGCAGGTCGCAGTCAGTCGGTTCTTCACGGTCACGGAAGACTCCCTTGTTTTACGTTGTTCCAACCTCTTCGACGGGCGCGCCGGTTCTCCGGTCTCATTCCCTGTCGGCTGGCAGTATTATTTAGAAAAAAAATACGTCAATAGGCCAAATGCATTTTTGTGGCCCGCGTATTTCCGGACTTGCGAAAGCACCGCTCAAAGGGCAGCATGCACGGCAATGGAAGGCAGACGCGAACAATGACCCCCGAGCCGAAACGCCCCAATTTCCGCCATGTCGAATTGGCGCAAAAAATACTGGATGTCGCCGGCGAGCGCGGCATGGCACCGGGGGAACGGCTGGCGGAGCAGGCGCTGGCCTCGCTCTGCAAAGTCTCGAGAACGCCGATCCGCAAGGCTTTGCAGATACTTGCAGAGCGCGACATGGTGACCTCAGATAGCGAGGGTGGCTATCTCCTGGCGGTCGATCCGGCCGCGATTGCGCGGCTCGAAGACATCGCGGACGGTGACGGCGACAGTGAAATCTATGCCGCCATCCTGCGCGACCTCGCCGCGGGGCGCATTGCTGAAAACCAGACCGTCGCCGCCCTCCAGCGGCGCTATGACGTGTCGCGCCAGACGGTACAAAATGCATTGATGAAACTGGCAGAGGAAAACCTCGCCGAGCGCGGCGCCGGCCAGCAATGGCTGCTGAAACACTTCGCGATCAGCGGCGACGCGGCGGTGAAAAGCTACGAGTTCCGTCTCGCGACGGAGCCTTTGGCGCTGACCCTGCCGGATTTCAAGCGCGACATGCCTGCGATGACGGCGCTGCGCCAGTCCATGCTGATCCTGCGCGGCATGAACGAGACGAATTTCGACCGCAAGCTCTTCGACCGCACGGACTACGACTTCCACCTGCTGATCGCCCGCTCCTGCGGCAATCCCTTCATGGCGGAAGCACTCGCCAACCACCATCGCCGCCGCCGCGCCCGCCCGCCGGCCGGCCACGTCAATGCTTACAGGCTGATGCAGTCGAACCTCGAACATATCCAGATCCTCGAACAGATCGAGCGCGGCCAGATGGAGCTTGCCGCCGATCTGATGCGTGTGCATATACAGCTCTCCCAATCGCAGCGCCCCCGCCTCGCCGGCCGCGGCGTCCCCCCCGCCTTCAAGCTTGTCGTGCGTTAGTCCTCCATGGCGCCAACAAAGACCATCGCCCTCTTTCCGGAAGCGAGCTACGGCGCCGCCCTCAACTGCGTCGGCATCGCGCAGGAACTGCGGCGCATGGGCCATCGCCCGGTCTTCCTCTGTCATCCCGGCTTTTCCGGTGTCTTTGCCGAATACGGTTTTGCCGAGTATCAATTGACCGAGGCGGACGCCGCACCGACGGACTGGACGGACTTCATCGAGCGCCATCAGGACGCCTTCCGCCAGACGCCGCTCGACCAGCTCGAAAGCTATGTCGGCCCAACCTGGGAGGCGATCGTCGATACCGCGATGCGGGTGGAGGAGCCGCTCCGCCAGCTTCTGGCCCGGCTGAAGCCGGATGCGATCGTGCTCGACAACGTCGTGATGTTCCCGGCCATCGCCAATGCCGGCGTGCCCTGGATCCGCGTCGTCTCCTGCGCCGAGACGGAAATTCCCGACGAGGCCATCCCGCCCTATCTCTCCGGCTGCGGCGACAATGAACGCGAGGCTTGGACCATATTTGCCAGCCGCTACGAAAAAACCGTCGCCCCTGCCCACCGACGCTTTTCCGCCTTCCTGGCCGACTGCGGCCTCAAGGCTCCGGCTGCTCCGACATTCCTCGATCTCTCACCATGGCTGAACCTGCTCCTGGCGCCCGAGATCATCCGCCATGCGCGCCGCGCGCCGCTCGATCCGCAAAACGTCGTTTTCCTCGACGGCTGCGTGCGTCACGAGGCCCCCTATACGCCGCCGCGTTTCGCCAGCCACAACGATGCCCCGCTCGTGCTGACAAGCTTCGGCTCGCTCGGCGCGATGGATGTGGCGATGATGAAGCGCATGATCGCCGTCTTCGCGACACTGCCCTATCGCTTCCTCGTCAATGCCGGGCACTGGCGCGAGGACTATCGCGACGTGCCGGACAATGTCTTCATCGACAGCTGGTTTCCGCAGCCCTCGGTGGTCGAGCAGGCGAGCCTGTTCATCCATCACGGCGGCAACAATTCCTTCTGCGAGGCGCTCTATTACGGTGTGCCGTCGCTCGTCATGCCCTATTGCTGGGACGGTCACGACAATGCCGCCCGCGCCGCCGAAACCGGCGTCGGCCGGCGGCTCGACCGCTATGACTGGAGCGATGCCGACCTCACGGCCGCAATCGAAGGCCTGCTCGGCGATCAAGCCATGCACAAGCGCCTCAAGGCGAATGCGGTGAAAATGCACAAGGCCGCGGGCGTCGCCCGCGCCGCGGAGGAAATCGTCAGGGTGCTGACGGGCATCTCCCTCTGAAGGGGGATGGAACCCGGAGCCTGTAGATCAGGCCAGCCTGAGATGAGACCTGCCACTGGCGGGTTGCGACGCCATGCGTTCTGGGCCATAAAACGCTCCCCACCTGTCGAAGGCCAGCCGTCATCATGAGTGTTGCGGGCCGTGCGTGATCTCTCACGCCACGGCAAATCCCCCCGCGCTCCGGTTCGGCCCCGGCATGGGTAACGACAATGCGGACCGACAAAAAGGAGAACGCATCATGGGACACCTTGGCACGGCCTGGCGCAAACGCGACTACCATCGTCAATGGCTCTGGCGGGAAGCAAACCGCCTGTTCGATTTCTTCCAGAACCGGGCTTTCAATCCGCTCGGCGGCTTCCACGAACTCGACGCTGAAGGACGGCCGCTCAACGCCGGCAACCCGATCCGCGGTATCCATTCCACCGCACGCATGGTGCACTGCTTTGCGATCGGCAGCCTGCTCGGCCGTCCGGGCTCGGATGACATCGTCGACCATGGCATGAAATACCTCTGGGAAAAGCATCGCGACGCCGAACGCGGCGGCTACCACTGGTCGCTCGACAATTCCGGCCTGCTCGATTCGAGCAAGCAGGGTTACGGCCACGCCTTCGTGCTTTTGGCCTCCTCCAGCGCCAAGCTCGCCGGCCATCCGGACGCCGACCGCATGATCGCCGACGTTACCGACGTGCTCGAAAACCGCTTCTGGGACGCCAAGCACGGTGCCATCGCCGAAGAGTTCGAGGCGGACTGGTCGCCGGTTCCCGGCTATCGCGGCCAGAACTCCAACATGCATCTGACCGAAGCCCTGATGGCCGCCTTCGAGGCGACCGGCGAAAAAAGCTATCTCGACAAGGCGGAAAGCATCGCCGACCTCGTCATCCGCCGCCGCGCGGGCGAAAACGGTTTCCGCGTGCCCGAGCATTTCGACGAGAACTGGGTGCTCGACAAGGACTATCGCGGCAACGAGATGTTTCGCCCCTCCGGCACCACGCCCGGCCACTGGCTGGAATGGGCGCGCCTCATCCTCCAGCTCTATGCGCTGGGTGGCAAACAGCACGACTGGATGCCGGACGCCGCCAAAGCGCTTTTTGCGCAGTCCATCGCGCTCGGCTGGGACAAGGAGAAGGGCGGCTTCTTCTATACGCTCGACTGGGCCGACGAGCCCGCCAAGCGCAACAAGCTGTGGTGGCCGATGGCCGAGGGCGTCGGTGCTGCTGCCTTCCTCGCCGAACATCTGCCGAGCGATTTCCACGAGATCTGGTACCGCAAGATCTGGGATGCCATTTCCCGCCATTTCCTCGATCAGGACCGCGGCGGCTGGCATGAGGAGCTGACGGAAGATCTCGTGCCGAGCTACACCCTTTTCGCCGGCAAGGGGGACATCTATCATGCTCTGCAGGCCTGCCTGATCCCGCTCTATCCGGCGACGGGCAGCCTGACCAAGGGCATCATCGAATCCGGCGGCCGCTAGGCCGCCTCTTTCTGCCGCAAGGCAGGCGGGAGAGACATGATCGACATACCGGAGCAGATCTCTACCGCCTGGATCGCCGCCGCATCGGTGGCGTTCCTGATCAAGCACTTCCTGGCGGATTTTCTGCTGCAGACCGACTGGATGGCGGCGGGCAAGGACCGGCCGAAAGGCTGGCTCCTGCCGCTTGCCGCCCATGCCGGCGTGCATGGTGTTATGACGGCGGCGCTCTTTCTCGCCATCGCGCCGCCGCTGGCCTGGCTCGGCCTCGCCGACATGCTGATCCACGGCGCCATCGACCGCTTGAAGAGCCTTTCAACCCACAGAAAGGCGCTGACACCGCGCCAGACAGCCTTTTGGTGGCTGTTCGGCCTTGACCAGAGCCTGCATCACCTTACGCATATCGGCCTTGCGATCGTGCTCGCAGCGGCCGGGTCCGCCGCTTAAGCCAGCGCTTCGCGCAGCAGAAGATCGGTCAGCGCAAACTGATCGGCAAACCAGCGATCGGCGGCATGCCACATCAGCGGCGTCAGCTTGATATCGTGGCCGCCGCGCGCATCCGTCTCGACAAGCCCGGCATCGCGCGCCGCCTCGACGATCCGGCGCACATGGGTGCGTGACACGCCGGTCTGCGTTGCCAGCCGCTGATAGCCTGTCGTCACGACCGCGCCGTCATTCTCCTGCGCGCCGCGCAGAAGCAGCAGCATGATCATGTAGCCGCAGTCATGCGCGAAAAACGGCGCCAGCGGCAGATGGCGCCGGATGAGGCGGCTGATGTCGGGCAGATGCCCGAGTGTCGCCCGGCGGATGCCCTTGTGCAGCGCCGCATCGGGCGATCCCTTCCGCCCTTCGGTGGGCGACAGGCCGAACGACGACAACGCATCCAGCAGAAGACCGAGCACCCTGGCATCGCGCGCAAGAAGCGCGTTGCTCGGCACGAGCAGGCGGACGCGCCGGTCGGACGCATGGGGCTGCTGGGAGAGAAAACCGTATTTGCGCAGGCACGAGACCTGCGCCTCGACACGGTTGCGGCTGGCGATGCCGAGGTCCGTCACCTCCCGCTGAAGCCGGCCGAGCGTCAGCCAGGTGGAGGACTGCGTGATGTCCTGCCCAGCATGCAGCGCGAGCACCGCGAGGTAACACAGAAACCGCCCCTCCTCGAGGACAAGGCGGTTGAAGAGATGGTTTCCATCATAAAGCGCCAGCTTGCCGGCAATCAGCCTGTCGCGCGCCTCGGCAAAGCCCGGAGCGCTCAAGAACTGGTACGGCGGCACGCGAAACGCGACCGAGCAATCGTCGAATGTGACCTGATCCATGCCTGCCCCCCTATGCGAACCGGCGCGATGTTCCATTTCGGCGCGCCCGCGGGCCTGAATAGACCCATTATTTTCCATGGGGTTCGAGTGGGCGCGAACTGTCAATCATGGCAATTGTCTGACAACGCGATATGAGACGTAGCGACAAAAGAATGATACGCAATGCCAAACCGCTCAAATTTCAACGCCTTGCGAATTTCCGGGAACCTTCGCCCGCCGCACCGACTTGAAAGGTGTATGCCCGCAGCCAACAATCGTGAGACGCAATGAGTCCTGCCGACAAGCTGCCGTCCAACTCCGTGACCGCACAGGCCGGTCCTGACCTGCGCCGCGCAAGCCAGCTCTTTGCCGAAACCCTCGACCCTGTGTTCCGCACGACCTTGCTGACACCGGAACGGCCGGACGATTTCCATGCCGACCTTTCCACCTATTTCATGGGACCGGCGCTGTTCTTCGTCGCCGACATGGCGGGCACGACCTACACGTTCTCGCGCGACATGCGCCGGATCGCCCGCACCGGGCTCGATCTGATTTTCGTGCAGGTGACGCTCGAAGGCAGCGACCTGCGCACCGTCAACGGCGAGACGATCCTGGTCGAGGCCGGCGACATCTCCCTCTTCGACCTGTCGCGTCCCATGCAATCGGAGACACAGCACTGCCGCAACCTCACGCTCGTCTTGCCGCGCCACATGCTGTTCAGCAAGGACGTGCAGAATGATGCACTGCACGGTCTCGTACTGAAGCGCTCGACCAGCACGGCCCGGCTCATCGGCAGCCACCTGCGTGCGCTCTTCGACGATCTCTCCGATATCACCCAGGCCGAAGCGCCGGCGATCGTCACCGCGACGGCAAACCTCGTCACCAACCTGATCGGGCCACAGGTCAGCAATCGCAGCCAGCCCGCCCCTACCGTGCGCGGCGCCGTGATCATGGAGGTCCGCCGCTACATCGAGCAGAACATCGCCCAGCAGGACCTTGGTCCCGATCATCTGTGCAAGATGTTCGGTCTGTCGCGCGCCACGCTCTACCGGCTTTTCGAGCCGGTCGGCGGCGTGACCGACTATATCCGCACACGCCGTCTGCGCGCCGCCTTCGACCTGTTGACGAATGACGGCAAGCGTACCGTGGGCGAAGTTGCCTATGCCTGTGGTTTCCCTGATATTTCCGCCTTTTCCCGCGCATTCCGCCACCAGTTCGGCATGAGCCCGAGCGAAGTGCGCGACATGGGCGACCGCGGCCCGCTCGCGCTGACCGCCGCCCAACGGCAGACCGCCGCCTCCGTGCATGACTGGCTGCGTATCGTCGGATCCTTATAGCCATCTTGCCGTTTGACAGCTGACATCACATCAAACAATATGTGATCACATTTATCGAATGAACCAGCTGGAGATCGGGATGGAGAGGGCGAACCTGGAGGCGCGCGCCCGCGCGCTTGTCGAGGCGGAAGCTGAAGTTTTTCGCGCGAAGCGGCCGCGCTGTGAGGCGGCGCATGACGAGGCGACATCGGGCTTCTTCGACGGCGTGCCGCAGCATTGGATGCTCGACTGGCCCACCCCCTTCCCGCTCGTCGTCGATCAGGCAAGCGGCGTCGAGCTCGTCGATCTCGACGGCAACCGTATCGTCGATGTCTGCCTTGGCGATACCGGCGCGATGTTCGGCCACGGTCCTGCGCCGGTCCTAGAGGCTTTGAAGAACGCCGGCACACGCGGCCTGACCACCATGCTGCCCTCCTCGGATGCCCAGATCGTCGGCCGCCTGCTGGTCGAGCGCTTCGGCCTGCCGCGCTGGCAGCTCGGCGCAACGGCAAGCGATGCCAACCGCTTTGCCATCCGCGTCGCCCGCGCCGTCACCGGTCGCGCCAAGCTGCTGGTCTTCGACGGCTGCTACCACGGCGCCGTGGACGACACGCTGGTCGATCTCGTCGACGGCAAGACCATTTCGCGCCGCAACCTGCTTGGCCAGGTGCGCGATCTCGGCGAACTCACCGTCTCCCTTCCCTTCAATGACGAAGCCGCGCTGGAAAAGGCGCTTGCCGCACACGACATCGCCTGCGTGCTTGCCGAACCGGTCATGACCAATTGCGGCATGATCCCGCCCGCCCCCGGCTTCCACGATGCGCTGCGACGCCTCACCCGCGCCGCCGGCACGCTGCTCCTGATCGACGAGACGCACACGATCTCCACCGGCCTTGGCGGCTATTCGATGGTACATGGGCTGGAGCCCGACCTCGTCGTGATGGGCAAACCGATCGGCGGCGGCGTTCCCGTCAGCGTCTGGGGCATGACCCAGGCGATTTCCGACAAGCTGCATGTCATCCGCCGCGAGCATAGCGGCCACGGCCATTCCGGCATCGGCACGACGCTGTCAGGCAGCGCGCTGCAGCTCGCCTGCCTGCGCGCCTGCCTCGAACATGTCATGACCGAGGATGCCTATCGCAGGATGCAGGCGAATGCCGATCGCATTGAGGCGGGCTTCAAGGCCGCGATTGCCGCCGCCGGCCTCGACTGGACCGTCTCGCGCGTCGGCGCGCGGCTGGAGGTCGTCTTCTCGCCCGTGCCGGTGACAAATGCAGCTGAAGCGCGTGCCGCAGCCTCCGATGTCATCGAGGCTGCCCTACACCTTTCCATGCTCAATCTCGGCTATCTGCTGACGCCGTTCCACAACATGGTGCTCGTCAGCCCCGCCCTTTCGGAAAAGCAAGCCGACGGGCTCGTCGCTGCCTTCGCCACCGTCATCGGACGCCTGGCGGAACGGAGGGCTGCCGCGTGAGCCGTGACCTCGCTAGCCGCCCGCCCGAGGCCGCCGACATTGCCGAAGCCGAAGCCTTCCTTGCCGCGCATCCAGAGATCACGTCTTTCGATCTCGTGCTGATCGATCTCAACGGCATCGCACGTGGAAAGATCATCCGGCGGCATGAACTGCTGCCGATCTTCCGCTCCGGCCGCCATCTGCCCGGCTCCATTCTCGGCCTCGACGTAACAGGCGAGGATGTCGAGGAAACCGGCCTCGTCTGGGCGGACGGCGATGCCGACCGCCGCGCCTGGCCGATACCGGGTTCGCTGGTTCCCCTGCCCTGGACGTCGCCATCGCGCGGCGAAGTCCGCCTCGCGCTCTTCGAGCTGGATGGTACGCCGATGGCGGTCGATCCGCGCCATGCGCTGGCACGCCAGGTGCAACTGCTGGAAGCCGAGGGTTTCCACCCGGTCCTCGCCTATGAGCTGGAATTCTACCTGCTCGACCGCGAACGCGCCGCCGATGGCAGCTTCCAGCCGCTCCGCCTGCCGCTCTCGGGCGAGCGGCCGGATGGCATCCAGGTCTATGGCGTCACCGAACTCGACCGGCTGGAACCCTTCATCGACGCGGTCTATCGCGGCGCGGAAGCGCAGGGCCTGCCCGTCGAAACGATGATCTCGGAATATGCCCAGGGCCAGTTCGAACTGACCTTGCGCCATGGCAGTGCGCTGCGCGCCGCTGACGATCTCGCCATGCTGAAGCGTCTTATCCGGGCGCTTGCAGTGCGCCACGGAATGATGGCCTGCTTCATGGCAAAGCCCTTTGCCGGCCGCGCCGGCTCCGGCATGCATGTCCATGCAAGCCTTGCCGATGCAAGCGGCAGCAACCTCTTCGCCGATCCCGCCGAGGCGGCGCTGTCGCCGCTGCTGAAACACGCCGTCGCCGGCCTGCTCGAAACGATGCACGAATCCATGCTCGTCTTCGCACCCCATTTCAATTCCTGGCGCCGCTTCTCCGCGCAGAGCTACGCGCCGACCACGCCGACCTGGGGTACCAACAACCGCAGCGTCGCCGTGCGCGTCCCCGCTGGCTCGCCCGCCGGCCGCCATCTCGAACAACGCGCCGCCGGTATCGATTCCAACCCCTATCTCGTCGGCGCGACAGTGCTTTCAGGCATGCGCAAGGGCCTGCTCGCCAAGGCCGATCCCGGCCCGGAAACCACCGCCTATGCCGAAGCGACGGGCGACGAACTGCCGCCGGACTGGCGCGGCGCCATCGAAACGGCGACACGCTCCACCTTCCTGAAGGACGCGCTCGGCGAACGCCTGCACCACGTCTATCTTGCCCTCAAGCGCGCCGAATACCGCCGCTTCGCCAGCGAGGTGACGGCGCTGGAGCGCACGCTCTATGGCGAGATCGTCTGACCATGAAAACCTTCTACACCGCCGATCATCACCTGCACCACAGCGGCATGGAGCTCTCCTTCGGCCGCATCGTCGAAACCTTCGAAAAGCCGGTGCGCGCCGAAATCGTGCTGAAGCGCGTGCAGGACACCGGCCTCGGCCCAGTCCTGGAGCCGGCACCTTATGACCGGGCCGCCATCGAGCGTATCCACACGCCTGACTATCTGGACTTCCTGGAAAACGTCTTCGCCGAATGGCAGGCGGCCGGACGCGATGGCGAGGTCTGGCCCTATAGCTGGCGCCACCGCTCCATGCCGATGATCGATGCCCCGCCCACAGGCCTCGACGCGCGCTTGTCCTACTATTCCTTCGACATGGCGGGCTCGATCACGCAGACGACCTGGCAAGCCGCCAGGCGCGCCGCAGACACGGCCCTTGCCGGCGCAGATGCCGTGCTTTCCGGCGAACGCGCCGCCTTCTCGCTCTGCCGTCCGCCGGGCCATCACGCGGGCCGCGATTTCTTCGGCGGCTATTGCTACCTTAACAATGTCGCCATCGCCGCCCAGCGCTTCCTCGACAACGGCCACGCCCGCGTCGCGATCTTCGACGTCGACTACCACCACGGCAACGGCACGCAGGAAATCTTCTACGACCGCGACGACGTGCTTCTGGCGAGCCTGCACGGCGACCCGGATTTCGAATTTCCCTTCCATCTCGGCTATGCCCGCGAACGCGGAACCGGAAAGGGCGAAGGCTATAACCTCAACTACCCCCTACCATCAGGCACGCCCTGGAGCGAATGGCAGGCCGCCTTCGAGGACGCGCACGAAAAGATTCGCACCTACGCCCCGACCGCCCTCATCATCTCGCTCGGCGTCGATACGTTCAAGGACGACCCGATCTCCCAGTTCAAACTGGAGAGTGAGCACTTCCTGACGATCGGCCGCCGCATCGCCGATTTCGGCCTGCCGACGCTCTTCGTGATGGAAGGCGGCTACGCCGTCGACGCACTGGGCGTCAACGCGGTGAATGTGCTGCAGGGGTTTGAGGGCGCCTGAGGCGCTCTCAAACATCCTTCAGCAGGTTGTTGCGCGAGAGGTTCTTCACGTCGCGCTCGCCGCAGAGCGCCATCGTGATGTCGAGTTCCTTGCGGATGATCTCCAGCGTGCGGCGCACGCCCGCCTTGCCGCCGGCGCCGAGGCCGTAGAGGAAGGGACGGCCGATATAGGTGCCCTTGGCGCCGTAGCACAGTGCCTTCAGCACGTCCTGGCCGGAGCGGATGCCACCATCGAGATGGACTTCCATCTGGTCGCCGACGGCATCGACGATGCGCGGCAGCATGCTGATCGAGGAGGCGGCACCGTCAAGCTGGCGGCCGCCGTGGTTGGAGACGATGATCGCGTCCGCACCGCTGCCGAGCGACATGCGCGCATCTTCCTCGTCGAGGATGCCCTTGAGGATCAGCTTGCCGCCCCAGCGCTCACGGATCCACTCGATATCCTTCCAGGAGAGCTGCGGATCGAACTGTTCCGAGGTCCAGGAGGAGAGCGATGAAAGGTCGCCGACCCCCTTGGCGTGGCCGACGATGTTGCCGAAGGTGCGGCGCTTGGTGCCGAGCATGTCGAGGCACCAGAAAGGCCGCGTCGCCATCTGCCAGAGATGTTTCGGCGTGAAGCGCGGCGGAGCGGACAAGCCGTTGCGCAGGTCCTTGTGGCGCTGGCCGAGGATTTGCAGGTCGAGCGTCAGCACCAGAGCGGAGCAGCCGGCAGCCTTGGCGCGATCGATGAGGTTCAGCACGAAATCCCGGTCCTGCATCACATAGAGCTGGAACCAGAACGGCTTTGATGTAACCGAGCGTACATCCTCAATCGAGCAGATGCTCATCGTCGAGAGCGTGAAGGGCACGCCGAACTCCTCGGCCGCCTGGGCGGCCAGCATTTCACCATCGGCATGCTGCATGCCGGTGAAGCCGGTCGGGGCAATGGCGACGGGCATGGAGACGTTCTCGCCGATCATCTCGCTGGCGAGCGACCGGTTGGTCATGTCGACGAGCACGCGCTGACGCAGCTTGATCTTGTGGAAGTCCTCTTCGTTGGCGCGGTAGGTCCCCTCGGTCCAGGCACCCGAATCCGCGTATTCGAAGAACATCTTTGGCACACGACGACGTGCCTGTTCCTTGAGGTCTGCGATCGTCAGGGCCTGCTCTACGCTCATCTCGTCCTCACACGTCGGGCCGCGGCCACGACATTCCGTCCATCGGGATGGTCAATCTTTAAGAGCAGGATGGAGACGCGGCAAGGGCTCGCGGGCACAATCGAATGTAAATGAACTATTTATCAATAAAATACTCCACTCGGAGCGAAACGTACCATATGGAAACAAAAACGCCCTCCCGACGGAGCCGGAAGGGCGCTGAACGATCCCGCGACGCGCTTACTTCGTGGCGTAGAACTTCGCCATGTCGGGCAGACGCTTGGTGCGGATGCTGGAAGCCTTTCCGGCGGTGCGGAAGGCCTCGAAACGTTCGCGGCAGACTTCCTGCATGCGGGCGGTCGCCGGCTTCAGGTAGGTGCGCGGGTCGAAATTGTCCGGCTTCTCCTTGAAGTTCTTGCGGATGGTACCGGTCATGGCGAGACGCAGGTCGGTATCGATATTGACCTTGCGCACGCCGAGCGGGATCGCCTTCTGGATTTCGGCGACCGGAACGCCCCAGGTCTGCTTCATCTCGCCGCCATAGGCGGTGAAGAGATCCTGCAGGTCCTGCGGAACCGACGAGGAGCCGTGCATGACGAGATGCGTGTTCGGCAGCTTCTTGTTGATCTTGGCGATCGTCTCGATCGACAGGATGTCGCCATCGGGCGCGCGGGTGAACTTGTAGGCGCCGTGGCTGGTGCCGATGGCGACGGCAAGTGCATCGACCCCGGTCTTGGAGACGAAGTCGAGCGCCTGGTCCGGGTCGGTCAGCAGTTCGTCGCGCGTCAGCTTGCCTTCGAAGCCGTGGCCGTCTTCCTTTTCGCCGGCGCCCGTTTCCAGGTTGCCGAGACAGCCAAGCTCACCTTCGACCGAAACGCCGGCCGCATGCGCGATCTTCACGACCTCGGCCGTGACATCGACATTGTATTCGTAGCTGGCGATCGACTTGCCGTCGGCGAGCAGCGAGCCGTCCATCATGACGGAGGTGAAGCCATTGGTGATTGCCGAAATGCAGGTCGACGGCTGGTCGCCGTGGTCGAGATGGAGGCAGACCGGGATATGCGGATATTCTTCGGCCGCACCCAGGATGAGGTGACGCAGGAACGCATCGCCCGCATAGGAGCGCGCACCGCGGCTTGCCTGCAGGATCACCGGGGAGTCCGTCGCATCCGCAGCGCGCATGACCGCCTGGACATATTCCAGGTTGTTTACGTTGAATGCCGGCAGTGCGTAATCGTTTTCCGCTGCGTGGTCGAGCAATTGCCGCATGGTGATCAATGCCATTCCTGTCCTCCTTTAGGATGCTGATTTCACGGGTGGCGGCACTATTCACAGAACGCTCCGCCATATGCAACAGGCCTGAAAGACCGGATTGTAAGCCAAATCGATTAAATGGAGCAGCGGAAATAAATTTCTCGTGGACAGGGTAAAAATCCGGCCCGCTCGCGCAGGCCGGATTTCAAAAATACATTCCGATTCAGATAAATAGGACAAATCTCCTCGCCGGCCGCAAAACCATCAACGGCCGGACGAAAGACTTATTCCGCGTCGTCAGCTTCCGGCGGCGGGAAGCTGCCCCGCTCGCCCGAGATGATCTCGCGCTTGCCGACATGATTGGCCGGGCCGACAAGCCCTTCCTTCTCCATGCGCTCGACCAGGGACGCGGCCCGGTTGTAACCGACGGCAAGGCGGCGCTGGATATAGGACGTCGAGCACTTGCGGTCGCGCAGCACGACCTTGACGGCCTTCTCGTAGAGATCGTCGCCGTCTTCGGCGGCGATATCGCCCTTATCGAAGACGGCACCGCCGGCCGCCGGCTTCTCGTCTTCCTCTTCCTCCTCGTCGGCCGTCACCGTCTCCAGATATTCCGGACGGCCCTGGGCTTTGAGATGCAGCACGACCTTTTCGACTTCCTCGTCGGAAACGAAGGGACCATGGACGCGGGAGATGCGCCCGCCGCCGGCCATGTGCAGCATGTCGCCCTGGCCGAGCAGCTGTTCTGCACCCTGTTCGCCGAGGATGGTGCGGCTGTCGATCTTCGACGTGACCTGGAAAGAGATGCGCGTCGGGAAGTTCGCCTTGATCGTGCCGGTGATGACGTCGACCGAAGGGCGCTGTGTCGCCATGATCAGGTGGATACCGGCAGCACGGGCCATCTGGGCGAGACGCTGGATCGCGCCTTCGATCTCCTTGCCGGCGACCATCATCAGGTCGGCCATCTCGTCGACGATGACGACGATGTAAGGCATCGGCTCGAGCGAGAGTTCCTGCTCCTCGTTGATCGCCTCGCCGGTTCCCTTGTCGAAACCGGTCTGCACGCTGATCGAGATCGTCTCGCCCTTGTCGCGGGCGGCCGCAACACGGCTGTTGTAGCCGTCGATATTGCGCACGCCGAGGCGCGACATCTTCCGGTAGCGGTCCTCCATCTCGCGCACCGCCCATTTCAGCGCCATGACGGCCTTCTTCGGGTCGGTGACGACGGGGGTCAGAAGGTGCGGGATGCCGTCATAGATCGACAGCTCCAGCATCTTGGGATCGACCATGATCAGGCGGCACTCTTCCGGGCGGAAGCGGTAGAGCAGCGAGAGGATCATCGTGTTGATGGCGACGGACTTGCCCGAGCCGGTGGTGCCGGCGACGAGCAGGTGCGGCATCTTGGCGAGTTCCGCGATGACGGGTTCGCCACCGATGGTCTTGCCCAGGCACAGCGGCAGCTTGAAGCCGGTGCGGGCGAAATCCTGGCTCTCGATCATCTCGCGGAAATAGACCGTCTCGCGCGTCTGGTTCGGCAGTTCGATGCCGATGACGTTGCGGCCGGGTACGACCGCCACGCGGGCCGACAGGGCCGACATCGAGCGGGCGATATCGTCGGCAAGGCCGATGACGCGCGAGGATTTGACGCCCGGCGCCGGCTCGAATTCATAGAGCGTGACGACCGGACCCGGACGGACATGGATGATCTCGCCGCGGACGCCGAAATCCTCAAGCACGCTTTCGAGAAGGCCGGCATTCTGTTCCAGCTGCTCCTGCGTCAGCACGAAACCGACGGTGCGCGGCGGTTCCTGCAGGAGGTCGCGCGGCGGATATTCGTAGGTGTCGCCGGCCGGCGTCGCCATGGTGACCTGGAACGGCTTGGCGCGGGAGAGCACCGAGGACGGCATTTCGCGCGCGGGCTCGGCAATCGTAACCTGGGAAACGGCGGCGGCAGGCGCCGGCTTGAATTCGAAAACCGGCAGGACGACTTCGGCGACCGGTTCGACGACGGGCGTCGGGACAGTTGCGACCGGCTCGACCTTCGCCTCCGGCACAATGACGGCAGGCTCGGCGATGATGGTGCGGGCCGTTGCCGGACGGCATTCGACGACGCGGAAGAGCGATGCGATGGAGGACGGCTCTGCGCGCGTCTCGGCGACCGGCATCGGCGCGGGCGGGATGACAACGGGAGCCGGCGTTGGCAGCGGCATGCGCACGACGGTGGCGACCACGGCCGGCTTTACCCGGACCTCGACTGCATCCTCGTCGGGAACAAACGTTTCCCAGAAGGCATGATCCGAGAGATGGGCAAAGCGGGCGATGGCGGCGCGGACATCCGCCTTCACGGCGGGCTTTGCCGCGGTAATGGCAGGCGCGGCCATGCGCGGGACAATGGGCGCACTCGGCTTGAACACCACAGCGGCATCGGCCGGCGTGCCGACCGTGCCGGCGTCAACCACGGCCTGGACGAGCGGCGGGGCGGGCTCGGTCGGAACAGGGGCGGCGGCAGCGGCCTCCGCCTGCTGCTCTTCGAAGCGGCGGCGGCGATCCTCAAGGGCCTCGCGCAGGCGCTGGAGCAACTCGGCCTGGCTGAGCTGCGGCGTCAGGATGGGCTGGGCGGCCTGAACCGGTTGCTCGACCGTTTCGGCGGCCGGCTGAACCTGCTGGGCCTCTTCGGCAGCGGCTTCCTCGATCTTCGCCGCGACCTTGTCGGGCGTGCGGGTAAAACGCACGTTCGGGGCCATGTAGAAATGGCTCTCCCAGCTGCCATCGGAAAACTGGCCGGGATCGTAGCTGCGCAGCGCCGGCGAGCGGAACCGCGGATGATAGGCTTCATCGTTCGCCACCGGCTCATTTGCGGCGTGCCAATCCTCGATTTCCGGCGCAATCTCCGGCAAGGCGTTGTTTTCATAGGAAGAGTACGCCGATTGCTCGTCGTTCTGCTCTTCGGATTCGAGGACGGGATAGAAGTTTGTTCTGGAAATACGCATGAACCTGCACACTCGACGATCATTGCCGATAGGGATGCGTAGATGGTTAGGAAATGAAGGTTAACAATGTCTTTGGAACGGACGGAAATCGTGTTGCCGATCCCGTTTCATTCCACCCGTCTGCCCTCGCTGTCGAAGAGATGAAGCCTGTCCTGCGGCAGGTCGACGCGCACGACAGGGCCGGGATTCAGCATCCGTCTGTCCTGCGAAAAAATTTTCATCGGAATGCCTTGGATCGTCACATGCATGATGATGCCGAAGCCCGTCGGCTCGATGAGGTCGACCCCGGCCTCCAGCGCACCGTTGTCGGCGAGAATCACATGTTCAGGACGGATGCCGAGCGTCGCCGCAGACCCTGATTCGAAACCCTCGCGCTTGCGGATGGGAAGCGTCGTGCCGTTCGGGAGTCTCAGATCGGCATGGTCGCCCGAGACGAGATAGCGCCCCTCGAAGAAGTTCATGCCGGGGGAACCGATGAAGCCCGCGACGAAAAGGTTCGCCGGACGGTCGTAGAGGTCGAGCGGCGAGCCGACCTGCTGGACGATGCCGCCATGCATGGCGACGATCCGGTCCGCCAGCGTCATCGCTTCGATCTGGTCGTGCGTGACATAGATGGAGGTCGCGCGAAGATCGCCGTGCAGCTTCTTGATTTCGGCGCGCATCTGCTCGCGCAGGCGGGCATCAAGGTTCGACAGCGGCTCGTCGAACAGGAAGGCCTTGGGCTGGCGCACGATGGCGCGGCCCATGGCGACACGCTGGCGCTGGCCGCCCGAGAGCGCCTTGGGGCGTCGCTCAAGCAGCGGTTCGAGGCCAAGCTTAGCAGCAGCCCCGCCAACGGCGCTGGCGATCTTCTCCTTGGTCGAGCGGCGCAGGCGCAGGCTGTAGCTCATATTGTCGGCGACGCTCATATGCGGATAGAGCGCGTAGGACTGGAACACCATGGCGATGTCACGGTCCTTCGGCGCGAGATCGTTGACGCGTTTTCCGTCGATGCGGATATCGCCGGACGTGACGTCCTCCAACCCTGCGATCATGCGCAGCAGGGTGGACTTGCCGCAGCCGGAAGGGCCGACCAGCACGATAAACTCGCCGTCGCGGATGGTGAGATCGACGCCGTGCAGGACGGGGAAGGCGCCGAAGCTTTTGCGGATGCCTTGGATATCGATGGAAGCCATGGGAAGCCCTTTCAGCCTTTGACCGCGCCGGCCGTCAGGCCCTGCACGAGATAGCGCTGGATGAGGAGGAAGAAGAGGCAGGCCGGGATGAGCGCGAGCACGCCCGCCGCCATCATCTGCCCGAAATCGACCGAGAATTTCGAAACGAAGGTGAGAAGCCCTACCGGGAAGGTCGAGGAATCGTTGCCCGAGATCAGCATCAGCGCGAAGAGCAGTTCGCTCCAGGCCGCGGTGAAGACGAAGCCGAGCGTCGCGGCGAGGCCGGGCAGCGTCAATGGCAGGATGATCTGGCGGAAGGCGACGAACTGCGTGGCACCATCGATCATCGCCGCCTCCTCCAGATCCTTCGGAATGCCGTCGAAGAAGGACTGCATGAGGAAGGTGGCGAAGGGCACGTTAAAGGCGGTGTAGACGAGGACGAGGCCGGTGAGGCTGTTGGTGAGCCCGAGCGGCGAGAGCATCTTGAAGATCGGCGCCACCAGCATGACCAGTGGGAACATCTGCGTGATCAGCATCAAGGCGACGATCCAGTACTTTGCCCGGAACTGGAAGCGCGACAGCGCATAGCCGGCAAGCGAGGCGAGGATCGTTACCGTCACCGCAGTGGAGCCGGCGACGATGAGACTGTTCTTGAAGAAGGTCGGGAAGGCGCTGTGCGCGATGACGAAGGAATAGTGCTCGAACGTCGTGCGCGACGGCCACATCCGCACGCCCTCGCTGTAGAGCAGGTCGTTCGGCGTCACGGACACTTTCAGGAGCCAGAACAGGGGGAAGAGTGCAAAGACGATATAGGCGAGGATCGCCAGGCGATGCAGGATGGTGAGAACGGGTTTGCTTCTCATGGCATCACCCCTTGTTGAGCAGCGTCTGCCGCAGCAGCACGATCAGCAGCGAATAGACGAGCAGGAGCACGAGCAACACGAGGGCAATCGCCGAGGCATAGCCGAAATCGAGCCGCTTGAAGGCCTGCGTGAAGATGTAGCTCGCGACGATCTGGGTGCGGTCGGCCGGCCCGCCATTGGTCATGACGATGATGAGGTCGGCGAAATTGGAGATCCAGACGGTGCGCAGCAGGATGGTGATGGCGATGGTCGGCGCCAGGAACGGCAGCGTGATCGACATAAAACGCTGCACCGGCCCTGCCCCGTCGATGCTTGCGGCCTCGTAAAGGTCACGCGGGATCGCCTGAAGCGCAGCGAGCAAGGTGATCGCGAAGAAGGGGATGCCCCACCAGACATTGGCGGCGATCGGCCCCCACATGGCAAGCTGCGGGTCGGACAAGATGTTGTTCGGCGCATCGAGCAGGCCGAGCGCATAGAGCCAGTGCGGCAGCGGGCCGATCACGGGATTGAACAGCCACGCCCAGTTGAGGCCGGCCAGGAAGCTCGGCACCGCCCAGGGCAGGAAGACCAGCGCCTGCGCCAGACCGCGCCCGGCGAAGGGCTTGTCCAGGAGTAGTGCGAGGATGAGACCGAAGATGAACTGCAGGAAGACCGAAGCCCCCGTCCACCACAGCGTGTTGCGCAGCGCCCGGAAGAAGGCCTGATCCTGTCCGAGCGCGCGGAAATGATCGAGCCCGATGAAACCGCCCGAGAACGGGTTCAACAGCTGGATATCGCGAAAGGCGTAGGAAATGCCGAGCGCCAGCGGCACCAGCATGATGCCGACGACAAGGATCAGCGCCGGCGCGCTATAGAGATACGGTTCCGACGCGTCGGCGATCCGCTTTCGAAGCGGCTTTGCGGCGTGCGAATGGGCGGCAAGGGTCATCGTCTCGCTTCCGTTAGGTGGCGGGGCGTTTCAAGAACGGGAATGTCTCCGGGCGGAGCCTCGTATCTCCGCCCGGAGGTTCCTCAGGCCTATTTCTTGGCGAGGAACTTCTGCTGTGCCTTGGTCAGGTAATCGGCCCACTGGTTGGCCAATTCCTCGGGGGTGATGTCGCCGAGAAGAGCCTCCTGCGAGGTCTTGATGACGAGCGAATCCTTGAAGAAGGCGAACTCTTCGAGATGCGTCGGCATGACGGTCGGCACGGCATCCTTGTCTTCAAGCTCGGCGAACCAGCCCTTGAACTGTTCGCTGGCATAGAAGGGATCCTTCTCGGCGGACATATGGACCGGCAATGCGCCGGTGCGCTTGTTCCACTCGATATTGCCCTCCGGGCCTTCAAGCGTTTCGATCAGCTTCCAGGAAAGGTCCTTGTTGGCACTGGAGGCGAACATCGACCAGCCGGCGAAACCGATCGTCGGGAAGGTCTTGCCATCAGGCCCCTTCGGCATAGTCATGATGCCGTAGTCTTCCGCCTTCATGCGCTCGGCAATGGCGATGAGCGCATCCGGATCCTGATCGAGGAAGGCGCAGGTACCGGAATAAAAGCCGGCGACGATCTCGTTGAAGCCCCAGTTGACGCTGTCCTTCGGCGCATAACCGTTCTTGTAGAGGTCGATCACCCAGGTCAGGCCTTTCACCCAGCCTTCACTGTTGAAGGTGGAGGTGCCGTCTTCGTTGAAGAACGTATTGGAGCCGGCCATGGAAGCGCCGAACATCACCCAGCCGTTCAGGCCGCCCGGACCGCCACGCAGGCAGTAGCCGTACTTGCCCGGAAGGGCCGAGACCTTCTTGGAGGCCTCCGCAAATTCGTCCATCGTCTTCGGCGGCTCGGAAACACCGGCCTCCGCAAGCAGCTTCTTGTTGTAGAACATGGCGCGCAGATAGAAGCCGTAGGGCAGCATGTAGGCCGTGTCCTTGATGTCGCGGCCGAGCTCCAGTGCACGCGGCGTCAGGCCGGCTGTGTACTCCCATTTGGCGAGATAGGGCTCGAGGCTTTCGAGCATGCCGTTGTTGGCATAGAGCGACAGCCAGGTATCGGGCATTTCCACGACATCAGGCACTTCACCGGCGGAGACCATGGTGGCGAACTTCTGGAACGCCTCGCCCCAGGGCAGCGAGATGATCTCGACCTTGGTCCCGGGGTTCGCGGCCTCGAATTTTCCGACGATGGATTTCAGCGTCTCGGTGCGCTCGGGGCTGGTGATCACCTCGACGAGCTTCAGCGTCGTGTCGGCCAGCGCACTCGTCGCCATCAACGCGGTGAGCAGGGCTGCGGTCAAAAGTCTCTTCATGGTCGTTCCCTCTTTTCTCTTTGCTTTGGATTTTGACGTCAGGCTTCGGTCGCGGCAGAGATCGCCGCTTCCAGATCACTCCACAGGGCCTCGGTTCCCTCCAGGCCGATATGGAGACGCACGGACCGCGCGTGAATGCCGAAGGCATGCGCGGAATTGGGTTGGGCCTTCTGCTCCAGCACGACCTCGCCCGGCACGATCAGGCTCTCGTGCCCGCCCCAGGAGACGCCGAGCTTGAAAAGCTTGAGATGGTCGGCGAAGGCCCTGATATCGACGCCCTCGCGGAAGACGAAGGAGAACAGGCCGGACGTGCCGGTAAGCCCCGGCGGCAGGCGGTTGGCGAGGGCGGGATGGCAGACCGTCTCGACGATATCGAGCGCCTGCAGGCGCCTGGCGATCTCCAGCCCCGCCGCCTCATGCGCCCTCATGCGGATCGGCAGGGTGCGCAGGCCACGGATCAGGAGCCAGGCATCGAAGGGCGAAAGCTTGCCGCCGAGATAGGGATAGGCTTCCGAGCGGATGCGGCCGACCAGTTCCTTCGAGCCGGTGACGATGCCCGCGACCACGTCGCTGTGCCCGCCGAGATATTTCGACGCCGAATGCAGCACGAGATCGACGCCGAGCGACAGCGGCTTCTGGAAGATCGGGCTCGCCCAGCTGTTGTCGATGACGCTGACAGCGCCGTGCCGCTTGGCAATCGCGGCGAGCGCG
This sequence comes from Shinella sp. M27, assembly GCF_049199905.1. Taxonomy (NCBI): domain Bacteria; kingdom Pseudomonadati; phylum Pseudomonadota; class Alphaproteobacteria; order Hyphomicrobiales; family Rhizobiaceae; genus Shinella; species Shinella sp. M27. The sequence continues at coordinate 44,791 of NZ_JBLZPK010000033.1, forward strand.
CCCACGTCATGCGCCTCCATCACCCAGCTCGTCGGGCTTTCGATATAGAGCAGCTTGGCGCCGGGCATGGCCTTCTCCATGGCCTCCTCATCGCGCCCATCGACATAGGTCACCTCGATCTTCATGCGCTTCAGATGCGTGCCGAACAGGCGGAAGGCATCTGGATAACAATGGCGCACGGCGACGATGCGGTCGCCGGGCTCGACGAAGGAGAGCACGGTGGAGGAGATTGCCGCCATGCCGCTGGCAAAACCCAGCGCATCCTCGCCGCCTTCGAGCTTCGCCAGCATTTCCTCGAAAGCACGCACCGTCGGGTTGAGGCCGCGCGTATAGATCGGGCGCACGATCTCGCCGCGATAGGCCGAAACCATCTCGTCATAGCTGCCGAAGGTGAAGAGCGAGGTCTGCACGATGGGCGGCACCACGGCCTCGAAGGCATTCGCCTCGTCATGGGCGACGATCAGCGAGGCAAGGTCGAACGGATCGGCTCCGTTGGTCATTTGGACATTTCCTTGATGTCTTCCTCGACGACGTCGAGGATCTTGAGCGTCTCGATGCGCGCGGTCTCGGGGTCCTGCGCGGCGATCGCATTGAAGAGCGTGCGGTGGAACGGGAAGGAGCGGCGGGCGAAATCCTGCCGATCGAACGGTTCTTCCCAGAAGCGCTCGAAAGCGTCCCGCATCTGTTCGAGAAGCTGCTTGAACAGCGGGTTGTGCGTGGCGTCGTAGATGGCGAGGTGGAAGGCCAGGTCCTCCGGGCCGGACGTGCCCTTGGCGATATGCACGCGCTCCATCTCGTTGAGCTTTTCCTCGATGATGACGAGGTCCTCGGCCGTGCGGCGCCGCGCTGCCACCATGTTGGCTTCGCATTCGATGCCGCGGCGAACCTCCAGCGTCTGGAGGAGGATATCGCGCAGATGCGCCGCATCGAAAGAGAGCGGCATGTGCACGGTCGCCTTGGTGATCGGCTTCAGGAGGTAGGTGCCGCTGCCCTTGCGGCTTTCGATGACGCCGAGCGCCTGGAAGTGGCGGATCGCCTCGCGGATCGTCGAGCGCCCGACCACCAGCGCCGCCATCAGCTCGCGTTCGGCCGGCAAGCGGTCACCCGCCTTGAGGCTGGCCCGGTCGATGTAGGAGGCCAACGCCTCCGTCACCTGCCGCGCGCGATCGATCGGCGGCAAAGGCGCGATTTGCGGCCTGCTGCTCGGTTCTGATGGCATGACGCCAATTCCCCTGTTTCGTGCCAGCTTCTCAAATTGGTCTGACATCTTAGCATTATGCGGCGCGCTTCCCCTGTCAAGAGGCTAATCATCCGTAAGCAGATCGATCACCCATGAACGAACAAAGGGCCGATCCTTTCGGACCGGCCCTTGTTGAAATTCGCGGGGAAAGCGGGAGATCAGGCGACCTTCGGGATCTCGAAGCCGAGGGTCCATTTGTCGCCGAGCAGCCGATCGTATTCCGGCGGGTCGAACCGCTCGAAGCCGCCGCCCGGATAGAGCGTCAGTTCGCCGAGCTTGATCCAGCCGTCGGCGGCATAGAGGTCGATCCGCAGGAAATCGAAGCCTTTGCCGATCGTCTGCGCGATGCGCATCATCTCGTCGAAGCGCGCCGGCTTCGACACCTCACCCGGATAGGGCGTCAGGTAATCGGGATCATGGAACGGCAGGCGCTGCCAATCCGGCGTGTAGTGGCAGGCATAACCCTTGCCGTCCACGCGCAGGTTGACCTCGACATGCGAGACGACGCCGTCGAAGGTGAAGAAACGGTAATCCCACGGCACGCCGCCATCGACCACCAGCATCGCCTCGATCAGGACCTGCGGCTTGACCTGGCTATAGGCCCATTCGCGATTGAAATGCGCGTGATCGAGCGCCAGCCAGCCCTGCACCGGATTGTCTTCGAGCAGCCGGCTTATGTCCTCCTGCGTGTAGAGGAAGCGGCCCTGTGCGCTGGCATGGGTCGGCTTCACCACGGCCGGCAGCGGCACCGTCGACCAATCGACCGTCGCAAGGTCGGTTCCGACCCAGTAGGTCGGCGTCACATAGGCGGGGCCGAGCTTTTCCGCGACGAAAGGCTTTACGCCGGCCTTGTCGACCAGCGTGGCGTAGATCGGCTTGCGATCGTAAAGTTTGCGCGCCTGCACCTTCTCGCAGAAGGTCTTGGGGCGGCCGATGTCGGGCCACTCGCCCTTGATCGACCAGTATTTAAGCTTCAGATAAGATTTGTCCGGCAGCGGCGCGATGATGCGCCAGATCAGATGGCGGAACATCTCCTTGAGCGTCCGCTGCTGGTAGCCGGGAACAAGGAACGTTTCCTTGCGAACCGGGTTCTCCATGATCGCCCCCAAATACCTTTATTTTGTCATACCTCACCAATGACCGGCTTTATTTAATTCAAAGTTATCTTTTCGTGGGAAAAGGGCGGATGACCAGCGTTCTCGGCTCCTCCCTGCTCAACCTGGCAGCCACGCTCGTATCGCTGGTTGCGGGTTTCCTCGTCAGCGTCATCAATGCGCGCGTGCTCGGCCCCGCCGGCTCAGGCCTCGTCGCCTATGCCATGTGGGTCATTGTCTGCACGGCAGCCGTTGCCGATCGCGGCTTTCCGCAGATGGTGCTGCGCTATGTCGCCGCCGCGCGCGACAGGGGCGAGGATGCCTGGGCGCCGATCGTGCGCCGTGCCTTTTCGGCCCTGCTGCCCTCCGTCGCCCTCGCCTTCGTCGCCATGCTGGCCTTCGGCATTTATCATCGGCTTTCGGGCGCACCCGCGCCCTGGATATGGATTGGCGCCAGCCTGCTCTTCCTGGCCTATGTGCTGGCCGCCTTTTCGGCGGCAGTTGCGCGTGGACGCGGGCATTTCGGCGAGGTCGCCGCGACCACCGCCGTCGGCAGCCTGTTCCAGGTACCGGTTGTCTTCGCCGGCGCCGTCTTCGTCGGGCCGGGCGGCGCGCTCATCGGCATGCTGACCCGCTACCTGCCGCAGGTCTTCAGCCTTTCCCACCATCTCGACCGCCGCACACCCTCCAATCCCGCCGCATTGACACCTGAAATGCACCGCTACCGGCGCAGCATGTGGACGACGGATGCGATCGACATCGTTCTTCTCACACGCATCGAATTCCTCATCGTGGGCTATTTCCTCGGCGATGCGGATGTCGGCTATTTCGCCGCCGCCGTCGTCTTCGCAGGGTTGGTCGGCCAGTTGACGCTACAGCTTTCGCCGGCCTTCCTCGTCGGCCTCGCCGCACGCACCGCCAGCGACGAAGCCGGCCCGCCCGATGCGCTCTATCACAACAGCCTGCGGCTCACCGCGCTGTTCGTCATGCCGCTCGGCATTGGCGGCGCAGCTGTTATCTCTGAACTCATTCCCATCGTCTTCGGCGAGGATTTCCGGCCCGCAGCGAGCGCTGCCGTGCTTTTCATGCTGGCCTCCGTGCCGGCGGGCCTTGCCGTCGTGCCCTGGGCCTATCTTGCGGCGCACGAGCAGGGCGGCCGGCTATTGCGCGTGACACTCGTCTCCGCAGCGCTTCTCTTCCTGCTGCTGGTCGTTGTCGTTCCCACCGGCGGCATTCTCGGCGCGGGTGCGGCACGCATCCTTTCGGAAGGCTTGACGCTTGGCCTTCTGCTGATGGCCGTCGGCGTCCATGGCGGACCGACGGTTCCCTGGGGCGCCCTTGTCCGTACGCTCGTTGCCGCGAGCACCTGCGGCGCCGCTGCTTTCGCAACGACGATCCTGCTGCCGGGTCTCATCGGCCTGCCGGTCGCCGTCATGCTGGGTGCACTCGTCTATGCTGGCGCGGCCCGGCTGCTCGGCCTGATCACCGCCGACGAGGCCGATCGGATCGTCGGCATGATCGAAGGGAAAGTGCCGGGACGATTGCGCCCGCTAGCCCGGCGCCTCGTCGGCCTCATCGCCGCAACGCCTGCGTCCAGCTGATCCTTTTCAGGCAAAAACCGTGGTGAGCGTCTGCCGAGCCACGTCATCCCAGGTCAGGATGCCATCACGATAGGCTTCGCGGTGCGGCAAGACGAGGGCTGCATTGACAATCGCGCGCCAATCGTTCTCACTCTCGAGCGAATAGGTGATCTCGTTGCCGCGCGAAACGGGGATGATGTCGGGCAGAAGGACCGGCAGGCGGCAATAGCCGTATTGCAGGAGCTTGAGGCTCGATTCGGCGAGATAGACTTCGCTGCTGTTCACCCGGTAGGGCGCCAGGCCGATATCGGCATGGCGGATATAGGCGGCCAGCGTCTCGAACGACTGTTCGCCATGCACGCGGATATTGACCGGCGCATCGCCGCGCCAGCGGATGCCGAAGAGATGGAAGGTGACGTCAGGCGCAGCAGCCGCCATCGCCTCGACGGAAACCTGATCGAACAGCATGTCGCCCACCGCGACCGCATTACGGCTGCCCTCGGGATAGGGCGAGACCTCGGCGCGGTCGAACACGCCGCCTTCGATGCCCTGCGGCACGAAATGCACCTTGCCGCCGGGCGGCAACATCTCGCCCAGCCGGCGCGAGGGCACGCAGACGCTGTCGAAAAGCCCGATACCCCGCGCCTCGACCTCCCGCAGATAGGGTGCCGCCCCGACGCTCCGCAGAAGGTCGCGGCAGAAGTACAGAAGCTTGGCCCGCGGATTCAGTCGGCGCACGACATCCAGGAAAACGATGGGTGTGCCGCTTTCGATCACGACGAGATCGGCGGCTTCTATCCTGTCTCTTACGAAGGCGGGAAAGTGACGGCCGTAAAGCGCGAAGAACGGCTTTACCAGCACATTGACCAGTGGCCTTGCCGTGCTGAAAGCATGAAGCGGCGGCAGATAGGCCCCGGCGAAGAGATGGGGCTCGATCTCAGCGTAACGGTTGCCCTGCTCTCGGCGTAACGCTTCGTAGCGATCCTTTTGCTTGAAGCGGCTCAGCGCGCTGTGACCGACCGTGGTGAAGAACACGTCATTACCGGCCGCCGCCCAGCGGCGCGCCACGAAATGGATGCTCGCTTTCCGAAACCCTTCCAGGAAGACGTGCGACGACAGGATGACAATCTTCTTGCCATCCGGGATCGGCTTCCCCGAGATCGACGTTTCGCGGTCGATGGAAAATGAGCGGCTGTGGTCCATGGCGAAAAGTTATACGCGATAGCCTTAACATTGCTGGAATAACGCCGGCAACTTTTTGTGCACTATCGGGTCAATCTGCCTAGCTGGCCGTGCCGTCCTCGATCGTTGCTTGCGCCGGCGCTTCGCCCGGAACATCCGGATTTCCTTCGGCCCGGTCCCTGTGCAGGGTCGCGCGGGCCAGCAGCATCAGCGTCACCGGCGTCGTGACGGTCACGAAGATGCCGATCAAAATCTCGTGAACGACAGGCCTTGTCGAAAGTACCGTGAAGAAGATCATCGAGGCCATGACGATGCCGCCGGTGCCCCAGCTGGTGCCGAGCGTCGGCGCGTGGATGCGCTCATAGAAGGTCGGCAGGCGCACGAATCCGATCGTGCCGATCAGCGTCAGGCCGGCGCCGATGACGAGGAAAAAGGCGACGGCAAGGGCCGCCCAGGACGGCAGGTCGGCGGCGTGTTCGATGCTGCTCATTCGATCACTTCCCCGCGCATCAGGAATTTGGCGAGCGCCACCGTGGCGACGAAGCCGAGCATGCCGATGACCAGCGATGCCTCGAAATAGATGATCTTGCCGGTGCGGATGCCGAAGACCATCAGAAGCAGCATCGAATTCACATAGAGCGTGTCGAGCGCGAGAACGCGGTCCTGCGCACGGGGGCCGCGCGCCATACGCAAGGCCGCAAGCGCCATCGCGATGACGAGGCAGACTTGCGCAAACACCATCGACCAGGAGAGGATCGTGTGGCTCATTCGAAAATCTCCATCAGCAGCGCTTCATAGCGGCCCTTGATCAGGACCTGCCATTCCGCTTCGTCGACCAGGTCGAGCACGTGGATCAGCACGGTCCGGCTCAGCGAATTGTATTCCAGCCAGGCGGTGCCCGGCGTGCTTGTGACCACGACCGCCAGCACGGCCAATGCCGTCGGGTCCTGCAGGTCGAGCGGCACGGTGATGAAGCCGGACCGGAAACGCCGCCCGCGCCCCGCGACCAGGATCGAGGCGACGGCAATGTTGGAGCGCACGATATCGTAAAGTACGATGCCGACGAGTTTCGGCAGCAGATACCATTTCGGCATGCGCGGTTTTGCGGGCCGGAGCGCCGCCATGCCCCAGGAGGCGAAGACCGCGACCACGCTGCCGAGAATGAGGTGCCCGAAGGTAAAACCGTTGAGGGCGAGCCACATGAGGACGAGCGAGGCGCTGAGCAGCGGATAGGGCAGCATGTCAGATCCCTCCCCCGCCATCCGGCCCGCTCGCCTCGGCGACACCGGCCCGGCGCGCATTGATCACCGCATTGATATAGGTGCCGGGCTGCTGAAGATTACGCACGGTCTCTTCCATGTAGTGCATCGCCGGACCGGCCTTGATGGCGAGCGTCAGGGTCAGCGCGATCAGCAGCATGACCGGCGCCATTTCCATGACAAGCACCCGCGGCACCGTTCCTTCCATCGAGGCCCAGAAGGTGCGGATGCCGGCACGGGTCATCGAGATCAGCGCGGCAAGGCCCGAGAGGATGAGCAGACCGACAATCCACCAGACGGAGGCCGGAACCGGCTGGTCCGCGCTGACGCCCATGCCGATCATGCCCGTCAGCATGGCGAATTTCGCAACGAAACCGGAAAGCGGCGGCAGGCCGGACAGGAGGATGCCGCAGGCGGCAAAGCAGGTGCCGAGCACGGCGATCGTTCCCGGCATGGTCACGCCGATCTCGACCTCCTGCTCCTCCTCGTCCGCATCGCCATAGGCTTCCATGGTGACCGCGAGAACCGAAGCGCCGGCATCCTGCCCGCGTTCGACGAGTTCGATAAGCATGAAGAAGGCGCCGATCGTCAGCGTGGAACTGACCATGTAGAACAGCGCGCCGGCCGTGACCTCGCCATTGCTGAGGCCGAGCACCGCCAGAAGCGTGCCGGAGGAGACGAGCACCGAATAACTCGCCAAACGGCCAAGCGCCTGGGAGGCGAGTACGCCGATCGTGCCGAAGGCGATGGTCGCCATGCCGCCATAGAGCAGCACATTGAGGCCGAGGCCGGCGGATTCACCTTGCCCGAAGACGAGCAGCGAGAGGCGCAGGATCACGTAGATGCCGACCTTGCTCATGATGGCGAAGATGCCGGCGACCGGGGCGACAGCCGCGCTATAGGCCCCGGGCAGCCAGAAGTTCAGCGGCCACATACCGGCCTTGATGAGGAAGACGACACCGAGAATGGCCGCCCCCGCTTCGAGCAACATGCGCCGCTCGCCCTCGATTTCGCCGATGCGCAGCGCAAGGTCGGCCATGTTGAGCGTACCGGCCGACCCGTAGATCGCGCTGACGCCGATCAGGAAGCAGAGTGCGGCGGCAAGGTTGACGGCGATGTATTGCAGGCCCGCCTTGACGCGCATCGGGCCGGAACCGTGCATAAGAAGTCCATAGGAGGCGGCGAGCATCACCTCGAAGAAGACGAAGAGATTGAAGAGGTCGCCCGTCAGGAAGGCGCCGTTGAGCCCCATCAGCAGGAACTGGAACAGCGAGTGGAAATGCGCACCGGCGGCGTGCCAGCGGGCAAGTGCGAAGACCAGCGCGGGAATGGCGAGGATCGACGCGAGCACCAGCATCAGCGCCGAGAGCCGGTCGACGATCAGCACGATGCCGAAGGGGGCCGGCCAGTTGCCGAGGAGATAGACGCCGTCGAAAGCCCCCTCGCCGCCCCCGCCATTCGCCAGCCGGAAGAGGTTGATGGCGATGGCGGCGAGCGCCAGGGCCGAGACGACGCTGATCATGGCTTTGACGACACGCTGGCGCTCGTCGAAGAACAGGAGAAGCGCGCCCGCGATCAGCGGAATGACGATCGGCGCGATGATGAGATGTTGCTGCCAGCCGCTCATTTCGGCTGCTCCCTGCCGTCGACATGGTCGGTGCCGGTGAGCCCGCGGGCGGCGAGCAGAACGACGAGGAACAGCGCCGTCGTCGCAAAGCCGATGACGATCGCCGTCAGCACCAGCGCCTGCGGCACGGGGTCCGTCAAAGTCGAGACATCGACGCCTTCACCGAGCAGCGGTGCGGCGTTGGATTTCACGCCGCCGACGCCGAAAATGAAGAGATTGACGGCATAGGAGAGCAGCGACAGGCCGATGATGACCTGATAGGTGCGCGGGCGCAGGATCAGCCAGACGCCCGAGCCGGTCATGATGCCGATACCGATTGCGAGAACGAGTTCCATCAGGTCTCCTCCGCCTTGGGGGCGTCGAGACCGCGGACCCGATGCATGCGTACGGATTGGTGGGCAAGCGCGATGAGGATCAGCACCGTCGCGCCGACGACGAGCGAGAAGACGCCGAGATCGAAGAGCAGTGCGCTGGCTGCCGGCACCTTGCCGATGAACGGCACCTCTATGTATTGCGAATGGGTCGTCAGGAACGGATAGCCGAGCAGCCATGCGCCCATGCCGGTCGCCACCGCCATGATGAGGCCGAAGCCCATCCAGCGCAGCGGCAGAATGCGCAGGCGATCCTCCGCCCAGCGCACACCGCCCGCCAGATATTGCAGCAGGAAGGCGATGGCCATGGTGATGCCGGCGGCAAAGCCGCCGCCCGGCAGGTCATGGCCACGCAGGAAGAGATAGACCGAAAAGGTCGCGATAACAGGGAACATCCACTGCATGATGACCGAGGGCACGAGCAGATAGTCGCGCACCGTGTCGCCCGCCGAACGCTCGGGGCGCTCCGCATCGAAGGCGTTCTGGATGCGCTGCTGCTCCGGCTTCTCGATGCTGTCGGGCGCCGGGCGGAAACGGCGCAGGAGCGCAAAGATCGTCAGTGCCACGATGGCCAGCACCGCGATTTCGCCCATCGTATCGAAGCCTCGGAAATCGACGAGGATGACGTTGACGACATTGCGCCCGCCGCCTTCGCTATAGGCCTTGTCGAGGAAGTAGCTGGCGATCGCATCCGGCACCGGCTGCGTCATGATGGCGTAGGAGAACAGGAACATGCCTAAGCCGCAGGAAATCGCGAGCAGGAAGTCGCGGAAGCGGCGGCTGCGCGCCGAAAACGTCACAGCATTGTCGACCCTCTCCGAGCGCTTCGGCAGCCAGCGCAGGCCGAGCAGCAGGAGAACCGTCGTGACGATCTCCACGACGAGCTGCGTGATGGCAAGGTCGGGTGCCGACAGCCAGACGAAGGTGATGCAGGTGGTGATACCGGCACCGCCGAGCAGGACGAGGGCCGCAAGCCGGTGGTACTTTGCCTGGTAGGCCGCGCCCAGCGCACAGAACGCGCCGATAGCCCAGACGGCGGCGAAGGTCGGATCGATATCCTTGAAGACCAGCGGTTTCGGCGAAAAGCCCGCAAGATAGAGCGAGACCGCGCCGGCCAGGAAGCCCGCGGCCGCGACGAGGCGGAGCTGCGGCTGGAGATGGCGCGTACCGAGATTGCTCTCCAGCCAGCGCGCCCACTTCCAGGAAACGGTGACGAGGACACGTTCGAAGATGCGCTGGCCGCCGAGATGCCGGAAGAGCGGCGGCCCGTCGTCGCATTTGGCAAGATAGTCCTTCAGCACGAAATAGAGCGCCGCACCGCCGACGAGCGCGATCACGCTCATGATCAGCGGCGTATTGATGCCGTGCCAGATGGCGAGGCTGTATTCCGGTGTGCGATCGCCGAGCACCGAGATGACGGCGGAATGCAGGAACGGGCCGATCGACAGGCTCGGGATGATGCCGACGACAAGGCAGGCAAGCACGAGGAACTCGATGGGGAAGCGCATCCAGTGCGGCGGCTCGTGCGGCTTGGTTTTCGGCAGGTCGGTCGGCGGCGGACCGAAAAAGACCATATGGATGAAGCGCAGCGAATAGGCGACGGAGAAGGCCCCGGCCAGTGTGGCGATATAGGGCAGGATGCGGTCGAGCACGGAATCGGCATGCGTTTCCACCGCTTCGGCGAAGAACATTTCCTTGGAGATGAAGCCGTTGAGCAGCGGCACGCCGGCCATGGCGGCACTCGCCACCATGGCAAGCGTTCCCGTGATCGGCAGGTATTTGAGAAGCCCGCTTAATCGCCGCATGTCGCGCGTGCCGGTCTCGTGGTCGATGATGCCGGCGGCCATGAAGAGCGACGCCTTGAAGGTGGCGTGGTTCATCATGTGGAAGATCGCCGCGACCGCCGCGAGCGGGCTGCCCAGGCTGAGCAGCGTGGTGATGAGGCCGAGATGGCTGATCGTCGAATAGGCGAGCAGGCCTTTCAGGTCCTGCTGGAACATCGCGAAATAGGCGCCGAGGATCAGCGTGCTGATGCCGGCGATGCCGACCAGCATGAACCATTCATAGGTGCCCGACAGGGCCGGCCAGAACCGCACCAGCAGGAAGACGCCGGCCTTCACCATGGTCGCGGAATGCAGATAGGCCGAGACGGGCGTGGGCGCCGCCATGGCGTTCGGCAGCCAGAAATGGAACGGCACCTGCGCGCTCTTGGTCAGCGCCCCGATGAGGATCAGCACGAGCGCGGTGAGATAGAGCGGATGCGCCTTGATCAGGTCGCCCGAGGCCAGCACCACGTCGAGATCGTAGCTGCCGACGATATGGCCGAGCACGAGCAGGCCGGCGAGCAGGCAGAAGCCGCCGATGCCGGTGATGGTGAGCGCCATGCGCGCGCCGTCGCGGGCGGCGGCATTGTTGTGCCAGTAGCTGATCAGCAGGAACGAGAAGATGCTGGTGAGTTCCCAGAACACCGAGAGAAGGATGATGTTGCCCGACAGCACGATGCCGAGCATCGAGCCCATGAAGGCGAGCAGGAACGAGAAGAAACGCGGAACAGGGTCCTCCTCGGACATGTAGTAACGCGCATAGAGGACGACGAGGAAACCGATGCCGGTGACGAGCATCGCAAAGAGCCAGGCGAAACCATCCATGCGCAGCGTGACGTTCAGCCCGAGCTGCGGCAGCCATTCGAGGTCGAGCCGCACCTTGCCGCCATCGCGCACCGAGGGATACAGCACCGCCGTCAGCACGAGGGCGACGAAGGTCACGGCGCCTGCCATGCGCGCGGCAAGGACGCGCGAATCGGTCCTCAGCAGAACGATCGCCGCCAGGCTTCCCGCGAAGGGAAGGCAGACCAGCAGGACCAGAATCATTTCACCTGTCATCGTTTGATCGATCGCTTTCGAACGTCAGAGCATCTCTACAATGCCGCGAACCGGCACCATCGGAAAGCCGTGCGATCGATGTCAGCGATCGATACGGCCGTCAGGCAAAAACCACCGGAGGGGCACGGGCACCCCGCGCCTCAACATTGCTCCTGCCGGCGCCGCCGGGCGAAATCGTGGCAATGGCAATGCTCTCCACAGCCTTCAAACGAAGCGCAAACGCGCCCGGCAGACAGGCGAAATCGATGCTCCCAGTCGACGGGGGAGCGACTTTGGCGACGCTGCCGCGCTTGCGGCAATCCCGCTCGTTCGTGGAAGAGGCGTATCCCGCCGGTTTCTGCGTGCCATAACGAAGCACTTTTGCGACGCTGCTTGCAGCAGATGGCGCCGGCAGCGTGGTTATCAACAGAAGAAGGCAGGTGAACGCTGTGCAAAAGAGGCCAAGAGCCCGACGAACCGGTCGATGCTGCTGCCGTGTTGCTGTCAAACGCCCTGCCTCTCGATGCCGTTGTCCAGGAATATTCTCTCGTCCGGACAATACGTTGGCGGGATCGGCACTGTCCACCCGCAAGGGAAAACTTTTGCGAAATTCCGGCAATTTATCGCACTTCGCGCAAGGATTTCCTTGACCATTCCTCTTGCGGGAAAGGGTGTCGCAGGTTGCGCGCCTTGATGCCATCGGCCTTTGGGCGCATTCTACCGCTGCGAATCGCATGTAGCAGACCTGCTCCGGCACGGCTTACGCCGGGAGCGAAAGGTGCGTCGAATATCTGGACCTGCCAATGGTCATTGTCATGGCTAGGGGGCCGTCCAGCGAGTTCCGTGTTCCGGTTTCTGCCCGCACAGTCCGCAGCATCCCGGCACGGCGTCAGTTCACTCTCAACCGGGGATACACGATGACGGATGCACGCAAGGAATGGATCAGCAAACGGGCCTATTCGATCTGGGAAGAAGCAGGCCGGCCCCATGGCGAAGACAACACCCACTGGGAACAGGCTGTGCGCGAGCGCGACGAATTCGAGCGGGTGGCGCTCGCGCCGGAGGCCGCGCCTGCGAAATCGGCGAAGAAACCGCTGATCCAGATCTCCAAGGGCAAGGACGCCGAGGCCACCAAGCCGAAGAAGAAAACCGCCGGCGCCGAAAAACCGGCCGCCGCCGCCAAGGCGGTCGCGAAAGCGAAATCCGTCAAGGCGGCAAACAGCAAGCTAATATGATCTGGCCGATCTGATCAGAGCGTCGCCAATATCCTGTTGGCGATCGCGCCCGCATAGGCGTCGCGCTGGGTGACCTTGTTTTCCAGCGCGACGATGACGTTTTCGGAGAAATCCACGCCGTAGAGATCGAGCATCGAACTCAGCCCGCCGGGTGTGAAGACGTTGATCTCCAGGATCTTGTCACCGACGATATCGAGGCCGACGAGAAACATGCCGTCTTCCACCAGTTTCGGCCGCACCATCTCGGCAATCGCCAGGATTTCCGGCGTGATCTCAACCTTCACCGCCGTTCCGGCGGCATGGATGTTCGAGCGCACCTCGCCCTTGGCCGGCACGCGGCGGATCGCGGCATAGGTGCCGTCCTTTTCCAGCGGGCGACCGTTCATCAGGAACAGGCGGATATCGCCCTCGGTCGCCGCGGCCAGGTAATTCTGGGCAATCAGGTAGCCCTCACCGCTCACGGCCTCGAAAATCTGGTTCAGGTTGGCTTCGCCGGTCGAACCGATCTTGAAGACGTTCTTGCCGCCGGAGCCCTGCAAGGGCTTCATGATGACGCCCTCCTTGTGCAGGTCGATGAAGCCGCGGATCTCGTCGATGCTCTTGGAAATCAACGTCTGCGGCCGCACGGCCTGCGGAAACCCCTGGAAATAGAGCTTGTTCTGGGCAAGCGACAGACCGTCCGGATCGTTGACGACGAGCGTGCCGCGCGCGGCGGCAAGCCGCCCGAACATCGCTCCGACATGGGCCGCCCAAGGCCTACCGTCGGCATCGAGCGACGGGTCGTTGCGCAGGAACAGCACATCGACTTCGGAGACATCCATGGTCTCGATCTTTGCCTCGTCGCCCTGAAGCGCGGCGTGGAAACTCTCGGCCTTCTTGTAGCGTTTGCCAGGCAGCACGCGGCCGCGCACCGAAAGACTATCATCGGCGCGCAACACGAAATCGCCCGGTGTGAGGTAGCAGATGTCGTGGCCGCGCGCGAGTGCGGCCATCGCAAGCGATGTGGTGGTGAAAGTCGGGGTCTCGTCTTCGATCGAGTTGACGAAAAAGGCGATACGCATGGTTGCTCTCCTCAAGCTTCGAGCATGGCAAGGGGGGTGAGGCCGGCGCGGGCGCGCTCCAGCCTTGCGCGCCCGCGTTCGGTTTCCAGACAAAGCGGACGAAGGACCGGCGCCTTCAGCAGGCCGCGGGCACCGAGTTCCTCCATCACGCTGAAATCGGCTGCGGAAATCTTGCCCATCCAGAACGGATCAAGCGCGCCGCCACCCTTCAGGTGGCTGAGAAGCGAAAGCAGACCGCGCAGATAGATCGCATCCTTGGCCAGCCCGCCGCCGCGAAAGACGCGGAGCAGCAGGCCGAAGGCAGTTTCCGCATCGATATCGTAGCGTGCCGTCAGAAGCCGGAAGCTCTCGACGAAGGACGCGCCCGACAGCATCAGATCGCAGCCGATGACGCGGGCGGCAAGCAGCCGCAATCGCTCCGGCGTGAAGCCACCGGCCAGGAATTCGGCAAAGACCGCCAGCCCCTCCTGCATGCCTTCATAGCCGGCAAGGCCGGTGCGGAAGACACGCAAGCCCTGCGCCGAACCGTTGAAATAGGTGAGCAGGTGTACGCCGACCTCGTGGCTCAGCAGCGCATCGACACGGTGGCGCATCATGCGCGTACGGCGCGAAATAAGCAGCCTCGGCCCGGAAACGAGGAGGCCGGGCGGCACGTCGTCGCGCAGCTCGATCGCCGCGTCGAAACCGTCATAACGCCGCCGGTAATCCGTCATCATCGTGCGGGCGCGATGCTCGACAAAGAAACAGTCCACCACCTCGCCGTCGTCAGGCGTGAGCGCCGGTACGCGCCGCGCATCTTCGGTGCCCTCAAGAACCTCTCGCGCAGCCTTCAGCAGCGAGGGCTCGACAGGACCATAGAGTGCGCGTCCGAATTCGACGAACCGCGCCTTCTCCCGGTGGCCGATGAGGGTCAGCTGCAGGTCGAGTTCCTGCTGCTTGTCGCGGTAGATCTGATGCAGGACCGGGTCTTCGAGGCGGTCGAGCGAAATGGAATAGAGCCGCCGCTTTTCCCGCTCCACCAGCAGGCTCAGCGGCCGGTAGAGAAATCGCGGCGGCTTGTCGTAGCGGTTCGCCTTGAACTCCTGCCAGGCGGCGGTCGCATTGATCGGCGTCACGCACAGCAGGAAATCGAAGCTGGAGGCGACATCGTCCATGCCCCGGTCGGCCCGCTCCACCGCATCGACGAAAGCCTTGCGGCCGAAAGCGCGGTAGGTGCCGGGTTTGGGAAAACCGTCGGCTTCTAGAAAGGCGGCGACGGCACGCAGGCCGGCATCGAGTAAGTTGTCGACGAGGCGTTCGCGCAGGTCCGGGTAGGTCGCGTCCGATCCGGTGACGCGATAGATCGGTGCAAAACGCAGGGTAACGAGCGGCAGGCGCAGTTTCAGCAGGTCCGGCCGGGCGCAGTGATCCTCCTGCGCCTCGCAAAGATCGACATGCGGTGTGCGAAACCGCGCCTCGAAAGCCTTCACTGCCCTCTCGAAGGCCTTCATCGCGCGGTTAACCGCAATGCCGCGTGTTCCCGAAAGGGTTACCTCGAAGGGCTGGAGAAAGGGCGCGTCATCGGAAAGCAGCCGGTCGCGCTCGAATTCATCGACATCAATCAGCAGGAATGTGCCGAACGTCTTGCGCAATACGGCGGCGATCGGCGCGATCAGTTCGATGGCTTCATCAATGTCGGTGGCGAGAAGATAGGAGGCATTAGCGCTCGCCACCTCGCGCGCCACGACATGCCGCTCGGGATCCCCGACATGAAGGCAGAGGAAGGGTTGCGGCCGGTCGATATGCAGGCGTCCGCCTTCGAATTCGCGACGCACCGGCTTGCCCACTTCGAGCGCCGCGATCACGTCCTCGACAAGGCTCTGTTCCTTCTTTTTCGCACGCGGCTTGCGAGCCGTCCTGGCTGGGGTCATGTGACCTCCAGCAATGCGCTTTCAAGCACCGGGACCGAGGCGGCGATGAGGGAGCGGAGCGCGGAGATCGCCTGCCAGTCCGGCACGCCGGTCCATTCGTCCATGAAAAACTTCTTGAACTCGACGGCGATGGCGCAGCCGCTTGCCGGAAAGCGCTCATGGATGAAACGCGTCTGCTCGCCGCGACCCTGGAAGGCGACATTCTCGCGCACGTCCAGCCGGCGGCCGAGGAAATCGTAATCGGCGCAAAAATCCATGAAGGTATCGACCACGGGCGCCCAGCGGGCGCGATCCATGGAGATCGTGCCGATATTGACGTCAGGTGCATCGGCCGCCGCCGTGGGCGTGCCCGAGGCACCGTCACGGCGGTGGTTGTAGCTGTGGATATCGAGTACGACGAAGGCGCCATATTGGGCCTCGACGCCTCGCAGATAGTTTTCCAGCATGCCGTAATAGGCATCGTGCAGTGCAAGGCTCTCGACAAGGTCCGCGTCGGACAACGGCTCGCGCCAGACCTTCAGGCCCCAGGCCTGCTCCGGCCGCTGATAGACCGCGGCATCCCGTGCCCGATTGAGATCGATTTCGAAGCGCGAGCGCTGGAAGACGATGCGGTTGGCAAGGTCGTGGATGGTTTCGGCGGTGAAGGGATCTTCTTCGCGCAGCCGCCCTTCGTCATCGAGCGCCATCCTGGAGAGGAGGTTTTCTCGAACGGAGTGACCATTGTGGATAGCGGTGCCGACGATCGGCGAAGGCCCGCGCGAGGTCATCCACCATACATGATCGCCGGTAAATTCGCTATCGTCCAACATGCGTCACCGTGCTCCCGTCCCAGGTGCCACAGGAATGCCCGACGATCATCTTCGTTCCAAAACCGCGGCACCTTGCCCCTTGGAGAGAGGCGCGAAGCACTCTATCTGAACGAGCGATGCGATTTTCGGCGAGGATCCCTGTGCGCACGATCTACATGATGGCCGGCCTCTTCATGACGGCGCTCGGCATCGTCGGTGCATTCCTGCCGCTCCTGCCGACGACGCCGTTTCTGCTCGTCGCGGTCTGGTGCTTTTCCCGCTCCTCGCCGCGTCTGGAGCAATGGCTGCTGACCCACAGGACGCTCGGACCGCCGTTGACCAACTGGCAGCGCGAGGGCGCGATTTCCGGCCGCACCAAGGTCGTCGCCGTCAGCCTGATCGTCGCGAGCTACGCCTTCTTCTTCTACCGCACCCAGCCTTCAGTGCTTTTGGCGGTCATTGTCGGCCTCGTTTTGTCCTGCAGTGCCTTTTTCATCCTCACCCGCCCGCTGCCGAAAGGAAAATGAGACGATGTCGGACAAAAGCAAGCCGCCCGTCATCGTCTGGTTCCGCCGTGACCTGCGCACGGATGATAACGCAGCCCTTTCCGCTGCGGCCGAGAGCGGCCAGCCCCTCGTGGCGCTCTATATCCGCGAAGCGGCGGAGGGAACCGGCCCGCTCGGTGCCGCGCAGGCCTGGTGGCTGCACCATTCGCTGACGGCACTCGGCAACTCGCTCAAGGCGCTGGGAACGCCGCTGATCCTGCGCAGCGGCGATGCGGGTAAAATTCTGGATGCGTTGATCGAGGAAACCGGCGCCGAGACAGTCTACTGGAACCGCCGGCACGACCCTACCGGCATCAGGATCGATACGGACATCAAGGCCTCCCTGAAGGCGCGGGGTCTCCTCGCAAAGAGCTTTGCGGGCGAACTGCTGCACGACCCCGCCCGCCTGCTGACGGGCGAGAAGAAACCCTACCGCGTTTACACGCCCTTCTGGCGCGCCTTCGAGCGGGACGGCGAGCCGCATGAGCCGATCGATGCGCCGGAAAAACTCGTCGCTCTTCATCCGGCACCGAAATCCGAAACGCTCGATGACTGGAACCTGCTACCCAGCAAGCCGGACTGGGCGGCCACGTTCGGCGAGGTCTGGACGCCGGGCGAGGAGGCGGCGATGGAGCGCCTCGAAGGCTTCATCGACGGCGCGATCGATGGTTATCAGGCAAAACGCGATCATCCCTCCATCGATGCCACCTCCCTGCTGTCGCCGCATCTGGCCATGGGCGAAATCTCGCCGGCGCGGGTATGGCACGCAACGCGCGGCCTGAAGGCGCCGACGGACGATGTGATCCATTTCCGCAAGGAGCTGGTCTGGCGGGAATTCTGCCACCACCTGCATTTCCATTTTCCTGCCCTCGCGGAGAAGAACTGGAACGACCGCTTCGACGCCTTTCCGTGGGAGGGCGGCACGATGGAATTCACGGCCTGGACGCGCGGCGAGACCGGCTATCCCATCGTCGATGCCGGCATGCGGCAACTCTGGCGACACGGCTTCATGCACAATCGCGTGCGCATGATCACCGCGTCCTTCCTCATCAAGCACCTGATGATCGACTGGCGGCGCGGCGAGAAGTGGTTCCGCGACACGCTCGTCGATGCGGATGCGGCGTCGAATGCGGCGAACTGGCAATGGGTCGCCGGTTCGGGTGCGGATGCCTCCCCCTTTTTCCGCATCTTCAACCCGATCCTGCAGGGCGAAAAGTTCGATCCTGACGGCACCTATGTGCGCCACTTCGTGCCTGAACTCGAAAAGCTGGATGCCGCCTTCATTCACAAACCCTTCGACGCGCCCGAAAGCGTGCTGAAGAAGGCCGGCGTGGTGCTCGGCAAAACCTATCCAAAGCCGCTCGTCGATCACGCCAAGGTGCGCGAACGGGCACTTGGCGCCTACAAGGCGCTGAAAGGCGATTAATCCGCGCGCGAAAGCGCCGCCGTGAGCACCGACATGAAGGCCTCGCCGGCGTCTTCCAGCGCGCCGCTGTTGTCGATGACGACGGTATCCGCCGCCACCACGATTTCCGGCACCGCGCGATCGAGCCTCTTTGCAATCGCCTCAGCACTTTCCCGGCCGCGCGCGGCGAGGCGGGCAGCGAGAATCTCCGGGCGCGCGGTGACGACAACGACTTTCAGCCGCGGATAGATTTCCGCGAAAGCCGGCAGCGCGGAGCGGCTGCCATTGGCGACCAGCGTCACGCCATCGGCAAGCTCATCCAGCGTTTCGCGCGGAATGCCATAGGACAGGCCGTGCGCATCCCAGGAGACGGCAAAGCCACCCTCGACCTTAAGGCGGTGAAATCCCTCGGCATCAATCGCCTGATGCGCCTCTCCACCGGCATCCGCCGGGCGTGTGATGACGCGGCGCACGAATTTCACCCGCGCCTCGTCGGCGAAGTGCCTGAAGGCATAAGACATGACACTGTCCTTGCCTGCTCCGCTCGGGCCCACCACCACCACCATGGTGCCGGTCACGCTCATGCCACCCGCTTGCCCTGCCGCCAGACCGAACGCACGACCGGAACGCCGGACGGGCGGCGCACGCGCACGATATCGGCGCGCAGCCCCTTGGCGATGGCCCCGCGATCATCGAGGCCGACGGTGCGGGCGGGCGTGGTCGAGACCATGGCGATCGACTTGGAGAGGTCCATGCCCTCGTCGGCGAGGATGAAGGGCGCATGCATCAGGCTGAAGGGCACGTAGTCGGAGGAGAGCACGTCGAGCACGCCCATCTCGGCGAGATCGCGCGCGGCGATATTGCCGGAATGTGACTTGCCGCGCACGATGTTCGGCGCCCCCATCAGGACACTCATGCCGGCGCCATGCGAGGCCTTGGCGGCCTCGAAGCTGGTCGGGAATTCGGCAAGACGGATGCCGTAGCCGATCGCTTCCTCGACATGCTCCAATGTCGCATCGTCATGACTGGCGACCGAGATATTGCGCGCCGCACAGGAGGCGGCGATGGCATCGCGGTGCGGCTTGGCATAGCGGGCGGACAGGTCCTGCTGGCGCTTGCAGAATTCCGCGAATTCGGCATCCGAAAGGCCGCGCTTCTTCTGGTAGTAGAGCACATATTGTTCCATCGTCTGGAACTGGCGCTGGCCGGGCGCGTGGTCCATCAGCGAGACGAGGCGGACCAGCGGATCCTCCTCGAACTCCTCGTAGTGATCGAGCACGTTGTCGGTGGAAACCTCGCAGCGCAGGTGGATGAGATGTTCCGCGCGCAGACGGTCCTCGTTCTGCGCCTCGGCGATGGCATCGGCCATGGCGCGCATCTCGCCCTTCTCGAAGCCGCCATCGGCGTCCGAGCCCATGCGCAGGCAATCGAAGACCGTGGTGATGCCTGACGTCACCACCTGCGCGTCGTGCGACTGGATCGCCGCCGTCTTGCCCCAGCGCACGCCGGGGCGTGGCGAGTAATGCGCTTCGAGGTGATCGGTGTGCAGTTCCACAAGGCCCGGGATCAGGAAGTCGCCTTCCATGTCCTCGCCGGCCGCCGAAGGACCTTCGGAAATGTCGGCGATGAGGCCATCGCGCAGCACCAGCGTGCCGTCGAGGATCTGGTCCTCCAGCACGATGCGGGCATTGGAAAGAACGGTTTCGCGGGTCATGTCAGGCGGTCTTTCTGTTGGCGGCCCCACCCAGCGGGAAGAGCGAATGGACAGTGAAATCGGCGCCGCGCGAGGGTTCCCGGAAGAGCGCCAGGCCGTGGATCGGCAGCGGTCGGCCATGGAATTCGGCGAATTGATCGAGAAGCAGACTTTCGACGGCGTCACAGCGCTCGGCCGGCACACGCCCCGTCAGCGTCATGTGGAAGCGGAACTCGTCGAAGACATAGGGATAGCCCCATTGCACGAGGTTCCGGCGCTCGTCCGCGGTCAGCTCATCCGGCTTGCGGCGCGCGATATCGGCGGAGCTGAGCGGCGCGCGGAAGCGTTCGAAGCGGCGCACGACCTCGCCGGCAAAGGCCTGGAGGGGATCGCAGTGATCGCCCGGCACCACGGCGAAGAACGAACCGAGACGGCCGACAACGACTTCGGGAATGTCGAAGGGCTCGATCTCCGACACGAAGCGGCCGATCTCGGCGATCAACTCGGCCTCGCTGCGACCCTCGGCCAGCGAAAACGGCGCCTTCAGCGTGGCGTGAAAGCCGTAGCGGCGCGGATCGGCGGTCAGGCCCACGAGCGCCTCGGCGTCAAAACCGTTCACGGCCGGCTGTTCCAGACGGGCGCCGGTAAAGGCATTGCGGCCGAGCCAGCGCTGGGCGGCAAGGGTCAACGGGTCGCTGGCGGGCGGGGTGAAATACAGGGCGTAACGCAAGGGCTCATTCCTACCGAAAGTCATTTGACGCCGCCCTGAGAGGCGACGCCGGAGCTTGAAAGGATTCGTGTGGCAGCATCATGCCGCCAGGACGATATCAGTGCGATGGCTTGCCCATCAGGCGCGAGCGCAACGCGTTGGAAATGCCGTCGAAGATGAAGACGACGATAAGGATCAGCAACACCATATAGGCGACGTTTTCCCAGTCCGAATTGGTGCGCATCGCCTCCCAGAGTTTCAGGCCGATGCCGCCGGCCCCGACCGCGCCGATGATCGTTGCAGAACGGGTGTTCGATTCCCAGAAATAAAGCGCCTGCGAGGCAAAGAGCGGCATGACCTGCGGCAGCACGCCATAGCGCTGCACGGCGACAGGTGCTGCACCGACGGACTTCACGCCCTCGCGCTGCTTGTCGTCTATATTCTCCAGCGCCTCGGAATAGAGTTTGCCGAGCGTTCCGGTATCCGTGAAGAAGATCGCGGACATGCCGGCGAGCGGACCGGGACCGAAGGCGCGCGTGAAGAACAGCGCCCAGATCAGCATGTCGACCGAGCGCAGGAAGTCGAAGAGGCGCTTGGTCAGCTGATTGGAAAGCCAGTTGCGCGTGATGTTGCGGGCAGCCATGAAAGCGAGCGGGAAGGCCAGCAGCATCGCGAAGAGCGTGCCGACAAAGGCCATAACGATGGTCTGGAGCAGCTTGGTCCAGACGTCGAGATGCTGCCATTCCGCATTGTAGAGAATGTTGTCCCAGGCCAGCGAGAGGTTCGACTGTTTCGGGTCGATGCGGTCACCCGAGGTGATCAGCGAATAAATTTCCGCCGTCGATTTTCCGTGGAACGGCGAGTTCGTGTCGAACAGGAAATTGGCCCAGCCGAGGAAACGTCTGCGGATCGAGATATCGTCCGCCTCGATCTCGCCCCAGCCGGCAAAGCCGAAGGCGAGCGTGATCTTCTCACCCGGCCGCTTCTGCGTCGCCCAGGCCGGCAGCGTGCCGTCAACCGTCATGGCACCCTTGTCCATATCGACGACCAGCGTTTCGCCGGCATGCTGAACGGTCACACGGTCCGGCACGACCTCGACGCTTGTCGAGGAATTGAGCGTTATCTTCGCGCGCTTGACGACCTCTTCCTCGCGGGTCGTCGCCGTCGCCATGCTTTCTGCGGCCGCAGCCGAACCACCGAGAACGGCGCCCTCGCCCATGAAGCCCATGGAGGCCGGTTTCTTGGCCGTGGGGACCGATATACCCGCAGCCGGCGTGGTGCGGCTCATCGTACCGCGCTCGATCTCGACCCAGCCGGGCTCGGCATTCGGCCCGAGCGGCGAAAAGCGCGGATAGGTGAGCTTCATCGCGCCATCGGGCGCGATCGTCACTTCCGGGCGCACCTCGTAGGAAACCCAGTCCGCGAGATAGGTGCCGGCGATGTTCCAGTTCGCGGTTCCCAGCACATGGCCGATGGCGAAGAACCACCAGCAATAGAGCGCGTAGAGCACGAAACCGCCGGCAATGATGGCAACGCGGAAGCGCTGCCAGAACGAGCGATGGAAGACGGCCGGGTGGCGTGCCGCGATCTCATCCATCTCAGCGGGATTGAGGGTCGTCATGGCGCGCTCCTATTGGGCCAGCCGGAAGGCCTGGTCGCCGACGAGCTTGCGGCGCAGCCAGGCGGAAAACTGGTCGACGGCGATGATGGTGATGAGCAGCAGGAGCACGATCGCGAGCGTCTTGGCCTGGTGGTTCTGGCCGATCGAAAGCCGCAGCAGCTCGCCGATACCGCCACCGCCGACGGCGCCGATGATCGTCGAGGCGCGCACATTGATCTCGAGGCGCAGCAGGAAATAGCTCATGAAGTTTGGCAGGACCTGCGGCACGATGCCGAACCAGACGCGTTCGACCCAGCTCGCGCCGACGGCGCGAAGCCCCTCCTCCGCTTTCATGTCGGCGTTCTCGACCACTTCGAAGAACAGTTTGCCGAGCGCGCCGACCGTGTGGATCGACACGGCGATGACGGCCGGCAATGGGCCGAGCGACAGGATGGCGAGGAAGAAGCCGGCGAGCACGACCTCCGGGAAGGCGCGCAGGATTTCCATGAAGCGGCGCACGAAGCCGCGCAGCAGGCGGTTGGCGACGAGGTTCTTGGCGGCGAGGAAACAGAGCAGGAAACCGAAGACCATGCCGATGACGGTGGAGAAGATCGCGATGTTCAGCGTCTCCAGCATCTTGTGGAAATATTCCGGCACGTAGAGGCTCTCGGTGATGTAGAGCCGGCCCTCGGGATAATTGTATTTAAAGCTGCCGTCGTCATAGGGCGATGGTAGGTCGAACAGCGCGCGAAACACTTCCCAGCCGTCGCGCGGCACCATGTCGCCGACGAAATCGAAGAGATAGGGCAAGCGGTCGAAGAATTTTCCCGCATTCGTCTCGTTGGCAAACCAGAGCGAGCCTGACAGCGCGAGCGCGAGGATGGCGAAACCGAGCCAGCTGTAGAGGCGGCGGCGCGCGGTCAGCTCTTGAAAGTGCTGCTCGATGAGCGCGCCCTTCTCGCTGAAACCGTCGTGAAGCGTGTTCATGGCCATGGTCTGTCCGCCTCGCGGGATCTTCCGTACTTGTGATTGCCGATAAATGCCGCCCCCTCCTCCGTCATCCTCGGGCTTGACCCGAGGATCCACGCCACAGGCAATGCGGTGCGGATGTATGGATCCTCGGGTCAAGCC
>NZ_JBLZPK010000033.1:68181-103247 GCF_049199905.1 Shinella sp. M27
GCAGGTCGAGCATGAATTGCTTGAACTTCGCCTTGGTCTCGTCGGCGAGCGACGTGCGAACGACGATCGGGCCGTTCGGGATCAGCGGCGACTTCCAGAGCTCGACGATGTCGTTCATGTCGAGAATGCCCTTCTCGACCATCTTGTGCAGGTTGCCGGACGTGTAGCCGTCCTTCCACTCGCCGACGCCCGAACCAAAGGTCGTGCCGGCATCGAAGGTGCCCTTCAGCACTTCGAGAACGAGGTTTTCGTGACCGCCGCCGAAGCCGGTTTCAGCGAAATATTCCTTGACCGGGCCGCCGATGGCTTCCGGCAGCGTGACGAGCGGAACGAGGTAGCCGGAGGTCGAGTCCGGGTCGGCGAAGCCGAGCTTCTTGCCCTTGAGGTCTTCGAGCTTGGTGATGCCCGAATCCTTGCGGGCGATCATGATCGAGTGGTAGCCGGTCGAACCATCGGTCTGGACGGTCGTCAGGATCGGCTCGACGGCATCGGCCTTGGCGAGGTAGATCTTGGCAAAGCCGGAGGCGCCCAGTTCGGCATAGTCGAGCGTGCCGCCGAGCAGGCCCTGAATGACGCCGTCATAGTCGGCGGCCGGGAAGAACGAGACCTTCTCGAAGCCAAGCTCGGCCTTCAGGTGATCGCCGAGGCACTGGTAATTGCGCAGGCGGTCGGCTTCGTTTTCGCCGCCGATGATGCCGACGCGGAATTCCTTGAGGTCTTCAGCCTGGACGTGACCGGCAAGGGCGATGAGCGCGACGGCGCCCAGAAGAACTTTCTTCAGCATGGTCTCTCTCCTGTTTGGCCGGCTTTGCCGTGCCTTGAAGTGTATGGCCCTTCACGCGGGCCGTTCGATCCCGGCAGAGTTAAAGCCCGGCCAGTGCCAGCGGTGTCGGGCTGGCGGATTGCTTGATGTTGTCCTGGCGGGCCGGGTTGCGGATCGCCGTGGAGGTGAGGCTTTCATCGATCTCGGCGCCATCGGCGCCGGTGCCGTAGATCGTGCGCACGGCCTCGGCATCGAGGTCCCGCGCCGGGCCGTCGAAGACGACGCGGCCGCCGGACATACCGATGATGCGCTCGCAATAGGCGCGCGCTGTATCGAGGGTGTGCAGGTTGGTGACGACAGTGATGCCGTCGCGCTCGTTGATGTCGCGCAGCGCATCCATCACGATCTTGGCGTTGAGCGGATCGAGCGAGGCGATCGGCTCGTCGGCAAGCAGCATCTTCGGGTTCTGCAGCAGCGCGCGGGCAATCGCCACGCGCTGCTGCTGGCCGCCCGAAAGCGTGCCGGCCGGCTGCAGCGCCGTCTGCTCGATGCCGAGCCGTTCCAGCGCCGCGATCGCCATGATGCGCTCCTCACGGGTGAAGAGGTTCAGGATGCTCATGACCGTCGAGCGGTGGTTCAGGCGGCCGAGCAGCACATTGGTCAGCACGTCGAGACGCGGCACGAGGTTGAACTGCTGAAAAATCATCGCGCAGTCGCGCTGCCAATTGCGCAGTGCGGAGCCGCGCAGCGACGAGACCTCGACATCGTTGAAATGGATCGTGCCCTCGCTCGGATCGGCAAGGCGGTTGATCATGCGCAGCATGGTGGACTTGCCGGCGCCCGAGCGGCCGATGACGCCGACCATCTGGCCCTGCGGAATGTCGAAAGTCACATTGTCGACCGCGACGCGCGTGCCGAAACGGCGGGTGACATTCTTCAATCGGAACATGGCGGATCCCTCTTCCTTAACTTGCGGCCCAGGGTCGGGTCCTGTCGTTTTCGGGACTGGCTCTAAACGCTGTTGATGAAGGGGCGATGTCAGTTCGATGTCGGAAAAATAACAGTCCACAGGCCCGGTTTTCCGGCACCGGGGCGGCCATTCTCACCCATCGTGACGGGCGAGAAAGGCTTCTGCGTCAAGTTTGCGAAAGTCGTCCAAAGCGCCGCGCAGCCGGGCATGATCCCAGTCCCACCAGGCGAGTTTTTCCATGCGCTCGGCGATGTTTCTCGGGAACCGTTCGCGGATCACCTTGGCCGCGACGCCGCCAACGATCGTGTAGGGTTCGACGTCCTTTGTGACGACGGCACCGGAGCCTATGACAGCGCCGTTACCGATCGTGACACCCGGCAGGATGGTCGATCCATGGCCGATCCACACATCGTGGCCGATGGTGACGCGATGCTCGCGCCGCCACGAGAAGAATTCGGCCTCAGGCTCCGCATCCGGCCAGTAATCGTTGGCGCGGTAGGTGAAGTGATGCAGCGTCGCACGCCACATCGGATGGTTCGTGGCGTTGATACGCACGGACGCCGCGATATTGGCGAACTTGCCGATCGTCGCACACCAGACGGAGCCGCCGTTCATGATGTAGGAATAGTCGCCGATCTCGGCTTCGCTGACGCGGCAGTTCTCGTCAATTTCCGTATAGCGGCCGAGAACCGTGTCGGAGACCACGGCCGTCGGGTGGATCAGCGGCGTTTCGGACAATTTGGTCATGCGGCAGACTTTCGCGGTGAGAAGGCCGAGACATCGACGATGCGGTCGGCGACCTTTTCGCGCACGTCCTCGTCGTGGAAGATGCCGAGAAGCGCCACGCCGGCCGCCTTCTTTTCCTCGATCATGCCGACCACGACCGCACGGTTCTTCGCATCGAGCGAGGCTGTCGGTTCGTCGAGCAGCAGGATGCGGTGATCGGTGATGAAGCCGCGGGCAATGTTGACGCGCTGCTGCTCGCCGCCGGAGAAGGTGGCGGGCGGCAGTTGCCAGAGTTCGCGCGGCAGGTTGAGGCGCGCCAGCATCGCTTCTGCCGTCTCCTGCGCCTCGGCAGCAGCGACACCGCGTGCCGTGAGCGGTTCGGCCACCACATCGACGGCTGCGACACGCGGCACGGTGCGCAGAAACTGGCTGACATAACCGAGCGTCGCGCTGCGCACCGACAGGATGGTGCGCGGATCGGCGATCGCGAGATCGAGCAGGCGACCGCCATGCTCGATCAGGATCTGGCCGCTGTCGACGGCATAGTTGCCATAGACCATCTTGAGCAGCGAGCTCTTGCCGATGCCGGACGGGCCGCCCAGCACGACGCATTCGCCTGCTTTTACCGAGAAGCTCACATTGGACATAACGGGCAGGCGGATGCCGTCGCGAAGATGCATCGTGAAACTCTTCGCGACTTCGGAAACAACGAGGGGTGTCGGCATGGTTACACCTGAAGGATCGAGGAAACGAGGAGCTGCGTATAGGCTTCGCGCGGATCGTCGAGCACGCGGTCGGTCAGGCCCTGCTCGATGACGAGGCCATCCTTCATCACCATCATGCGGTGCGACAGGAGGCGCGCGACGGCCAGATCGTGCGTGACGATGATCGCCGAGAGGCCGAGATCCTGGACGAGGCCGCGCAGCAGATCGAGCAGGCGGGCCTGCACCGAAACGTCGAGGCCGCCGGTCGGCTCGTCCATGAAGATCAGGCGCGGCGCGGTCACGAGATTGCGGGCGATCTGCAGGCGCTGGCGCATGCCGCCGGAAAAGGCGCGCGGCTGGTCGTCGATGCGGTCGGTGCTGATCTCCACCCGCCGCAGCCAGTCGCCGGCCGTCTCGCGGATCTTGCCATAGTGTCGGTCGCCGACGGCCATCAGCCGCTCGCCGACATTGGCGCCGGCCGAGACGGCCATGCGCAGGCCATCGGCCGGGTTCTGGTGCACGAAACCCCAGTCGGTGCGCATCAGGAAGCGGCGCTCCGCCTCGCTCATGCGGGAGAGTTCGCGCATATCGCCGTCGCGCATACGGTATTCGACGGCACCCGAGGTCGGCATCAGGCGGGTGGCAAGGCAATTGAGCAGCGTCGTCTTGCCGGAACCGGATTCGCCAACGATCGCCAGCACTTCACCCGGCCAGAGATCGAAGGAGACGTTCTGGCAGCCGATGCGCGCGCCGTAGAATTTCGAGATGTCGCGGACTTTGAGAAGCGGCATGTCGGTCATTCGGCAGCCTCCTTGTTATAGGCAAGATGACCACGGTGGCCGTGGGCGCAACGGTTTTCGCAATGGTCGGTATCCGAGCAGACGAACATCCGCCCGCCCTTGTCGTCGAGCACCACTTCGTCGAGATAGACATTGTCAGCGCCGCACAACGCGCAGGGTTTGTCGAAGCTCTGGATCTCGAAGGGATGGTCCTCGAAATCGAGGCTGACGACCTCGGTATAGGGCGGCACCGCATAGATGCGCTTCTCGCGGCCGGCGCCGAAGAGCTGGAGCGCCTCGGACATGTGCATCTTCGGATTGTCGAATTTCGGTGTCGGCGACGGGTCCATCACATAGCGCCCCTCCACCTTCACCGGATAGGCATAGGTCGTGGCGATATGGCCGTTGCGGGCGATATCCTCGTAGAGCTTGACATGCATGAGGCCGTATTCCTCCAGCGCATGCATCTTGCGCGTCTCGGTCTCGCGCGGTTCGAGGAAGCGCAAGGGTTCCGGGATCGGCACCTGATAGACGAGCGTCTGGCCGGCCGTCAGCTTCTCCTCGGGGATGCGGTGGCGCGTCTGGATGATCGTCGCCTCGCGCGTCTTGGTCGTGACAGCCACATTGGCGACCTTCTGGAAAAAGGCGCGGATGGAGACCGCGTTGGTCGTATCATCCGCTCCCTGGTCGATGACCTTCAGCACATCCTCAGGGCCGAGGATCGCCGCCGTCACCTGCACGCCGCCGGTGCCCCAGCCATAGGGCATGGGCATTTCGCGCGACGCGAAGGGCACCTGATAGCCGGGGATGGCGATCGCTTTCAGGATCGCACGGCGGATCATGCGTTTGGTCTGTTCGTCGAGATAGGCGAAATTGTAGGTCGCCAGTTCTGCCGTGCTCATTCTGCAGCCTCCGGAAGATCGGTGTCGGTGTTTTGCGCAGCCTCGTATTCGCGGCGCATGCGGCGCACGAGGTCGAGTTCAGCCTGGAAGTCCACGTAGTGCGGAAGCTTCAGGTGCTCGACGAAGCCGGTCGCCTGCACGTTGTCGGAATGGGAGATGACGAATTCCTCGTCCTGCGCCGGCGCCACGATATCCTCGCCGAACTCCTCCGCCCGCAGCGCCCGGTCGACCAGCGACATGGCCATGGCCTTGCGCTCGCTCTGGCCGAAAACGAGGCCATAACCGCGAGTGAACTGCGGCGGGTTCTTCGCCGAACCCTTGAACTGCGCGATCATCTGGCATTCGGTGATCTGGATGCGGCCAAGCGAGACGGCAAAGCCGAGTTCCGGCATATCCAGCTCCACCTCGACCTCGCCGATGCGCACTTCGCCGACGAAGGGATGGGTGCGGGCATAACCGCGCTGCGTGGAATAGCCGAGCGCCAGCAGGAAACCTTCGTCGCCACGGGCGAGCGCCTGCAGGCGCAGGTCGCGGGCCATCGGGAATTCCAGTGGTTCACGGGTAATATCGCCGGCGACATGACCGTCCGGCATAGCGCCGTCCTCTTCGACCAGACCTTCGCCGGCCAGAATGTCGGAAACGCGCATGACCGGCTCGCCGGCTTCATCGCGCTCCAGCGGGGCATCGATCTCTTCGTCTGTCAGAAGCGACGGATCGAGCAGCCGGTGCGTATAGTCGAAGGTGGGGCCGAGCAGCTGGCCGCCCGGCAGATCCTTGTATGTCGCCGAGACGCGGCGTTCGACGAGCATCTCGCCCGTCTCGACGGGTTTGGAATAGCCGAAGCGCGGCAGCGTCGTGCGGTAGGCACGCAGGATGAAGATCGCCTCGATCATGTCGCCCCGCGCCTGCCGGACGGCGAGTGCGGCAAGCGAACGATCGTAGAGCGAGGCCTCCGCCATCACGCGGTCGACGGCAAGGCCGAGCTGGGCGACGATCTGCTCGATGCCGATGGCCGGCAGCGAACGGTCGCCGCGTCGGCGGTCGGCCAGAAGGCGGTGGGCGTTGGAGATGGCGGCTTCGCCACCCTTGACGGCAACGTACATGGTTACGCCTCTTTCACGCTGATGACGGTGGTGCGCGGCAGGCAGATGATCCTGTCGCCGGCAACGAGGATCAGATCGACGCCGCGCGGGAATTTATGGCGGTTCTCCGCCCAGAACTGCGGGAACATGTCGGGCAGGCCGACCGGCGCGATGTCTTCTTGCGTGCGGATGCCAGGCCCCTTCAGGACGAGTGGCCGACCGCCGTCGAAGGCTTCGATCTCGACGACCAGCGTCGTGGAACGATCCGGATATTCCTGCGTGCCCTGCGCGAAGAGGCAGAAATTCGGCAGCATCGCGCCCTTTTCGATGAAGGCGAAGCGGGCGTTCTGGCGCTCGTCCGCCAACACCGCGCCGGCATTGAAGGCGAGCCAGCCGGGCAAGGCGGAGGCGGCGAGCGCCGGCGTCAGCCAGACGGTGGTGTCGTGATCGCACAGCGTCAGCGCGATGGCACCGGCAGCCGGCGTCATCGGTTTCGGCGGCGTGACGTTGGCGGCGATATCGCCGATCGTGCCCGGACGGGCCATGCAATCCATCAGCGTGCGGAAGACGGCCTGGGCCTGAAAGACCGGCTCCTGAAAACCGCCGGAAAAGGCGAGCGTATCCAATGACATCAGTCCTCTCCGCGAACCATGGTGAAGAAATCGACGCGGGTGGCTGCCGTCTGGCGGGCTTTTTCGGCATCCTCATCGGCGATGCGCGCCGCGATGACGGAAAGCAGCGCATCCACTTCGGCCCGGTGGGCCGGCTGCTGGAAGAGCGCATCGAAGATCGCCGAAAGCCGGGCCTTCGCGCCATCGGTACCAAGCGCTTGGCCATGACCGACCGTGCCATCCGCAAGACGGATGCTGGCGCGGCTCACCGTCGCCTCGCCGAGATTGAACGGCGCTCCACCGCCGCCGATGCGACCGCGCACCATGACGAGACCCGTTTCCGGGCCGCGCACCGGCTGCACCACCGGCTTGTCCGCGAGCGCATCGAATGCCGCCTGCAACTCGGCCCGGCTTGCCTTCGCAAGCAGACCCATCGCCCTCTGCCGGTCCGCCACCGCACCCTTCGCGGCGGCCTCGGTCCTTTTTTCCACTGATGCCATTGCCTCATCTCCAAATGTCTATTAATCTAGACAACCGAACATCTAAGTCTTGTCTTAATCGGCCGGAATGACAAGGGTGTGACAGAGGGCGAAATCGCGGGGGCGAAAATGGTGGAACGGCAATCGGGCGTGGCGCTCTGGCGGCAGATTGCCGACCGCATGCGCCTTGCGATCAACAATGGCGATTTCGACGAAACCGGCATGATGCCGCCGGAAATGACGCTGGCCGCCCGCTTCGGCGTCAACCGCCACACGGTGCGCAGCGCCATGGCGGCACTGGCGGAAGAAGGCATCGTGCGCCCCATCCAGGGCATCGGCACCCGCATCGAGCGGCGCGACCGGCTGCGCTTTCCGATTTCGAAGCGCACACGCTTTTCGCAGGGCCTCGGCAATCAGACGCGCGACATCGAAAGCAAGATGCTGGAGGCGGCAACCGAGGTTGCACCATCGATCGTGGCCGAAGCCCTCGGGCTCCCCATCGGCACGCTCTGTGTGCGCATGGAAACCGTCAATAGCGCCGACAAACGCCCCATCTCGCGCGCGACTCATTATTTCCCGGCCGACCGTTTCGGCGAGATCGGCGGGATTTTCGAGCAGACCCGCTCCGTCACCGCTTCCTTCCGCGAGCTCGGCGTCGCCGACTATGTGCGCCGCTCAACGGAAATCTCGGCCATTCACGCCGAGGGCGACGATATCCGGCACCTGAAGCTTTCGCCCGGTGCGATCATCCTCGTCGCGACAGCCATCAACACCGACCTTGCGGGAACGCCGATCCAGTTTTCCCGCACCCGCTTCGCCGCCGACCGTGTCAAGCTGACAGTGGAGCCGGAAGCCTAAACAGGCTTGCGGCAGCAGAGAATAAAGCGACGATAAAGCAGCGTGCGCAGCGTATTGCGCAGGTCCGCCGTCCGGCGTTGTGCCCTGGCGATGGGGGTGTGGGAACCGATCGTCATATCGCGGAAACCGGCCGCCTCCAGCAAGGGCAACACGCGCTCGACCGTCAGCCCGTCGCCAAAAGGCAGGCGCTGCATGATGCTGGAATGCCGATCGCTCATCGCGCCGTCATAATTCGGGTCGGTGCCGATGAACCGATCGAGCACCGCGATGGCGCGGCTCGCCAGCCGGCCGAGCCGCGTTGGGGCGGCCCAGTCGCCATCGAAGAACAGCAGCATGCCGCCGGGCTTCAGCATGCGGTGCCATTCCGCAAAGGCCTGCTCGGGCGTCGTCAGCGTCCATACGAGATGGCGGCAGACGATGGCATCATAGCTTTCGTCCGGCTCCATCGGGTTTTCCGCGTCGGCGAGCAGAAAGCGAAGGCCCTTGGCGCGCTCATGCTTCTTGCGCGCCACCGACAACATCGCCTCGGAAAAATCGAGCGCCGTCACCTCGTGACCGAGCGACAGCAGCAGGCGCGTCACCTCCCCCGTACCGCAGGCAAGCTCCAGCACGCGGCGCGGCTCCGGCCCCAGATGCGCGCGGATCGCCGCCGCCCAGGCGTCGAATTCCGGCCCTTCGGGAATACGGTGGCCGAAGGCGAGATCGAAGGTTTGCGAGCGGCGGGACCAATAGTCCCGGATATCTTCCTTCAGATGGTCGTTGGAGAGCGTGCCGTGCATCACGCCCCCTCGTTGGCAACGAGTTTCAGCCGCGGCGGCCGCGGCTCCGGGCGGCGATAGCGGATGAAGCAGCCGCCGGCGCTGTCGCGCTCCACGTCCACGGTGACGCCGAAGACTTCCAGCAGACGCTGCGGCTCCAGCACCTTGGCCGGCGTGCCCAGCGCGACGATGCGCCCACCCTGCATGACGGCGATTCGGTCGCAGAACATTGCGGCGTGGTTGAGATCGTGCAGGGCCGCAACGACCGTCAGCTCCTGCTCGCGCACCAACTGGAGCAGGCTGATCTGGTGGCCAATATCGAGATGATTGGTCGGCTCGTCGAGCAGCAGGATCGGCGATTGCTGGGCAAGCGCACGAGCGATGTGCAGCCGCTGGCGCTCGCCGCCTGACAGTGTGTGCCAGAGCCGGCCGGCGAAATGTGCCATATCGACCTCCTCCAGCGCCCGGTCGACGATGGCGTCATCGGCCCGCGACCAGGGCGTGAGCGCGCCGAGATAGGGCGTACGGCCGAGCTCGACGGCCTGGCGCGCGGTGATGCGCTCGGTCGTTTCCGCCTGCTGCTCGACAAAGGCGATGCGCCGGGCGATGGCCTGACGGCCGTGATCCGAAAGCGGCGTGCCGTCGAGCATGACGGCGCCGCCCTGCGGCTTGCGGATGCCTGACATCAGCGACATCAGGCTCGTCTTGCCGGAGCCGTTCGGGCCGATGATGCCGAGGAATTCGCCGGGGCGCACATCCAGCGAGACATCCGACAGGATGGTCGCACCACCGGCCGACCAGTGCAGGTTTTTAGCAGACAGCGTCACAGGGCAGACCTCCTCTGGCTGAGGATGAGCGCGAAGGCGGGCGCGCCGAACAGTGCCGTGATGACGCCGATGGGCAGGACCTGGCC
The DNA here is from genome assembly GCF_049199905.1 of Shinella sp. M27. NCBI lineage: Bacteria > Pseudomonadati > Pseudomonadota > Alphaproteobacteria > Hyphomicrobiales > Rhizobiaceae > Shinella > Shinella sp. M27. The sequence goes on from NZ_JBLZPK010000033.1 coordinate 77,727, forward strand.
GGGGATGATGACACGCGACAGCACATCCGCCACGATCATGAAGATGGCGCCGATCAGGGCAGAGGCCGGCAGAAGCAGGCCATGCCGCACGCCGACCACCATGCGCGCGGCATGGGGAATGACGAGGCCAACGAAGCCGATCGAGCCGACGATGGACACCATGGTCGCCGTCATCAGCGCGGAAATGGCAATCAGCACGACATAGACCCGGCGCACGGGAATGCCGAGCGAGGCGGCCGATTCCGTGCCGAAGGTGAAGGCATCGAGCGCGCGGGCATGCCACAGGCACACGAGAAGCCCGAGGATCGCCACCGGAAGCGCCAGCCAGACATCCGGCCAGCGCACGCCCGAGAGATTGCCGAGCAGCCAGAACATGATGCCGCGCGCCTGCTCCGCACTCGCCGCCTTGGTGACGATGAAGGAGGTGAGCGCGTTGAAGAGCTGCGAGCCGGCAATGCCGGCCAGGATGATCGCGCTCGTGCCGCGCCCGGCGCGCAAGGCGAGCGCGCTGACGAGGCCGAAAGCGACGAGCGCGCCGAGGAAGGCGCCGGCCGGCAGCGTTAGGGCACCGGCCCCGATACCGAGGATCGCCACGCTGACGGCACCGGTCGAAGCGCCGGCGGAGATGCCGAGAATATAGGGATCGGCCAGCGCATTGCGCAGCAGCGATTGCAGGATGACGCCGCAGAGCGCCAGGGCCGAGCCGCAGCAGGCCGCGACCATCGCGCGGCTCAGCCGGTAGTTCCAGATGATGCCCTCGTCGATCGGCTCCAGCGGGTAGCCGGCATGCCAGAGGCGGTTGGCCACCGTCTTGGCGACCACGTCGAGAGGGATGGCCGTCTCGCCGACGGCGGCGCCGACGCCGAGCGCAAACAGCAGCAGAAGGAGCGCCGCGAAAGCGGCGCCCGTCCGAAGCAGGATGGGACGATCGGAGATCACTTGGCCAAACCAGCCTTTTCAATGGCATCGGCTAGACGCTCGATGCCTTCGATGGTGCGGATCGTCGGGTTCATCGCCTGCGCGTCCATATCGAAGACATAGTTGCTCTTCACCGCCGGCATGAGGCTTGCGACCGGGTCGGTCTTCAGGAAGTCGAGCTTGGCCTCAAGGCCGTCGAGCGGATAGCGGCGGCGCTCCATCGAGCCCGCGACGATCATCGTCGGCGCGGCCTTGGCGATGGTTTCCCAGCCGACCGTCGGCCATTCGTCCTCGGTCTTGATGATATTTTCGATGCCGAGCGCCGACATGATGTAACCCGGCGCACCGTTCTTGCCGGCGACATAGGGATCGGCATCCGCGGCGCTGGAGAACCAGAAGACGGCCGAGAGCTTGTCCTTGGCGGCGGCAACCTTGGCACGGGCCGCCTCTTCGCGTGCCTTCAGCGCGGCAACGACCTCTTCGCCCTTGTCCTGGATATCGTAGATCTGCGCCATTTCGCGGATCTCCTGATAGACCAGCTCCATGGTGAAGACCTGATGGCGCACGCCGTCGCTGGCCGCGCTGTTCTCCTTGCCGACGCAATCGGACGGCGAGGTGTAGACGGAAATGCCGAGCTCCTCGAACTGCTCGGGCTTGGCAACGACGCCTTCCGGCCCGACCTGCCACTGGAACTGCACCGTGACGATATCCGGCTTCTTGGCGAGCACGCTTTCGAAGCTCGGCTCGTTGTCGGCCAGACGGTCGATCCTGGCGTTGACGTCTTCATAGCCCTTGAGGACCGGGCCGACCCACAGCGCCGTGCCCACCACCTTGTCGGCCAGGCCGAGCATGTAGAGGATTTCGGTCGAGCTCTGGCCAATCGAAACGGTCTGCGTCGGCGCCTTCTGGAAGGTGACCGGGCGGCCGCAATTCTGCAGCGTCAGCGGATACTGCGTCTCGGCGGCTTGGGCCGTGCCGGAGGCGATGAGGGTTACCGCGCCGGTAAGGGCGGAAGCGAGGGATGCGGCGCGCAGGGCCGCGGAAAACAAGGTCATGGATTTCTCCCGGAGAGTGAAGGCGTGCGGGCTCAGCCGATGGACCACGAAGGGCGCACCGAATGCGGTCGGGAGAAAACGATTAGGGGTCTGCCGCGGGCGGCAGTCTGGCTCGTCATGGCGTCTCCTGTTCCGGGCTTCCCCGCCCGTGACTTGGATCTGGAGTGCATGGCAAGCAGCACTCTCGGCTCTGACGGCAGGTCTCCTGGCTCACGGATATCTGCTGCCTGTCTGCCTTCCCGTGCAAACGCACAGTGGCATGACGCGAAACGCGTCACGAGGACAGGCGGCAATCCGCCTACAGTTGCGGGGGCAGCCACGGAATGGGTCCCTGTTGGGTCATCCGCACCGTGTTCCCTATTAATCCCCTGGGAGTCATCCTTCGGGGAACCGTCGTCCCATCCTTAGTCCGCACCGTTCGGCGGCGTCAAGGTGACGGCGAAAATCAGCTTTCGAAATCCCCGAAGACGTCCTGAAGGTGCGTCAACCGGTCGACGCGCTCGCTCACCTCGTCGCCCATCTCGACGATGATGTTGCTCAACATGAGATCCATCACCGCCGTCATGGTCGCGGCACCATCCCACAGCGGCCCGTGCGAGCCGGGCACGATGAGGCAGATATCGGAAACGTCTGGCCCCCAGGGGCAGAATTCATCGGTCAGCAGCACGACCTTCACGCCGGCGCGCCGCGCCTCCAGCGCCAGCGGCCGGGCCTTGGCGGCAAAGCGGCGCACGTCGTGCAGGAAGAGCAGCCGCCCCTCGACGGAGCCGTCGAGCACTTCGGCATAGGTGCCGTTGACGCCGTCGACGAATTGCACGCGCGGGCGGGTATAGGAGAGCTGGCTTGCGAAATACTGCGCGATGCCGCGCACGTTCTGATAGGCGGCGACATAGACCTCGGTCGCGCCGATCAGCGCGTCGATCGTCTGCTGCCATTCCGGTGCTGACGTGATGGCGTAGATTTCGCCGAGATTGTCGATCTGCTGCTGGATGAGTCCGGCGAGCAGCTTGCCGTCCTTGCGGTCCTGTTCGAGCCGTCCGACCTGCCCCTTGACCTGCCAGGCGGGGTTGGAACTGCCGCGGCGCAACTCGCTCTTCAGCTCGTCGAGCCCGTCGAAACCCATGCGGCGCAGATAGCGGCCGATGGTCATGGGCGAGAGTTCCAGGCGCTGGGCGATCGACCGCGCCGTCTCGAAGGGCAGCTCGGCGATGTTGCGCTCGATGTAATGGGCGATCAGCTTGTCGGATTTGGACCGCCTGAGGTCGTCGGACTGAACGAGCTTCAGAATGCGTTTCGACACGTCGCCCCTCTCTTCGAAATCCCGCCCGTCCAAAGACGGGCGGGTATCAACCGCACTCACACCGGGCTCATTGCGCCGTCTTGACCCGCGTCCAGACACGGTCCACCTGACGCAGGGCCGGGCCCAGATCCTCGAATATCTGGAGACGCGCCATCGTCTCGGCCGGCGGGTTGATTTCCTTGCTATTCTTGATCTTTGCCGGGGTCAATTCCCGCGCCGGCACGTTGGCGGTGCCGTTGGTCTGCTGCGAAACGTTCAGCGCGACGATTTCGGGACGCGTATAGAACTGGAGGAACTTGATCGCGTTGTCCTTGTTCGGCGCAGTTTTCAGCACGCAGATATCCTCCTGATACATGGTCGCCCCCTCCTCGGGGATCACGTAGCCGAGGTCCTTCTCATTGGCGAAGATATCCACCATCGCACCGACGAAGGCGTGCCCGGCCGCCACGTCGCCCGCTTGCACCATCGGCCGCTCGTCATAGGTGAAGGCCGCCACATCCGGCTTCATGGCGATGATCGTGTCGGCCGCCTGCTGCAACTCGGCCGGGTCCGTAGAGTTGATCTTGTGGCCGTTCAGGATGAGGCCGACCGCCAGCACTTCGCGCATGTCGTCGAGCAGCGTGAATTTCAGGCCCTTGGCCTTCACCGTCTCGATCAGGTCCTTCCAGCCAGTGATATCCTTGCCGAGGACCTTGCGGTTATACATGATGCCGACCGAACCCCAGGCATAGGGCAGGCAATATTCGCCGTTCGGGTCGCTCTTGGCGCGCAGGAACGTCGGATCGATGTTCTTGAAGCCTTCATACTGGTTGATGTCGGTCTTCTCCAGAAGATCGAGCTTGGCCATGATGTCCTGCATATGCACGGACGGGAAAACGATGTCATAGCCCGTGGCGCCGCCCTGGATCTTGGCCAGCATTTCCTCGTTGGAGGAATAGGTCGAGAGGTTGACCTTGATCGAGGTTTCCTCCTCAAACTTCTTCAAGACCTCCGGATTGATATATTCGCCCCAGTTATAGACGTTGAGTTCGGCAGCACTGGCCATGCCCGTCGTGGCCATGAGCACGGCGAGCGAAAAGGCGGCGCGGCGAAAACCGGACAGACCGGCATCATGCGATTTCGGCATCGAATAGTCTCCTCTGATGGTTTGGCCCGTCGTGGCCCCGGCGCTTTGCTTTGCGCCGTCTTTCCCGTCCCGGCTTCTTTCGGCCGTTGACTTGGATGAACAAATGGTATCCAGATATCGAAATCGCACAAGCGTTATTTTTATAACATTAATGGGGAACGACGATGCGAGATTCCATAGTCCGCCTGGAAAAGGCGGCGAAGGCCTTTGCCACGCCCGAGGGACAGACCGTGACGGCGCTCGACGCGATCGACCTCGATGTCATCAGCAACGAGTTCCTGACGCTTCTCGGACCATCGGGCTGCGGCAAGACCACCCTGCTCCAGGCGATCAGCGGCTTTGTCCAGCTCGATGGCGGGCGCATCCTGATCGACCGCGAGGACATGACCGACCGGCCGCCCTATCGACGCCCGGTCAACACGGTGTTCCAGAACTACGCGCTCTTCCCGCATATGACGGTCGGCGAAAACACCGGCTATGCGCTGGAAGTCGCCGGTGTTGCAAAGGCGGAACGCACCCGGCGTGTCGGCGATGCGTTGCGCATGGTCGGGCTGGAAGGCATGGAAGGCCGCAAGCCCCGCCAGCTCTCCGGCGGACAGCAGCAGCGCGTGGCGCTCGCCCGCGCCATCATCGCCCGGCCGAAGCTGCTCCTGCTCGACGAGCCGCTCTCGGCGCTCGACAAGAATCTGCGCCAGTCCATGCAGATCGAGCTGAAGACGCTGCAGAATGAGCTCGGCATCTCCTTCATCTTCGTGACACACGACCAGCAGGAGGCGCTGACCATGTCGGACCGCGTCGCCGTGCTCTCGGGCGGGCGCATCCAGCAACTCGATACGCCGCGCGCCATCTACGACCAGCCGAAGAACAGTTTCGTCGCCACCTTCGTCGGCGCCAGCAACCTCTTCGAGGGTGAGGCCGGCAGCGGACAGCTCGTCACGAAAGACGGCCTTTCCATTTCCCATAGCCAGCCGGGCGCAACCGGCACGGCAACCGCCCTCATCCGCCCCGAACAGTTCTTCATCGCCCAACCCGGCGACAGCGCGCCGAGCCTCGATGTCGATCTCGAACAGATCGTCTTCGTCGGCTCGACCTTCGAACTGTTCGGCCGGACAGTGACGGGCCGGCGCGTCATCGCGGAAATTCCCGCCGTGCGACGCAGCCTCGTCGGCGAGATCGAGCAGTCGCGCCGTGCGCGCCTTGCCTATGATCCCGCGGCGGTGCACCTTCTTCCGGCGGAGGCGGCCTGACATGACGTCGATTGCCTTTCGCCGTCGCGCCCAGCTTGCGATCCTGCTCGGGCCGGTCTCGCTGTTCCTGGCGGTCTTCTTCCTCGGCCCGCTCGCCATCATGATCGTGACGAGTTTTCTGGCACCTGGCCTCTACGGCGGAGTGGAATGGACCTGGTATCCGCACAATTACGGCCGCATCCTCGGCTTCGCCGATCCCATGTTCGAGGATTTCGATCCGATCTACATCGCGATCTTTCTACGCTCGCTGAAGATTGCGGCGATGACGGTCGTGGCGACACTCCTCGTCTGCTATCCAGCCGCCTTCTGCATCAGCCGGCTCTCGGACCGGTGGAAGAATTTCTGCCTGTTCCTGATCACGCTGCCCTTCTTCACCAGCCTGATCGTGCGGCTGTTCATCTGGGTGCTGATCCTGCGCCCCACCGGCCTCGCCAATGAGGTGCTCATCGGCACCGGCATCGTCAGCCGGCCGCTCGACCTCATCTACACGGACGGCGCGATCATTCTCGGCATGGTCTATGTCTTCATCCCCTTCATGTTCATGCCGGTCTATGCCAGCGTCGAGAAACTCGACTGGACGCTGGTGCGCGCCTCGCTCGATCTCGGCGCCGGGCCGATCCGCACTTTCCTGCGCATCATCCTGCCGCTGACGGCGCCGGGCATTGCCGGCGGCGCGGCCATCGTCTTCATCCCCGCGCTCGGCAATTTCGTCGTGCCGGCCATTCTCGGCGGCGCGAAGGTCATGATGCTGGGCAATCTCATCGAGCAGCAGTTCCTCGCAGCGCGCAACTGGCCCTTCGGCTCGGCGCTCGCCATGATGGTGATGACCGTCATGCTGGTGTTGCTCTTCATCCACGTCGTCGTTTCCGGCCGTCGCGATTTTGATCCCGCGACCGGACATTGAGGAGTGCGGCCATGAAGATTTTCGCCACGCTGGCCCGCGGCAGCCTGATTGCCTATACCGCGCTGTTCTTCGCCTTCATCTACATTCCGCTCGCGCTGATCGCCGTCTATTCGTTCAATGCGAACCCGGTCAACATGATGACCTGGACCGGTTTCACCACCGAATGGTACGCTCAGGTCCTCGGCTTCAAGACGACGATCTCGGAAAACGCGCTCTATCTGGAATCGACCAGCCAGCTCGTCGAGGCGCTCTGGAACAGCCTGATCATCGCGACATCCACCACGGCGATCGCCACCGTGCTCGGCAGCGCCATGGCGATTGCGCTCTATCGCTTCGATTTCTTCGGACGGCGTTTCTACCGCACCGTCATGTTCATGCCGATGCTGATGCCCGATATCGTGCTCGGCATCGCGCTCCTGATCTTCTTCGTCAATTCCGGCATCAATCTCGGCCTGAAGACGATCATCATCGGCCAGTGCACCTTCCTGATCTCCTATGTCTTCATCGTCGTCACCGCGCGGCTCGCCGGCATGGACCGCACGCTGGAGCACGCCTCGGCCGATCTCGGCGCCAACGAATGGACGACCTTCCGCAAGGTGGTGTTTCCGCAGCTCCTGCCCGGCATCGTCGGCGGCGCGCTGCTCGCCTTCATCATCTCGATGGACGATCTCGTCATCACCTATTTCATCGCCGGCGTCGATGTGACGACGCTGCCGATGTTCATCTTCGCCATGCTCCGGCGCGGCATCAAGCCGGAGATCAACGCCATCGCAGTGATGATGCTGACCTTCTCCTTCGTCATCGCCTCGCTCGGCCTCTATCTTCGCTCCCGGCAGAAATAATCATGACCCAGACAAAACCCCGTGCCCGCGCCCTTGGCCTGCCTTTCACCGGCCGCACCGGCCCGCTCAATGCCATCACCGATGTCGACGGCATCGCCGTCGGCTTCCAGACCATCCGCGAGGAGACGCCCCGCCCCGGCCGCAAGATGCCGGTTCGAACAGGCGTTACCGCCATCCTGCCGCACAGCGATAGCGAAACGCCCGTGCCCGTCTATGCCGGCCTGCACCGCTTCAACGGTAACGGCGAGATGACCGGCACGCACTGGATCGAGGACGGCGGCACCTTCCTCGGCCCGGTCATGATCACCAACACGCACGGCGTTGGCATCACCCATCACGCGACGATCCGCTGGATGCTGGAGCGCTACGCCTCGACCTACGATATCGGGGATTTCCTCTGGCTGATGCCCGTCGTCGCAGAGACCTATGACGGCGCCTTGAGCGACATCAACGGCATGCCGGTGACGGAAGCGGACGCCCGCGCGGCGCTGCAAAACCTCTCGCGCGGCCCCGTTTCCGAAGGCAATTGCGGCGGCGGCACCGGCATGATCACCTATGGCTTCAAGGGCGGCACCGGCACCTCGTCGCGCGTCGTCTCCTATGGCGACAAGGAATACACTATCGGCACCCTCGTGCAGGCCAATCACGGCCAGCGTGACTGGCTGACGATCTGCGGCGTGCCCGTCGGCAAACACCTCATGGACAACACACCGCAAAGCCAGCTGAATGAACGCGGCTCGATCATCGTCGTCATCGCAACCGACCTGCCGATGGCGCCGCACCAGCTGAAGCGCCTCGCCCGCCGCGCCTCGATCGGCATCGGCCGCAACGGCACGCCCGGCGGCAACAATTCCGGTGATATCTTCCTCGCCTTCTCCACCGCCAATCCGCAGCCCATGGCGCACCGAGCGCCGGTGAGGCTCAATATCGAAATGGTCAATGACGAATATCTCGACCCCGTCTATGCGGCAGCGGTCGACAGCGTGGAGGAAGCGGTGGTCAACGCCATGCTGGCAGCGGAAAGTGCCGGCGGGACCCCGCATGACCGCCTGCGCGTCAATGCCATCGACCACGATGCGCTGATGGCCGTCATGCAGCAGTATGGCCGGGGCGCTTAGTTCGCAGTCCCGTCAGGCGTCACCCGCTGGCTATCGCCGCCGGTACCGGACTGCTGTGTGGGCGAGCGATCCGTCGGCACCGTCTCGCCGCCGCCGGGCACGCTGTTATCGATCGTATCCTGCGCCGGCTCACCGCTGGTGGTGGACGACGTCTGCGTCGCATCGACCGGCGCAGAGGGATCGATGTGCTCGCCAAAAATTTCCACCGCACCCCAGGCGATGACAGCCAGGGCAAGGCTGATGCCGAGCACTTTCAGCACCGGCCGGCCGGGGCCGCCCTGCCGGGTCTCGCGGGCGGAATAGTCCTTGCGGACGGGATCGTGCGTGCGGGTGATCGGATCGCCGCGTTCGTCTTGCTGGTGGGTCATGGCGGACACTCCCTGAATTGCTTCTCAGGGAAAGAACTTGCGGGCAGGACGAAAGTTCCTCAGGCCTCCGCCGGCCCATCCAGCCCCAGCGCTTCGAGAAGCCGGCGCTGGCGCAGCAGGAGATGGGTCAACGAGGCGACGTCGCCATGCGCCGGCTGGTGCGTCATGCCCTCGTCCACCGCCTCGACGATCGCCTCGAACGTATCGGCGATCTCGCGGGAAATGCCGTTAAGCTCGGCGAAACGCGGATCGACTGCCGCCGCCGCGAGCGTTGCCGTGGTAACGCGCCCGATGCCATGCGGCACCTTCGCCCCGGCATCGACATAGCCCTCGGGAAGATCGCCCTTCAGGTTCGTCACCCGCCGGAAGCGGATGACATCGATGATCTGGTCCACCGCCTGGCAGGCGCCAGCGACACGCGAGGGATGATCCGTATCGGCGGCGGCATGGGGCAACAGTTCAAGCTTTTCCGGATGGCGCTCGGCGAGTTTGAGATAGGGCAGCATCGGGCCGCTCAGCGCCCCGCTCGTCGCGTTCTTGAAGAGATCGGCATCGATGGCCGCATGGCGTACCTGCCCCGAGGCGAGCGCGCGGTCGAGGGCCGCCGTATCCACCACCTCGCCGCGGTCGTAATTCACGATGACGGCGCCACGGTTCATCGCCGCCATCACCGCCTCGCCGACAATGCCGGCATTGGCATAGGCCCGCGTCGCTTCATCGAGCCGGCCGAGGCCGACATGCACGGAAAGCACATCCGCCCCCTCGGCCGCCTGCACCGGCGAAGCCGCGTAGCCAAACCCCTCGGCCTCGATCCACTGCCTATGCTTCGGCCGGGCATAGATGGTTACAAGCATGCCGAAGGCCTGGGCGAGACGGGCCACCTCGCGGCCGATATTGCCATAGCCGAGCACCGCCATACGGCGCCCCTCGAGCTTGGCGGTCGGATAGGATTTGAGGTCGCGGCCAGTATCGAAATCGCCCGTCACGACGCGCGCATGTAGCTGCTCGACCGGTAGGTCCGGTGTCACCTTCAAGATCGCCTTCATCACCATCTGCGCCGTGGCGCGGCTGTTGATGCCGGGCGTATTCATCAAGGGGGCAGGGCCACCCTCGCCATTGCCGCCGCCCCAGGAGGCCGAGCCCATATTGCCGGTGCCCGCGCCGATGCGCACGCCGCCGAGCGGAAAGATCGCCTGCTTGGGAATGAAGGTCGCCGCCGCGATCAGCGCGTCGTAGCGACCGTCCGCCGTCTGGGCGATGATCTCGGCCTCGGCGCTCAGATCCGGCTGGTAGAAGAAATGCAGGCCCGGCGGCAGGGTCTCGCGCTGATAGGCGCCGTCATGAAAGGTGCCGCCCTTGGCCTCGATATGCGCGCGCACCTCGCTCGGATCGGGCTTGCCCGCCGCGTCGAAGCGCAGGCCGACGAGATCGGCGATCAGGATCTTATAGGCGCGCTGCGGGTCGTCCAGCCGTCCGTCCGAAGCTATATGGTCTTCCTGCATGGCGCCCTCCCTCGCTGCCATTTTCGTAGGCGAGTTTTGCAGCGCCGACAAGCCGAACGCGAAAAGCGACACGGAAGGTCAAAACCATCGTATTGCCCGCCTCCGGGGCGCGCTCCATAAAGAGCGCAGAAGAGGATTGCTCATGACATCTCGCGCCTTCACCACCATCGAAAACGAATGGATCACGCTCGCCGACGGCACACGGCTCGCCGCCCGCATCTGGATGCCCGAGGGCGCACAAAACGATCCCGTGCCCGCCGTCTTCGAATTCCTGCCCTATCGCAAGCGTGATGGAACGAGCCCGCGCGATGAATCGACCTATCCCGTCTTCGCCGCGGCGGGCATTGCCGGCGTGCGCGTCGATATCAGGGGCTCGGGCGAATCCGACGGCGTCATCGACGGCGAATACACGCCGCTGGAACTGGCCAATGCCTGCGAACTCATCGCCTGGATCGCCGCGCAACCCTGGTCGAACGGCGCGGTCGGCATGATGGGCATCTCCTGGGGCGGCTTCAACTGCCTGCAGGTCGCAAGCCTCAAGCCACCGGCACTGAAGGCCGTCATTTCCATCGCCTCCACCGTCGACCGCTACAACGACGACATCCATTACAAGAACGGCACGCATCTCTCCGCCCAGCTCTCCTGGGCCGCGACCATGCTCGCCTACCAATCCCGCTCGCCGGACCCTGACATCGTCGGCGACCGCTGGAAGGCGATGTGGCTCGAGCGGCTGGAAAAAGAGCCCTTCTTCCTGGAGACCTGGCTACAGCATCAGCGCCGCGATGCGTTCTGGCGGCACGGCTCGATTTGCGAGGACTTTTCGGGCTTCCCCGTTCCGGCGCTCGTCATTGCCGGCTGGGCGGACGGCTATCGCAGCACGCCGCTGAAGGCCGTCGAAGGTCTTGGCGACAAGGCGAAGGCATTGATCGGCCCCTGGGTCCACAAATACCCGCATTTCGCCTGGCCGAAGCCGCGCACGGATTTCCACGCCGAGGCCATCGCCTTCTGGAACCATTGGCTGCGCGGCGAGGAGAACGGCGCGGAGAACACGCCGCAGGTGCGCGCCTATATCCAGGATGCCGCCCGCCCGGCGCTGCGTCGTGAGTTCGATCCCGGCTTCTGGGCGGCGAAGGACCGCTGGGAGGCACCCGACATGGCGACCTTCTATGTCGAGCAATATGGCACGCTCGCCCCCGGCATGCCGATTGCCGGCGCTTCAGGTCATGATCGTTACCTGAAATCGCCGCTCGACACCGGCATCATGGCCGGCGAATGGTTCACGCTGAAGCCGGATGCCGAAATGGCGCTCGACCAGCGCCTCGACGATGCCGGCTCGCTGGTGATCGAGACCGCGCCGCTCGCGCAAGCGCAGGATTTCCTCGGCCAGCCCGTGCTGGAACTCGACGTATCGACCGAGGCCGAGATCGGCAATCTCTGCGCCCGTATCGTCGACATCCATCCCGACGGCACAGCGACGCGCGTCACTTTCGGCGTCGTCAACCTCGCCCATCGCGACGGCAATGCCGAACCCAAAGCCATGCCGAAGGGGCAGAAGGTCCGCATCCGCCTCGTGCTCGATGCGATGGGCTATCGTTTCCGCCCCGGCCACCGAATCCGCCTGTCGCTCTCGACCGCCTATTGGCCAATGGTGTTGCCGCCGCCGGTCGATGCCGGCGTGACGATCGATCTCGCCTCGCTCGGCCTTGCCCTGCCGAAGCTCGGTGCCCATCAGGTCATCGCCATCCCCGAGCCGCAGAACCCCGATCCCCTACCGAAATACACCGAGCTTGCCCCCGGCGAGACGGCGCGGGGTGTGGAGCGCGACCTGACGAACGGTCTCACCGAATACACAATCTACGAAGATACCGGCCTCTACGAGCATCCCGGCACGGGCCTTGCGACCCGGCAGGTACGCGACGAGCTTTGGTCGATTGCCGAAAACGATCCGCTCTCGATGACCGGCACCTCCGTCTGGACCTGCGACATGCAGCGCCCCGGCTGGTTCGTGCGCACGGTCTCGACGGCGACCATTGCCTGCACCGCGACCGACTGGCTGATCTCCGCGACTGTCCGCGCCTTCGAGGGTGAAGAGCAGATCTTCGAGAAATCCTTCGAAAAGGTGATCCCACGCGATTTCATGTAGGGTCAGTGGAAATCGCGGGATTTGACGCGGATCTCGTCGATATGGCCATAGCCATCGACGAGATTGCGTGCCTTTCCAAGTTTTGGCGCACCGCGCGGATCGTGTGGCGGGCTGCCATGGTGGAACTCGTCGCCCCGCCCATGCGGCAGAGGAAAAGGCGTATCACGACGGCCGACACTGGCGAGCAGCCCGGAGAGATCCGTTAGTTGTTGCACCACGACATGCACTACTGCCCCTTCGCGTTGGATGTAGCCCTTGATACCCAGCATGGACGCTCCCATGACGACCGCGCGGTACGCCATAAAGACCTTCTTCCAGACAACGAGATTGGCAATGCCCGTCTCATCCTCGATCGTCACGAAGATGACACCCTTAGCCGAACCCGGGCGCTGGCGCACGAGCACCAGACCCGCCAATTCGACAGGCTGGCGATCCTGAAGATTCGTTGCGACCTGACATGACAATATCCCTTGCCGCTGCAAATCTTGCCGCAGGAAACTGACGGGATGGGCGCGCAGCGTCAGGCCGACATGACCATAATCCTCCACCACCTCGTTGCCGGCCGTCATGGGGCGCAATGCAACGGCGGGTTCGTCCAGTTCCGCGATCACTGCCTCTTCCCGCCTTGCAGCCGCCGTAAAAAGCGGCAGCGGCTCATCGCGCAACGCGCGGATCGCCCAGAGCGCTTCACGGCGGACCAGGCCAAGCGACGGTCGGAACGCATCGGCCTCAGCGAATTCAACGAGTGTCGCAGCCGGCAGTTCGGAACGCCGCCAGAGATCGTCCACCGAAACGAAAAGGCTCTCGGATCGTTCGGCAAAGAATCGTTCCAAGTTTTTGCTGTTCAATCCCTTGACCATGCAAAGGCCTAGCCGCACGGCAAAGCGCCCAGCCTCGCCCATAGGCTCCAGTGTGCAGTCCCATCGGCTTTCGTTGACGCAGACAGGGCGCATTTCAACGCCGTGCTCCTGTGCATCACGGACAATCTGCGCAGGAGCATAAAAACCCATCGGCTGGGAATTGAGCAAGGCTGCACAGAAGATTTCCGGATGGTGGCGTTTCATCCAGGCCGAGGCATAGGCAATGATGGCAAAACTATAGGCATGGCTTTCCGGGAAGCCGTAAGAACCGAAGCCTTCAAGTTGCTTGCACATACGTTCGGCGAATTCTTTCGAATAGCCTTTTTTCGTCATCCCGGCGATCAGTTCCTCTCGAAATTTGTCGACGCCTCCGGTCTGCTTGAAGGTTGCCATAGCACGGCGCAACTGGTCCGCCTTTCCTGCCGTAAACCCCGCCCCGACGATGGCGACCTGCATAGCCTGCTCTTGGAACAAGGGAATTCCGAGAGTCTTCCTCAAAACAGCCTTGAGTTTTTCATCATCTGGATAGTCTGGCACCTCCAGACCCTGCCTGCGACGCAAATAGGGGTGCACCATATCGCCTTGAATCGGTCCAGGCCGAACGATCGCCACCTGGATGACGATGTCGTAAAACTCCTTGGGCTTGAGGCGCGGCAGCATGGACATCTGCGCCCGGCTTTCGATCTGGAACGTGCCGAGCGTATCCGCCTTGGAGATCATCTCGTATGTCGGCTTGTCATCCAATTCGATATTCCAGAGCTCCTTGCTGATCCCCTTGAGATTTTTCAAATATTCGAATGCCCGTCGCATGCAGGAAAGCATGCCAAGAGCGAGAACGTCCACCTTCATGAACTCCAGGAACTCGACATCGTCTTTGTCCCATTCGATGACCTGCCGGGCATCCATGGCTGCGGGTTCGATCGGCACGAGATCATCCAGCCGGTCGCGTGTTAGGACGAAACCACCGGGGTGCTGAGAGAGATGTCGCGGCACACCAGTCAATTGTTTTGACAACTCCACCAGCAGCCTTATGCGCCGGTCATCGACATTCAAACCGATGTCCTTAATCTCAGCCTTCGGAATATCGTTCGACCAGCCCCACACCTGGGAAGATATTGCTTTGAGCACGTCCTCAGGCATGCCGAGCGCCCGGCCGATATCCCGCATGGCTCCGCGCGAGCGATAACGGATGACCGTGGCACAAAGCGCAGCACGGTCATGCCCATAGGTGTCATAGACCCACTGGATGACCTCCTCCCGACGCTCGTGCTCGAAATCGACGTCGATATCGGGCGGCTCGCCGCGCTGTTCCGATACGAACCGCTCAAATAGCAGACCGTTGTTCCTTGCGTCGATGGCAGTGATACCAAGAACGTAGCATACTGCACTGTTGGCCGCCGATCCCCTGCCCTGACAGAGAATACCGACCGAGCGTGCATACCGGACAATGGAATTCACCGTCAGGAAGTAAGGCGCATATTGCATTTTTTCGATAAGCTGCAATTCATCATTCAACTTCTTTACGACTGAATCGGGCACCCCATCGGGATACCGCTTTGTTGCCCCTTCCCATGTATATTTTTCCAGCGCCTCTTGCGGTGTGAGATGCGCGTATTCCCGCTCTTCCGGATATTGATACTGCAATTCGTCCAGCGAGAATTTGCAGCGCCCCACGATATCGATTGTGCGCTGAAGTGCTTCCGGGTAACGCGCGAACAGGCGATGCATCTCCTGCGGCGGCTTGAGGTAGCGGTCGGCGTGGCGTTCGCGCAGGAAGCCGGCATTGTCGATGACGACGTTGTGGCGGATGCAGGTGACGATATCCTGCAACAGGCGGCGGGCCGGTTCGTGGTAGAGCACGTCGTTGGTGACGACGGTGGGCACCCGGTATTGCGCGGCGAGGTTGGAGAGATCGAACAGGCGCAGCTGGTCGTTCGGGCGGCGGCGGAGCGTAAGCGCAAGGTAGCAGCGGCCCGCAAACGCTTCCGACAGGCGGCGAAGATGGAAGGCCGCGGTGTCGTCGGCCTCGTCGGGGACCAGCACGGCGAGCAGGCCTTCGCTCCATTCGACGACATCCGGCCAGTCGAGATGGCATTTTCCCTTGCCGGCTTTTTTCTTGCCGATGGTGAGCAGGCGGCAAAGTCGGGCATAGGCTTCGCGGTCCGTCGGGTAGACGATGAGCGACATGCCATCGACAAGATCCAGCCGGCAGCCGACGACAAGGCGAACACCCGTTTCCTTCGCCGCGCGATAGGCCTGCACGACACCCGCCAGACTGTTGCGGTCGACGACGGCCATGGCTTCGATGCCGAGCGCATTTGCCTGAGCAAACAGCTCCGCGCAGCTGCTAGCGCCGCGGAGGAAAGAGAAATGCGAGGTGACCTGGAGTTCGGCGTAGCGTGGCGTCATGCGAAAATCCCGTGCAGGAACCAGCGGCCGATGCCGTTGACGATCTGCTGCTCCTCGCCCGAACGGAACAGCCAGAAGCGTTCGCCCTCCGCATCCTCCACCTGGAAATAATCGCGCACGGCGGCAAGCTCGGCATCGCGCTTCCACCATTCACCGAAGATGCGCTCGGGGCCGTCGGCGCGCTGCACACGCCGGCGCACGCCACGCCATGTGAAGAAGGCGGGCGGATGGTCGGGCATCAGCGCCATGACCTCGATCGGCTCCGGGCGGGCGAGAAGCCGCGCCGGGCGCGGCCAGCGGCCAGGCCAGGTCGCGCCATCATCGGGCGCAAGCGGCGGTATGCGGTGGATGGAACGTTCCGGCACGTCGCTTTCGACCGGCGCGAGGCGATAGAGCCGGCGGGCGCCGATGCGGTTGGCGATGACATCGACCAGGCCGGCGATATCGGCCTGTTCTTCCTCGATCAGCGAGGAGACGGCCTGTTGCAGCACCAGCGGTTCGGCGAGCGTCGCCGTGAGTTCCATGATCTCGATGCCGAAACCCGGATCGATCGTCTCGATACGATCACAGAGCAGACGGACGAGGCGCTTTTCATCGCGCACGGCGCGGGCCGTGCCGACGCGGATGGCCTGCAGCGTGTTGTCGACGCGGTGAAAGATCAGGTCGAGCCGGCGAGCACCGAGGCCGCGTTTTTCCAGTGCCCGGCAGAGATCGCCGACGAGATCAGACGTGTAGCGCGCGATGGTCTCGGCCGCGCCGATCGGTTCGCCGAAAACCTTGCGCACGCTGACGCGTTCGGGATCGCGCAGGGGATCAACGGGCTCGGAAACCGTGCCCTGCACCTGGTCGAGCCGGCGGCCGAGGCCTGCGCCGAAACGCAGCACGAGGGGCGCACGCGGCACGGCGAGCACCTCGCCGATCGTGGCAAAGCCCAGCACATGCAGACCGGTCACGGTTTCCGGCGCAATCCGCAGACCGGGGATCGGCAAGGGCGCCACGGCCTTGCCGGCCGCGCCCGGCGGGATGACGCAGACGGGTGCCGCCAGGAATCGGGCGGCGGCATGCGCCGCGCCCCATGTATCGGCCACCGCCGCACGAGCGAAAATGCCGGAAGCACCGAGACGGTTGACGAGACCGGTCAGCATGCGCTCCTCGCCGCCATGCAAATGGTCGGCGCCAGTCGTGTCGATGACGAGCCCATCCGGCGGATCGGGCGCGACGATGGGGGCATAATGCTGCAAGGCCCAGAGAGAGAGACGGTTGAGGGCCGCAGCATCAGCGGCGGGATCGGCCGGCAAGGTGAGAATATCCGGCACCAGCGCATGGGCCTTGGCAAGCGGCATGCCGACGCGCAGGCCCGCCTGCTCGGCCACCCGGCTCACCGCGGTGAGAACGCGGCGCGCGCCATCACGGCCGACGAGAACGAGCCGCTGGTCAGCCGGTGGCGCCGCGGCTCCGAGGGAGCGCCGCAGCCGGTCGATCGGCCAGCCGGGAAGAAAAAGCGATACGACCCTCGCCATCGGTTGCCTCCACGTCAAATTCCGCCGCGGCACCGGCCCGGCAACGGGTCAGCTCCAGCAGCCATTGCGCCCGGCCGATGCCCGGCACGGGAAGGGCCAGGGACGGCCGGACGGACACCCGCCAGCGCGTCACGGCGGCCGTCGGTTGATCAAAGGCTGCCGCTTCCTTCAAATGCCGGAAACGCCTAAGTGCGAGGCCGAGCGTGCCGCCGGCCTCCGCCGCCAGTTGCAGGCGGCGCGAAGCCGTCATCGACAGGCGCGCGACCTCCGCCACGACGGCGCCGAGCCCGCCATGGCGCAGTCCCTCCTCGAAACAGAGGAGCAGGCTCTTTTCGTCGCCCGCTTCGACATAGATGACACGGCCAGGTGCCAGCCCCGCCTGTGCCAGCGCCGGCGCGAAAAGGTCCGGCCGCGTCAGGCACCACAGCACCTGCCCCTTGGTGCGCGCCGCGATACCGGCGGCAAAGAGCATGGCGGCCGCCCCCTCGACGGCATCATTGCCGCCGCCGCAGACCTCATGCAGGCTGGCCAGCGCCAGCCCGCCGCCCGGCAGGCGCTCGTCGATCTCGGGCACACCGAAGGGCAGCACCGCCCGGTCGCGCGCAGCGCGGCCGTCGAACTGCCGGATGCGGTCGCGCAGATCGGCGACAACGGCACTGGCGGCGAAGGCGGACATTTGACGGGCGGCTCCTTGACGAGGAATATATGTTCTCTTTTTGTTCTTAAACAAGCAGAGAGTCAATTGCCCTTGCCGGCCGCAACGATCACAGTTTGAATCAAAGACGGGAACCAAGTGGCGCGGCGGAAGTTCTTCCCTTTGCCATTCCATTCAATCCAGGAGACATGTCCATGGCTGACGAAAAGAGCACCGGAAAGCGCACGCTTGGCGTCGTCGAAGGGCGAGACAGCATTTCTGAGGACGTCCGCGTCGCCGAAGCGGAAGCCTCGGTCACCGAACAGATCGAAGCCTTGAAATCGGAGATAAGCCGGCTGAAGGAATCCGCAGGCCTGATTGCCGAAGGCACCGGCCAGCTTGCCGTCGCCAAGGCGGAATCGCTGCGCGAGGATTTGCGCCAGACCATCCAGAGCAATCCGCTGGCCACGCTGGCGGGGGCGGCCTTCATCGGCTACCTTTTTGGTCTGCGTCACCGCTGAACACCCTAATCGAACGACATAAAAAAGCCCGGCAATGCCGGGCTTTTCGGTGTTCAGAACCAGCGCTGGCGGCGCGGCGGCTCGCTTTCGAGGGAACCGAGCAGATAGCCCAGGACGACACCGGCAAGACCGGCGGCCAGAACGACGGTCGAAAGACCGGCCGGATGCTCGCGCGCCGCCTGCGCGACGGCAGCACCCTCGGAGCGCACATATTTCGTTGCCGAGCGCACGGCCGGACGAGCCGCATCCACGGCATTGCCGGCGCGGTCGCGGATCGTCTCGTAGGCCTCGGTACCGCGATCGCCAAGATCCTTCTGGAGCGTGGCGATTTCGGCGCGAAGGGCGGAAATCTGGGATTGAACGTCAGTGCTTGCCATTACGGTCTCCTTGTCAGAATGAAGACCGAACGGATGGCGGGCGTCTTGGTTCCCGCAAAGAAGCGAAATCAGCTCGCCTGGCGGCGGCCGTCGCGGCGGATCTGCGAGGGTGTATCGCCGAAGGCCGCGCGGAAACGGCGGGTGAAATGAGAGAGGCTTTCGAAACCGGTTTCGAGCGCGATCTCGATCAGCGGCTTGTTGGTGCGCACCACCATATTGAGGGCGGCGGCCATGCGGATCTTCATATAGATCGTGCTCGGCGAGGCGCCCATGTCGCTCTCGAACAGGCGCTCCAGCTGGCGGCGGGAGACGCCCGTCATCGTGGCGATGCTGTCGATGGACAACAGGTCTTCCGTGTGCTGCTCCATCATCATGATGGCGAGATGCACGCGCCGGTCGCGCGCCTCGAGGCCGAGCGGATTGCGCGGCTGGAGGTCGGTGGCGTCGCGCCGGTGGCGGATCTGCAGGATTTCCAGCGCGTTGCGCTCCGCCGCCTCGCCGACATGGTGGCGCACGAGCGTTGCGGCCAGATCCGCAACGCTGCTGCCGCCGGCGCAGGTGGCGACCTTGCCGTCGAAGCGGAAGATCTGCTCCGACGTCGCTTCGATATCGGGGTAGCGCGCACGGAATTCGCGGTGGTGCAGCCAGCTCACGCAAGCCGTATGGCCCTTGAGCAGGCCCGCCTCGGCAAGGACGAAGCTGCCGGTACAGAGGCCGATCAGCCCGACGCCGGCCTTGGCGACCTTGGCCAGATAGGCGCGCGCATAGCTGTCGATCGGTTCATCGACCTTGAGCAGGCCGCCGACCACGGCGATATAGTCGAAAGCGGCGGGATCGGCGAAGGGCGCCGTCGGCGCGACCTGGATGCCGCTCGACGAGGAGATGAAATTGCGCGTGCTGCTCAGGACGTCCCAGTCGCAATTGACGCGGCGGGAGCGGTCCTCGCTGTCGCTGGCAAGCCGCAGCGTATCGACGAACAGCGCGAAGGCGGAGAGCGTAAAACTTTTCGACAGGATGAAACCGACACGCAACGCCTTGGGCGCCGCATGGTTGCCCGTCTCCCGCGATGTCCGCACATCAACCGTCATCCGCATCTCCCGGGCCGCTTGCGGGGACAGGATCGTCGCCCGCCAGAACTGCCGACGATATCCATAGCAGATTTCGCCTCACCGCTCCATTCCCTGCACGGCGTTTGTGTGCGGATTGGGGCCTATCGCGCAAATTTCCGCGCGCCGGCAACGCAGGCGACGATGGCGAGCGTGGTGAGCAGCATCAGCGGGCTGACACGTTCGTGCAGCAGGAAGGCGGCGAGCAGCAGGCCGAAGAAGGGCTGGAGCAGCTGCAATTGCCCGACCGCCGCAATGCCCCCGAGTGCCAGCCCGCGATACCAGAAGACGAAGCCGACGAGCATGCTGAAGACCGAGACATAGGCCAGGCCCGCCCAGGCGCCGCCGGCAATATTGGCCCAGCTGTCCGGCAGCGTCGCAAGCGCGATGACGGTCATCAGCGGCAAGGCGAGGATCAGCGCCCAGGAAATGACCTGCCAGCCGCCCAGTGTGCGCGACAGTTTCGCGCCCTCGGCATAGCCCAGCCCGCAGGCGATGATGGCCGCGACCATCAGGAGATCGCCGGTCAGGGAGACCTCCGCGCCGGAATTCAGGGCGAAGCCCACCACCGTCGCGCTGCCGATGACGGAGAACAGCCAGAACAGCGGCTTGGGCCGCTCCCCGCCCCTCAGCACAGCGAAGACGGCGGTGGCCAGCGGCAGGAGCCCGACAAAGACGATGGAATGCGCCGATGTGATGTACTGCAGCGCAAGCGCCGTCAGCAACGGAAAACCGACGACGACCCCGAGCGCAACGATGGTGAGCGAGAGGAGATTGTCGCGGGAAGGCTTGCTCTGGCGCAGCGCCACGAGCAGCGCCGCCCCCAGCAGCGCGGCGATGACGGCGCGCGCCGAGGTCAGGAACAGCGGCGAAAAATCCGCCACCGCGATGCGGGTCGCCGGCAGCGACCCGCTGAAGATGATGACGCCGGCAAGCCCGCTGCCCCAGCCGTCCATGGATGTTTTCATGTTTACCTCGCATTCGCCTGGGAAATTACGCCTGCGGGGCTGGCCGTAACAGAAACAAAACAATACAATATTGAATAACTGTATTAGTTTAAAAAGCCATACACTTGAGCAGGCCTATGACCGAAACCGCAAAGGGAAGCCGCGCCGAACGGGTGATGGTCACCATCCGCAACCGCATCGCCGGCCGGGCGCTGGCGCCGGGCGACCGCCTGCCGTCGATCCGCGGCCTTGCCGCCACGGCGGGCGTCTCACCGTCGACGGTCGTCGAAGCCTATGACCGGCTGGCGGCGGAGGGCTTGATCCGGCCGCAGCGGGGCTCCGGCTTCTACGTCTCCAATGCCGCCCCGCCGCCACTGAAGCTTGCGGAAGGCGAAACGCCGAAGGCACGCGCGGTCGATCCGTTCTGGGTGTCGCGGCAATCGCTCGATGCTGAGGACGGCACGCTGAAACCCGGTTGCGGCTGGCTGCCGGCGGAATGGATGCCGAACGAGGCGCTGCGCCGGGCAATCCGCAGCCTCGCGCGCGCCGATGACGCCATGCTCGCCTATTACGGCCATACGCGCGGCTCCCATGCCCTGCGAAGATTGCTGCTCGGCCGTCTCGCGGAAGAAGGCGTCGCCGCCGGACCGGAGCACCTGATGCTGACGAATACGAGCACGCAGGCGCTCGACCTCATCTGCCGCTTCCTGCTCCGCCCCGGCGACACCGTGCTGATCGACGATCCCTGCTACTTCAATTTCCAGGCGCTCCTGAAAGCTCATCAGGTCAAGGTGATCGGCGTGCCCTACACAACAGCCGGCCCCGATGTGGCGGCGTTCGAGGCCCTGCTTTCGACGGAACGGCCACGGCTCTACATCACCAATTCAGCGCTGCACAATCCGACCGGCGCGACCCTCTCGCCACAGGTCGCGCACCGGCTGCTGAACGCGGCCGCGGCGAACGACACGATCATCGTGGAAGACGATATCTTCGCCGATTTCGAGCCGGAGCCGACGACGCGGCTTGCCGCGCTCGACGGCCTGCATCACGTCATCCGCATCGGGAGCTTCTCAAAGACGCTCTCGGCCTCCGTGCGCTGCGGTTACATCGCGGCGCGGGCGGACTGGGTCGAGGGGCTGGTCGATCTGCAGATCGCCACCAATTTCGGCGGCCCGAGCCCGGTTTCCAGCGAGATCATCGCCCATATGCTGGCCGGCGGCGGTTACCGCAAACATATGGAGGACGTACGCCGTCGGTTGGTGCGCGCGCGGCGCGAGACGACCGACCGGCTGGCGCGGCTTGGCATAACACCGTGGCTTTCGCCGCGTGGCGGCTTCAATCTGTGGTGCCGGCTGCCGGACGGGCTGGACTCCGGCGAGGTTGCGCAGGCCGCCCTCGCCGAGGGCGTGGTGCTCGCCCCCGGCAATGTCTTCAGCGTCTCGCAAACGGCCGGCAATTTCATGCGCTTCAACGTCGCCCATATGGGCGACCCGCGCATCTATGAGGTGCTGGCCCGAACGCTGAAGCGCGTTGTTTAACGCCGTTTCGCCATCATCGAGCGAGACAGGACGACGATGAGGCCGATGACAACGGTCGCAACGATGAACAGGAAGGCGGCGGCGGCGATGGCCGGGCTGATATTCTCGCGGATCGAGGAGAACATCTGCCGCGCCAGCGTGCGCTGGTTGGGTCCAGCGACGAAGAGGGTCAGCACCACCTCGTCGAGCGAGGTGGCGAAGGCCAGCACGGCGCCCGAGAGCACGCCGGGCATGGCGAGCGGTAGCGTGATGCGGCGAAAAACCGTGATCGGCGCCGCACCGAGGCTCTGCGCCGCAAGCTCCACCCGCTCGTCGATACCGGCCAGCGCCCCGGTGACGCTGACCACCACGAAGGGCACGGCAACGACCGTATGGGCGATGATCACCCCGAGATAGCTGTTCGTCAGCCCGAAGCCCGCCAGCAGCACCTGCATGCCGACGCCGAGCACGACGGCCGGCACCACCATCGGCAGCAGGAACAGTGTGCGTATCGCGCCGCGGAAGAAGATGAGGCGGTTGCGCAGGCCGAGCGACGCCGCCGTGCCGAGAACGGTGGCGAGCAGCGTCGTGCCTGTGCCGATGATCAGGCTGTTGACGATGGCGCGCCGCCAGGCATCGGCGAAGAACAGTTCTTCGAACCAGCGCATCGACCAGGAAGGGATCGGATAGGTGAGGATGACGCTCGAGGTGAAGGCGAGCGGCAGGATGGCGATGAGCGGTGCCACGAGGAAGAGGATCGTCAGAGTGGCGAAGGTGGCCTTGGCGATTTTCATCGGCATGGTCAGCGCCTCCCAGGTTCTTCGCTGGAGAGCCGCGCATAGACGCTGTAGAGCACGAGCGTCGCGACGAGCAGCACCATGCCGAGCGCGCCGGCCATGCCCCAATTGGCGGAGCCGGTGGCGTAGAAGGCGATGATGGACGAGATCATCTGGTCGCCCGGCCCACCGATCAGCGCCGGCGTGATGTAGTAGCCGATCGCCGAAATGAAGACGAGCAGGCCGCCGGAGGCGACACCACGCAGGCTGAGCGGCAGGAGCACGCGCAGGAAAGCGCGTAGCGGCGGTGCGCCGAGGGAGGCTGCGGCCGGCATCAGGTTCTTCGGGATGGTGATCAGCACGGAATAGATCGGCAGCACCATGAAGGGCAAGAGCACATGGGTCATGGCGATGATGACGCCGGTGCGGTTGAAGATCAGCGCGAGCGGCGAATTGATGATGCCAAGCGTCAGAAGCAGATCGTTGATCAGGCCTTTTTCCTGCAACAGGATGAACCATGCGGCGGTGCGCACCAGAAGCGAGGTCCAGAGCGGCAGGAGAACCGCGCCGAGCATCAGGTCACGCTTCCAGCCATCGAGCGACGCGGCGATGATGGCATAGGGAAAGCCGATCAGAGCGCAGAAGAAAGTGACGAGCCCGGCGATCCAGAAGGTGCGCGCGAGGATCACGCCATTGACGGACTGATCGGCCGGCAGATGCTCGATCTCGCCGGCGGCATTGCGGCCGAAATCGACGGCGGCAAGCAGGTTGCGATCGGTATAGGGCGACAGCGCATCGGCAATCGCCAGCCAGAATTCCGGCTTTTCCCAGCGCTTGTCGATGGAGACGAGGTCGGCGGGCGGGTTGGCCGTGTCGTCGAGCGCCCCCGTCGTCTTGCCCATCAGCGTGCGGAAGCCGGAGCGGGCGCTGTTGAGACGGCGCACCATGTCGCCCAGCGCCTGGTCGTCATCGACGGCTTTCAGGTCCTCCATCAGCGCCGTCTGCATGGCCGCCGACGGCGGCGACTTGCGGTCCCACTCCGTCAGAACCTCGGCGCTGCGCGGCAGAAGCTTGAGCACGGCGGGATCCGACACGGCCTGCGACATCATGCTGAACAGCGGCCAGACGAAGAAGCCGATGAGGAAGAGAAGCAGCGGCGCCAGCAGGATGAGCGAGCGCCCGGTTCGGGAGGAAGCTGCACTCATGTCGCGATGACCCGGCAATCGCCGGCCGAAAAAGCCGCGAAGACCTTCGTGCCCGGCGGAAACTCGCGCGACCGGCGGCCGAGCTTGGCGATCAGCGGATGGCTGGCATTCTGCAACTGCACGCGCAGGTGATCGCCCTGGTAGACGCTGTCGGTGACCTCCGTTTCCAGCACATTGCGCGCCTCACCGCGGGCCTCGCTGAGATCGACCCGTTCCGGGCGGATGGAGAGGAAGACCGACTGGCCGCGGGCCACCGTGCCGGACACCGCCGATACGATCTGCGCCCCGGAGGGAAGGCGCACGGTGGCCTCCTGCCCCTGCACGGCCTCCACGACGCCTTCGACAAGATTGGTCTCGCCGATGAATTCGGCGACGAAGCGCGTCGCCGGCTCGTCATAGACCTGCCGCGGCGTACCGATCTGCTCGATCCTGCCCTTGTTGAACACGGCGACCCGGTCCGACATGGTGAGCGCTTCGGACTGGTCATGCGTGACGAAGACGATGGTCAGGCCAAGCCTGCGGTGCAGATCGCGGATATCGAGCTGCATCTGCTCGCGCAGGTTCTTGTCGAGCGCGCCGAGCGGCTCGTCCATCAAGACGACGCGCGGCTCGAAGACAAGCGCACGCGCGAGCGCCACGCGCTGCTGCTGGCCGCCGGAGAGCTGCGAAGGACGCCGGTCGACAAGGGCGGACATCTGCACCATGCCGAGCGCGCGCTTGACCCGCTCGCCAACCTCCGCCTTGCCGATGCCGCGCATTTGCAAGGGAAAAGCGATGTTGTCGCCGACGGACATGTGCGGGAAGAGCGCATAACTCTGGAAGACCACGCCCATGTCCCGCTTGTGGGTGGGGACCGCGTTGATCGCCGTGCCATCGAGCAGGATGCTACCCGAGGTCGGCTGCTCGAAACCGGCAAGCATCATCAGAAGCGTCGTCTTGCCGGAGCCGGACGGCCCGAGCAGGCTGACGAACTCGCCCTTCTCGATGCCGAGGTCGAGATTTTCGACCACGCAAAGCGGGCCGTAGAATTTGGTGATGCAGTCAAATCGAATGAATTCGGCCACGGAAGACTCCATCGCTAGAGGCGGAGAACGCGCGTTGAACGCATCCGGCCATGCAGGAAGGG
>NZ_JBLZPK010000033.1:103272-122133 GCF_049199905.1 Shinella sp. M27
CCCTTCACCACGGATGTTCTTACTGGGCGAGCCAGGCGTTGAAGCGGGCCGTCAGCGTTTCCGCATTGTCGATCCAGAAATCGACATTGAGCGGGATCGAGTCCGTCATGTTGGCGGGATCGGTCGGCAGGTCCTTGGCGAATTCCGCCGGCACCTTCGCTGCGGCGTCCTTGTTCGGCAGGCCGTAGGCGACGAATTCCGGCAGCTTGGCCTGGTTTTCCGGCAGGCTGGCGAAGGCGATGAAGTCCTGCGCGGCGTCCTTGTTCTCGGCGTCCTTCAGCACGACCCAGCTGTCCACGGCATAGATGCTGCCGGGGAAGACGACCTTGAAGTGCTTGCCTTCCGAACGGTTGATGCCGGTGATGCGGCCGTTATAGGCCGAGGTCATCGCAACTTCGCCGGATGCCAGGAACTGCAGCGGCTGCGCGCCGGATTCCCACCAGACGATGTTCGGCTTCAGCTCGTCGAGCTTCTTGAAGGCGCGGGCGACGCCCTCTTCCGTGCCGAGCACGTCGTAGATCTCGTCCTTCGAGACGCCATCGGCGAGCAACGCGAATTCCAGCGTGTATTTCGGGCCCTTGCGCAGCGAGCGCTTGCCGGGGAATTTTTCGACATTCCAGAAGTCCGCCCAGGAGGCCGGGCCTTCCTTCAGCTTGTCGCCGTCATAGGCGATCGCGGTGGACCAGACGATGGCGCCGACGCCGCAGTCATTGACGGCGCTGTCGAGGAACTTGTCCTTGCCGCCCATCTTGTCCCAGTCGATCTTCTCGTAGAGACCGTCGGCGCAGCCGAGCGCCAGCTCTTCGGCTTCCACCTGCACGGCATCCCAGTTCGGTGCGCCGGCCTTCACCTTCGACTGGATCACACCGATGCCGCCATCCCAGGCCTCGTCGAGCACCGGCTTGCCGAGCTTTTCGGAAAACGGCTTGAAGTAGATGTTGCGCTGGGCGTCCTGATAGTTGCCGCCCCAGGACACGACGGTCAGGTCGCGTGCGAATACCGGCGCGACGATGCTGGCCGACAGGACGATGGCGGCGGCCGCCAGAACACCCGATTTCAGAATTGTCTTCATGGCACTCCCCTTTTCTTCATTGTGATGGAGCCTTCGCTCCGATGACGATCTCATGCGGACCGCTCACCCCGCCTTTCCGGCATCGGCGGCGGCCTCTCCGGCCGTCGCGCCCTTTCCCCTGGGCGTTCGTCCGATTGATGCATTCCAGTCATGCCTGGTCAACGGGGATTTTTCCCCTTTTGACCCTTGTCAGACGTGCTGCCCTCCGTTGATGTGGATTTCCGCGCCGTTGATGTAGGAGGACGGCTCGGTGCACAGGAAATAGATGGTCTCCGCGACCTCGCGCGGATCGCCCAGCCGTCCCATCGGCACTTCCGCGGCCACCAGTTCATCGGTCCCCGGCGAGAGGATCGAAGTCTCGATTTCG
Source organism: Shinella sp. M27 (assembly GCF_049199905.1). Classification (NCBI taxonomy): domain Bacteria; kingdom Pseudomonadati; phylum Pseudomonadota; class Alphaproteobacteria; order Hyphomicrobiales; family Rhizobiaceae; genus Shinella; species Shinella sp. M27. The sequence continues at coordinate 104,712 of NZ_JBLZPK010000033.1, forward strand.
CCTGGCGCGATGGCATTGGCCCGCACGCCGCGTTTGCCGAATTCATGCGCCATTTCGCGCGTCAGCGAGCCGAGCGCCGCCTTGGAGGCCGCATAGGCGACGCCGGCAAAGGGATGGACACGCGTTCCGGCAATCGAGGTGACGTTGACGATCGAGCCTTTGGCCGCCTCGAGCTCCGGCATGAGGGCGCGGGCAATCAGCGCCGTCGAAACGACATTGACGTTGAGTACCTGCGTCCAGACATCCGCGTCCGTGCCCATCACGCCGAGGCGGCTCTTTCCCGGCCCCTTCGGCGAGATGCCGGCATTGTTGACGAGCGCATGCAGCCTGCCGTTCGGCAGACGCTCGCGCACGGTCGCGGCAAGACGGTCGATCTGCGAGAGATCGGCAAGATCGGCCTGGATGTGGCTTTCGCGGGCGGACGGCCAGGCGCATTCTTCGGAAAAGGCCTGGCGGGAAACGGTGAGGATGCGCCAGCCCTTCGACTGGAAGAGCTTGACCGTCGCATGGCCGATGCCGCGGCTCGCTCCCGTCAGCAACATGTAGCGGCGTTCTTCGGTCATGCGGAGGCGTCTCCATTGATGCTTGATACATCGTAATCGGCGGCCCGCGAATTGCAAGCCTCTCATTCAAGACGGTCTCAGGCGCGACGCGCCTGTCGTTCTTCACCCTGCGCGATGCGGTCGAGGATAGGTTTTCCGCCCAGCAGGATGTCATCGACGATGGCCATGGAGGCCGCCGGCGAATCATGACGTTTCAAGGCCTCGACGACGGGATAGTGATGATCGATCATCGCCCGGCCGCCGGCCAGATAGGCGTCAGAAATGTGTGGTCCCATCTGCAACCAGAGCCGCCGCAGGATGGTGGTGAGCACCGGCAGGCCGGCGATCTGCGGCAGCATGAAGTGGAAGGCCTGGTTGAGCTGCGTGCCTTTCAACCGGTCGCCATCGGCAATCGCTTGCTCGTTTTCCCGCAAAATTTGCTCCAGCACCTGCACATCGGCGCTCGTCGCCACCTGTGCGGCCGTCTCGGCGGCGAGCCCTTCGAGGCGCACGCGGATGGCGCGGATTTCGCGGTAACGCGCTTCGCTCAAGCCTGCGATGCGGATGTCGCGCGGCGAGCGGAAGGTGATGGCTTCATCATTGGCAAGACGCAGGATGGCATCGCGGATCGGCGTGACGCTGGTGCCGAACTGCTCGGCGAGATCGCGGATCTTCAACCGGTCGCCCGGCTGGAAACGGCCTTGCATCAGCGCATCGCACAGCGCGGCATAGACCACGCTGTTGAGGTTCTCATATTCCAGTGTCGCGAATTCGGGCATGGAACTGGTCCGCAAAATCGAGTAACAAGATACTTGATGCATCTTTTTTGACGTGTTTCAAGTATGGGCCGCCGCCACAGGCATTCTCGGGGGAAGAAACGCCCGTGGCAATGGCGGCCGGGGCGCTGTCAACAGCGCCGGAAACCGTCTTCGACAAAACCGCGGAAAACCGCCAGAACGGAGCCAGCATGACGGAGCAAGCGCCCGCCGCCCAAAAACCGGACTCGATGTCGGCGACATGGAGCGTGACCGCGATCGAGGACGCCGAGGCCGCCGTCGCCGATGTCTATGGGCTGACCGGCGCGGTGAAACGGCTTTCCAGCGAGCGGGACGAGACCTTTCTCTTCAAGCGCGCCGACGGCACCGATTTCATCCTGAAGATCGCCAACCCGGCCGAAGATCCGGCAGCGCTGGAATTCCAGGACGGCGCCCTGCTGCATCTCGAAACCGTCGCCCCCGCCGTGCCGGTACCGCGACTGGTGCCGACGCTGTCGGGCGAGCCGAGCCGCACGCTTGCCACATCGGATGGCCCGCGCATCATGCGCCTGCTCACCTTCCTCGACGGAGAGCTGCAATATCGCACGGAGGCCTCGGAGGCGCAGAGCCGCAATGTCGGCCGGGCGCTCGCCGAACTCGGCCTCGGCCTCAAGGATTACGACGGCCGCCCACCTGAAGGAAAACTGATGTGGGACATTTCCCACACACTCGATCTGCAAGCTGTCGTCGGCGATGTCGCGGAAGAGCGGCGCACGCAGGTGGAGGCCATACTGGCCGAATTCGAGCGGTCGCTGCCGGCCATCGCAGCCCTCGAGCGCCGCCAGATCATCCACAACGACTTCAACCCGCACAACATCCTGCTCGATCCGGCGGAGCCGACCAAGGTCGTCGGCATCATCGATTTCGGTGACATGGTGCATGCGCCCCTCATCAACGATCTCGCCGTCGGCATCTCCTATCACATGGCGACCGACAACTGGACCGCCCGCACCGGCGCCTTCCTCGACGGTTTTCTTTCGGCACGCCCGCTGCTGGCTCCGGAAGTCGAACTGCTCCCTCTCCTCATGCGCTGCCGTCTCGCGATGTCGATCATCATCGCGGAATGGCGCTCGGCGCGTTTCCCGGAAAACCGGGCCTATATCATGCGCAACCACGCCACCGCCTGGCGCGGCCTGCAGAATATTGCCGATCTCACTCCGGCCGGGCTGAAACGGCTCGCGCCCAACCTGACCGAGGCCTGATCATGTCGATGGTGAATGCGTTTTCGCGCGAGGATTTCGAACGGCTGGGCGACGCCGAACAGGCGCTGATCGCGCGGCGGGAAAAGGTGCTCGGACCAGCCTACCGCCTGTTTTATGAAAAGCCGCTGCATCTGGTGCGCGGCGAAGGTGTCTTCCTCTATGATACCGCGGGCGAAAAATACCTCGACGCCTACAACAACGTCGCCTCGCTCGGCCATTGCCATCCGCGCGTGGTCGAGGCGATCACCAGCCAGACCGCCGTGCTCAACACCCACACCCGCTACCTGCACGAGGGCATCGTCGACTATGCCGAGACGCTGACCGCGACCTTCCCGGCGGCGCTCAGCCAGGCGATGTTCACCTGCACGGGCAGCGAGGCGAACGACCTTGCCGTGCGCATTGCCCGCTACGTCACCGGCGGCACCGGCATCATCTGCACCGATCTCGCCTATCACGGCCTGACGAGCGCGGTCGCCGAATTCTCGCCGTCACTCGGTGAGTCCGTCACGCTCGGCCCGCATGTGCGCACCGTGCCCGCACCGGACAGCTACCGCCATTCGCCAGAAGACATGATGGAGAAATTCGGCCGCGACGTGCGCGCCGCGATCGCCGATCTCCAGCGCCACGGCATCAAGCCGGCCATGCTGATCACCGATACGATCTTCTCCAGCGACGGTATCTTCGCCGGCCCGAAGGGCTTTTTGAAGCCGGCGGTGGATGCCATTCACGCGGCCGGCGGCCTGTTCATCGCCGACGAGGTGCAGCCCGGCTTTGGCCGTACCGGCGAGACCATGTGGGGCTTCGAGCGCCATGGCGTGGCGCCCGACATGGTGACGATCGGCAAGCCGATGGGCAACGGCTATCCGATGGCCGGCATCGTGCTGCGCCCGGAGGTCATCGCCGAATTCGGCCCGCGCGCCCGCTACTTCAACACGTTCGGCGGCAATCCGGTCGCGGCGGCAGCCGGCAAGGCGGTGCTCGACACGATCCGCATCGACGGCCTGCAACAGAATGCGCTTGAGGTCGGCAATTATCTGATGGAGGGGCTGAAGGCGCTTTCCGGGCGCTATCACGCCATCGGTGACGTACGCGGCTCCGGCCTTTTCATCGGTGTCGAGATCGTCGCCGATCCCGCCGTAAAAAGCCCGGACGCCGCTCTGACGACCCGCATCGTCAACGGCCTGCGCGAACGCCGCATCCTCATCAGCGCGTCCGGTCCGCGCGCCAACGTGCTGAAGATCCGCCCGCCGCTCGTCTTCTCGCGCGAGAATGCCGATATGCTGATCGACGCGCTCGGCGATGTGCTGAAGACGCTCTAAACGGAAAGGGCGAGGCCGCGCGTGCAGCCTCGCCCCCCGAAACCCGCTTTAAAAAGCTCAGACGAGCGCGGTGACCTGGATTTCGACCAGCAGTTCCGGCGCGGCAAGGCGTGCCTCGACGGTGGCGCGGACCGGCAGATTGTCCTTGTCGACCCACTGGTCCCAGACCTCGTTCATCTGGCTGAAATGCGCGATGTCGCGCAGCCAGATATTGGCGCTGATCAGCTTGGCCTTGGACGTGCCGGCCTCGGCCAGCAGGCCGTCGATCTGGGCGAGGATGTCGCGGGTCTGGGCGACCGTGTCGGCACCGTCGCCGGTCACGCCGGCCGTGGTGACGACGCCATTGACGACGACGGCTTCGCAGAAACGCTTGCCGGGCTTGATACGCTTGATCATCGGAAATCTCCCATGGTTGTGATCAGAGAATGGTTTTGCCGAAGGCCGACAAAATGAAATTGGCGCATTCCGCGCCGATCGGCGATGGCAGCGCGGCATCAATGCCGGAAATGCTGAGCGAGCGCAACTTGCCGCTGAGCGCCGCCATTTCCATCGCCGAATGGGTCTCGCGCACCGTGATGCCGCCGATGCCGCCGCTCCAGCCGGACATGTCTGTGGCCGTCGGCGAATAGCAGAGGTGGAAACCGCGCGTGCCGGCGGAGGCGATGGCGATAGCCTCGCGCATCGCCTGACGCAGGCCGAGCGCATCGATCTCCGACATCGTAAAGATGCGCATGCGCGATGCCTTCAGCGCCTCCACCTCTTCCGGTGCGGCATTGCGCAGGCCGATGAGCACGATATTTTCAGGCGCGATAAACGGCGGCAGGCGGTCGAGCAGGCGGCGCAGCACCGCGTTTTCCGGCGGCGCTGCATCCGCGTCGCGATCCGGCATCATCGCCGCGTCGGAATCGATCCAGACGAGGCCGAGCGCATCATGTCTTTGGCCGGAGGCCTGTACCTTGGGCAGGATATCGCGCCGACGCGCGCAGATCGAGAGGGCCAGCGCATCGTCCCCCTCTCCCTTCTCGAAACCGAGATGCTCTATGCGCTCGGGGATGTTCTGCACGACGACGAGCGCGCCGCCGATGGCGTCCGTCTCAATTGTATAGGTCCTCGCCTCACCCTTCTCGCACACATCCCGCATCGGTACCTTCTCCACATATTCCGACGTCATCACCGTCAGCAGCGCGCCGTAATTCATCCGGAAGCTGACATTCTCGCCGACGGCCAGGGGCGGATCGGCATCGGTGAGATCGAGCACCAGATGGTCGCTGGAGGCGCCGAGCACGCGCACGCCGCGCTGCGTCGGGATCAGGCCCTCGGCGATGACGTCCTCCCGGCCGATATTGGCGATGCCCCGCAACCGGTCGCCTTCGTCGATGAAGACGGGCGCATTGCCAAAGGCATCGAGGCCGGACAGGCCGATCGGCAGGGAGGGTTTCGTCTTCACCTCCAGAAGCTCGCCGGTCAGCTCGAAGACCTCGCGGTCGAGCGCTTCCCAGGGCTCGGTGAGGAAGGTCTCGCGCCCGCCCTGCAGGATGGCCTCGCCGATGCGCAGATTGTTGACGCCGGCAGGCATGCCGCCGGCCAGAAGCAGCGGCAGCGAGGAGGAATTGCCGCCGGAGACCCAGTCGAGCGGCCGGCCGGTCATGCTCTCCACCTTATAGGCATGGCCGACCAGCTGGGTCAGATTCTCCTGCGTCGGGATAATCGCACCGAAGCAGGTGAGGTTCGTGCCGACGCCGGCAATGCGCACGCCCGGCAGTTCCATCACGGCCTCGACGGTCGGCACGAGGTCGTTCGGCCAGATGCCTTCGCGCAGGTCGCCGAGGTCGATCATCAGGATGACGTCATGCACCCGCCCGAGCCGCTCGGCGACACGCGAGATCTCGCGCATCAGCTGGAGTTCGGATTGCAGGCTGATATCGACGCTGCGCACCAGCTCCTCGACCCGCGTTAACGGCGGGCTGCGCAGCAGCATGATCGGGCAATCGATGCCGGCGTCGCGCAGGCGGCGGATGTTCTCGAAGCGGGATTCGGCAATGCCCGCGACACCGCCGCGCAGCATCGCGCGCGCCACCTGCGGCATGCCGCAGGTGCCCTTGGTGACGCCGAAGGGCGTGATGCCGGAGGATTTGCACAGATCCACGACGGTGCGGGCATTGTGCTCGATGCGGGCGAGATCGATGGAGATTTGCGGATCGGACATGACAATCCCTATTTTTCGCATTTCCGGACGGAAAACCGGTTCCCACTTTCCTGAAAATGCTCAGTTCCTGTAGAGCAGGCCTGCCGTATCGATCTCCGGCCTGCGGCCGGCAACGAGGTCGGCAACGAGCTTCCCCGAGCCGCAGGCCATGGTCCAGCCGACATGGCCGTGGCCGGTGTCGAGGAACAGGTTTTCGTAGCGTGCGCGGCCATGCACCGGCACGGAGCCCGGCATCATCGGGCGCAGGCCCGACCAGAGCACCACCTTCGTTTCGTCGATGGCGCCGGGAAAGAGATCGTGCGCCGTCTTGAACATGCTGGTGAAATCGGCGGGCTTGAACGTGCGGTCGTATCCGGCGAATTCGGCGGTGGAGGCAAGGCGCAGACGGTTGCCGAGGCGGGAATAGGCGATCAGCCGGTCCTCGTCGACGCCGCCCATGGTCGGCCCCTTGTCCTCGTCGATCGGCAAGGTCGCCGTATAGCCTTTTACGGGATAGACCGGCACATCGATGCCGATCTTGCGGGCAAGCAACGAACTTTCCGGGCCAAGCGACAGCACGACGGCATCGCAGGCGACCGGCCCCTTGTCGGTCAGCACCGCCTTGACGCGATTGCCCTGAACATCGAGGCCGGTGACGACGGTCCCGAAGCGGAACGCGACGCCGTGGCGCACGCGCGCCTGCTCGGCAAGGCTTCGGGTGAAGAGCGAGGAATCGCCCGTCTGGTCCATCGAGGAATAGACGCCACCGGCCAGCTGGTGCTTCACCGCGGCCAGACCCGGCTCCAGCGCCACCAGCCGCTCGCGATCCACCACCTCGATGGCGAGCCCCCGGTCGGCGATGTACTGCATGTGTTTGACGCCGGCATCCATGCTCTGCTGCGAGCGATAGAAATAGAGGATGCCCCGGCGCCGGTCGTCATAGGAGATGCCGGTCTCCTCCTGGATCGCGTTGATGCACTGGCGCGCATAGAAGGCGAGCCGCAGCTTGACCTCGGTATTGGCATGGGCACGCGATTGCGTGCATTGCATGAGGAAGCGCAGGCACCATGAGAGAAACTGCGGATCGAGGCTGAAACGCACCTTGATGCCGAGATCGGAGCGGAACAGCGACTTCATGAAGGTGGTGAGCGCCGCCGGCGAGGCCCAGGCGGTGGAATCGCCCGGCGAGACGAGGCCGGCATTGCTCTGGCTGGTGCCGCGCGCCGCGCCCTCGTGGCGCTCCAGCACGGTCACGTCATGCCCGTCCTTCGACAGATACCACGCCACCGCCGTGCCGACGACGCCGGCGCCGAGAACAACTACTTTCATGACACTCCCCCTCACCCTGACGCAGTTCCGCTTCGTCGCTTGCGGAATGACGCCAGCCTTTTGTTTTTAACTGCTGACCGCACCCTGCTTGAAGGTCGGTGCGAAGCCGCCGGAATCGCCGTCGTTGAAGCGGATGTAGCGCACCTCCTCCTCGAAAGTGTCGCAGGATTGCCGCCAGGTCGACCCCGGCCAGACCAGCTCCACCGAGGCATCGAGCGGCCGGTAGAGCGCCGTGTAAAGCGTGCCATAGCCGCGCCCGTAGGAGGTCTGATAGACCGGCGGACGCAGGAAGCTGGACAACACCTTCTCGACATCGGCCGAACCGGCCAGCGATTTCTCCAGCGCCGCCTCACGCTCCACCGATTTGGTGGTCTCTGCGTGGCGGGCCCATTCGACGCTGTGCTGGTGATTGGTGCTAACGCGCCGCTCCACCACCTCGGCCGGCCGGTCCGGATTGACATAGACCGTCGCATGATGGCCCGACCGGTCGATGATGGCGATCGAATAGGCCATATGGACGGGAATGCGCTGGAGCATCGCGACGGCCTCGGCCGTATTGCTGGCGAACTCCAGCACGTAGCGCAGCACGACGGGGATGCCGAACCCCTGCCCCGCGGCGGTACGTCCGCCGAAGGAGAGCGAGACCGACAGCCCGTCCTCATTGATGCCGTCGAGCACGCCCCATAGGCAATCGACCACCGCCACCACCCGCTTGTTGTAGCGGGAGGCGAGCCAGGTGCCTTCCAGCAGGCGCGGGCTGTAGTCGTAGTTGCGGATGAGCGCCGGTTCCGCCCCCGTGACGATCGCCTGCGAGCAGCCCCCGACATAGAAGGGCGGGCACCACATGGAGAGGAAACGGGCTTCGAGATCCCCGCCGCCGGCCGCCTCGACGATCGCCTCGTAGATCGGCACCAGCTCCGGCATATGCGTGCGCAGCGCCTTGAGGCTCATGAAATAGGTCGGGCGCGAGCGGACCCCGTCGCGCACGAACCAGCGGCTATAGGCATGCCAGTGACGATCGAACACCCGGCGCCATTTGGGGCCGGGCCGGTCTTCGTCGATGGCTTCGAACTGGAGGTCCATGGCGTCCTACAGGATCTTGAACGAACCGGCTTCCGGCGCGTCGTCGCGCTGGATTTCGGTGAGGGGCTTGCTGGCATATAGGCGCTTGATGCCCTTGATCCAGTTGCTGGCGCGCTCGTTCAGCTCGAATTCGTCGTCCATCACCCGCCCGCGCGTGATCAGGATGCCGAGATCGGCCCCCTCGTAGCGGTAATCGCCGGGACCGGTGATGCGCAGGAAGAAGGCCTCCTGCTCGCTCTCGATCGCCTGGCGGTGATAGTCGAAGCGGTCATAAGAAACGCTGCCATCGGACGCCATGCGGTAGATGCCCGACGAAGGCGCATGGGTGACGATGTCGACCAGGTCTTCCGTCGACTTGATGACCACCTGCGACCAGGAATCGATGAACTCTTTTCGCGCCCACCGATTGTTGAGTTCTTCGACGTCGATCTTGTAGTCGATGCCGGAGAATTCCATGAGGTGGAACAGGAACAGCGGCGCATCGGCATAGGCGAAGGCGGCGTGGTTGGTCATCGAGCTTGCGCCGCAGATGCGCGGATTGAGCTCGCCGAGATAGACCTCGTTGTCCTCGACATCGATCAGGAAATCGAGGTCGAAGTAACCGCGATAGCCCTCTTCGCGCAGCTGGTTGCCGAAGCGATAGGCCATGTCGCGCGCCTTGGCGCGGATCTTTTCGGAGAAGGCGCCCGGAAAGATCTCGTTGCCGCACCAGCCACCCTTGTAGGGCGTCAGCGCCGGCTGGCCGACGACTTCGGTGAGCAGCGGGCCGACCAGCGTGCCGGAGCCGGTCGTGCAGGCCTCCATGGTCGCGCCGCGGCACTTGATGCGCTTCATGATCTTGACTTCGTCTTCCGCGGAAATCTCCGCGGCATGACGGTTGTAGTCCTCTTCGCTGGCGATGAAGAAGGTCGTGTGGCCGCTGTCGCCGAAGGCGGTCTGCACGACGAGGTCGTTGCCGATGCCGGCCTTTTTCGCCGAGGACAGCAGTTCCTCATAGGTGCGGGCCGGCGCCAGCGTGTTCGGCACGGAGGGCACGCCCGCCTTGTTGCCGATGCGCACGGTCTCCATCTTGTTGTCGCAGCGCTGGCGCAGCTTCGCCTTGGGGAACCAGACCTCGATGCCGAGCTCCTTGCAGATTTCCTCGGTCGTCTCGTCGAACATCAGGAAGGTCGCGACCGCGCGGCCGCCGCGCTTCGTGATGTAGTCGATCACTTCCTTGTGCTGCAGAAGGTAATTGTTGATGTCCTCGATGCTCTCGAATTCGGCATGCGGGATTTCGGAGGGGACGAAGACGTTGGGATGGCGGCCGTCGAAGCAGTCGATATAGCTGACGAACTTGAAGTTCCGCACCCATTCGTCGATGCCGATCAGGTTGAAATTCGTCGCGGAGATGAAATAGATCGGGCGCTCGTTGCGATGCATGACGACGCGCAGGTCGGCCACGTTGCGGATGGTTTCCATGATGTACCCCTCAGATGACGTCGAATGTTTCTGGCGTTTGTCGCGCTTCTTTTCTTTTTTCTTGTCTTTCTTCCGCTCTTTCTTCTTTTTCGACATGCCCCCCGGTCCGTCGTTAGCGTTTCAGGCGTGATGTGACGTGTTTGACTTCCAGATAGGACGACATGCCCCAGGGCCCGAGTTCGCGGCCGATGCCGCTCGCCTTGAAGCCGCCCCACGAGGTCTGGACGAAAATCGCCTGCGGGCTGTTGATCCAGACATGGCCGGCCTCGATGGCGTCGGCCACGCGGTTCGCCTGCGTCTCGTCGCCGCTGACAACGGTGGCGACGAGGCCGAAATCGCAATCGTTGGCAAGTGCCACGGCCTCGTCTTCCGTCTCGAAGGTGCGGATGCAGAGCACCGGCCCGAAAATCTCCTCGCGCCAGAGGGCGCTGGTCGTGGGCACGTGGGTAAAGATGGTCGGTTCAATGAACCAACCCTCAAGACCGGCCGGCTTGCCGCCGCCGGTGATCAGGCTCAGGCCTTCGGCCTTGCCGCGTTCGATATAGGCGAGCACCTTGTCATGCTGTGCCTTCATGGTGATCGGGCCGATCGCAGTCCCCTCATCCAAGGGATCACCGGGCGTCAAGGCCCGGCTTCCGGCGATTATGGCGTCTATTAGCTTTGACGCAATTGATTTTTCCACCAGAAGGCGAGACGTCGCCGAACACATCTGGCCGGCATTGAAGAAGATGCCGCCGAGCACGCATTCGAGAGCCTCGTCGAAATCCGCGCTGGCGAAGACGACGATGGGCGACTTGCCGCCGAGTTCCAGGCTGACCGATTTGACACCCGGAGCGCCCGCCGCCATGACGCGTGCGCCGACCGCATTCGAGCCGGTGAAGGAGACCTTCGCCACGTCGGGATGCGTCGTCATCGGCGCACCGACCCGCTCGCCGGTGCCGGTGACGATGTTGAGCACGCCGGGCGGCAGGCCGATCTCCTCCGCGATGGCGCCGAGCTCCAGTTCGACGACGGGAGTGATTTCGGACGGTTTCAGCACCACCGTACAGCCGGCGGCCAGCGCCGGCGCGACTTTCCACGATGTCGTCACCAGCGGGAAATTCCAGGGCACGATGAGGCTTGCGACACCCGCGGGCTCCATACGCAGCCGGGCGTGAAAACCGTCGTCGGGCAGCGCCACATCGGCATCCTGCCGATCCTGCAAGGCGATGGCCTGCTCGGCATAATAGGCGAAGGACGCAGCCGCATCGGCCATGTCGATGCGCGCTTCTGAAATCGGCTTGCCATTGTTGCGCGAGGAGAGCCGCGCCAGCTCTTCGGCACGCGCCTGCAATCGTGTTGCGATTGCCCCGAGATAGTGCGCCCGTGCCCCGCCGCCGGCATCGCGCCAGCCGGGGAACGCGGCCTTGGCGGCGGCCACGGCCTTTTGCACATCCGCCGGCCCGCCGGCGGAGACCTCGTGATAGGCGACGCCCCGATAGGGATCGAAGACCGGAATGCGGCCCGGCTCGACCGGATCCTGCCAGCGGCCATCGATGAAGAGCTGATGCCGCATGGTCGTTCTCCCCTCAGGCCGTCAAGGCATCGGCGAGCGCCGAGCCCGCTTTGATCTCGATGACGGTGGGCACCTTGCGGGTGGCCGATGCGGTCAGCTCAGCCTCAAGCGCTGCAATCGAGACCGGGCGTGACGCCTCGCAGCCGAGCGCCTTGGCAAGCCCCACGAAATCCGGCGTGAAGATATCGACGCCGATCTGCGGGATGTCGCGCTCCGCCATGAACGCCTTGATCTCGCCGTAGCTCGTGTTGTTCCAGATCACCACCGCCGTCGCGATGCCCGCCTCCACCGCACTCGCCAGCTCCTGCACGGAAAACTGAAGGCCACCGTCGCCGATCAGGCAGACGGAGGGACGGTCGGGCGCGCCGAGCTTGGCGCCGAAGGCCGCCGGCAGGCCATAGCCCAGCGTGCCGTAGCCGGTCGACGAGTTGAAGAAGGAGCGCACCTGTGGCGCCTGGTAGAACTGGTTGACCGCATAGACCGGTTCGGTCTGGTCACCGGCCACGGTGGCGTTCGGCAAGGTCTTGCTGATGATTTCAATCAGACGGCCATGCGTGCGGCAGGCGGGCCAGAGACCGGCAGCGACCGTCTCGCAGACCGCTTTGGCGCGCGAGGCACCGTCTCCAGCCTTTCGCGCTTCGCCTAGGGCGGCATTGAGAGCCTTGGCAGCCAATCTCGCATCCGCGGCGATCGGCACGTCGGCGCGCAGCCCCGTGACGATCTGCGCCGGATCGATGTCGATGCGGATCAACGGACCGCCGAAGGCCAGCGGCTTCGGCTCGGGATACATCTCCGTCTCGCCGAACTCCGTGCCGATGGCGAGGATGGCGTCGCTGGCTTCGAGTTCCGCCAGCAGCGGATCCATGCTGAGATTGCCCGTCAGCGTCAGCGCATGGCCGGGTTTCAGGATACCGCGGCCGTTGATCGTCATGAAGACGGGAGCATCAAGCTTTTCGGCGATGGCCGTGATCTCGGCGGCCGCATCGGCGCCGCCGCCGCCGGCGACGATCATCGGACGCTTGGCCCCCTTGAGGATCGCGGCAGCCTTGTCGATCGCTGCTGGATCGGCGGCGGCACGGCCGGGTAGCGGCCAGGCCTCGGCCGAAAGATGCTCGGCCTCCGCGACGATGACGTCGAGCGGGATTTCGATATGGACGGGACGCGGGCGGGCGGAATTGAACACGGTGAAGGCTCTTGCCATCACCTCGGGCAGCTGGGCGGGATCGAGCAGCGTGTGGCTGAAGGCGGCAACGCCTGAGACCAAGTTGCGCTGCGAGGGCAATTCGTGCAGCCGGCCCTGGCCCATGGCCAGCTGGTCGCGGGAATTCACCGCCGAGATGACCAGCATCGGCACGGAATCGGCATAGGCCTGGCCCATGGCGGTGGCGATGTTGGTCATGCCCGGACCGGTGACGATGAAGCAGACACCCGGCTTGCCGGTCACACGCGCATAGCCGTCGGCCATGAAGCCCGCGCCCTGCTCGTGGCGCGGCGTGATGTGGCGGATCTTCGTGGCCGGCAGGCCGCGATAGAGTTCGACCGTATGCACGCCGGGAATGCCGAAGATCAGCTCCACGCCGTAGGATTCCAGGAGACGGACGAGATATTCGCCTGTGGTGAGCCGGGTGTCTGTCATATTGTTATCGCCTCTCAACGCCCGGGAGGACGCAAAGCATTTCAAAGAGAAGGTTCGCCGCAGTGATCGCCGTGTTGCCGGAGGGATCGTAGGGCGGAGAGACCTCGACGAGGTCGCAGCCGACAAGGTTCAGGCCCCAGCAGCCGCGGATGATTTCCAGCGCCTGGATGGTGTTGAGGCCGGCGATCTCCGGCGTGCCGGTGCCCGGTGCGATCGACGGATCCAAACTGTCAATGTCGAAGGAGAGGTAGACCGGACGATCGCCCATCTGCGCGCGGACTTCCTCCATCAGCGGCGTTAGCGACTTGTGCCAGCACTCCTCCACCTGCACGACGCGGAAACCCTGCTCGCGCGACCAGTCGAAATCGTCGGCGGCATAACCCGTGCCGCGCACGCCGATCTGGATGCAGCGCTTGGTATCGAGCACGCCGGCCTCGACGGCACGGCGGAACGGCGTGCCATGGGCGATCGGCTCGCCGAACATGTGCTCGTTGATATCCGAATGGGCATCGACATGGATCAGGCCGACAGGACCGTATTTCTCCGCCATGGCCCGCAGGATCGGATAGGAAAGCGTATGGTCGCCGCCGAGCGTCAGCGGGATGCAGCCGTCCTTGATGATGTCGCGATAGGCATCGGTGATGATGTCGATGCATTTCGGCAGGTTGAACGTGTCGATGGCCACGTCGCCGATATCGGCAACCTGCAGGCTTTCGAAGGGGGCGGCCCGCGAGGCCATGTTGTAGGGGCGGATCATGCAGCTTTCGGTGCGGATCTGCCGCGGTCCGAAGCGCGTGCCCGGCCGGTTCGACGTGCCGATGTCCATGGGAATGCCGACGAAGCAGGCATCGAGCCCTTCGGCGGTCGGCTGCGTCGGCAGGCGCATCATGGTGGCGGGGCCGCCGAAGCGGGGCATTTCATTGCCGCCGAGCGGCTGGTTGAACGTCTTTGTCGTCATTTATCTTCCTCCGGCGGGGCGCTGTTTCACGTCTTTTGCCCCATCCTAAATGGCACTCTACGAGAGTTGTCCGAGCGGCTGAAATCCCCCTTTGGGATTATTCTTCGCCGCGCGGCAGGATGAGGCAGGGCACCGGCGAATTGTGCACGATCTTGCGGGCATTGGAGCCGAGGAAGACGCGCAGCAGCGGCCCGAGCTTGCTGGAACCGAGCACGAGCACCTCACCATCCTGCCAATCGAGCGACTCGAAAGCTGCCTTCAAGGTCGGCCCGTCGGCGATCTCGGCGGACAGCCCGTCCTCACCGGCCAGAAGTGTCGCCTGCGCATCGCGCGCCTGCTCGCGCAGCACGTTGGAGACGAACTGTTCGGCGTCGTAGCCGGCGCCCGTCGGATACATCTGCTTGTCGCGCACCACGAAGGTGACGAGGCGCAGCGGCACCGAATAGTCCCGGGCGAGCGCGGCGGCGCGGGCCACGATCTCGGGCGCGGACGACGAGCCCGAATAGGCGGCGCTGAGCCGGCGGATGCGGGTCTCAGGCCCGGCCGAATAGCCGTGCGGCGCCACCATGACCGGCAGATGCGCCGAACGCAGCAGTTCCGTCGTCACGCCGCCCTCGCCGAAGCGGCCGAGTGGTGCTTCGCGCGCCGAGCCGAGCACGAGGCAATCGGCACCAAGGTCGGACGCCGCCTTGATCAGGCCCTCGCGGGCGGAGGAGGCGGAGATCGCGAGGAACTCCGCCGTCACGTCGGCAGGCAGCGAGGCCTTCGCCTCGGCCTGCACGCCGGCGGTGTGGCGGGCCAGGAAGCTGCCATATTCGCCGTCGACACGCGCCGGCGAAGGATGCCCCCAGGTATCGGGCGTCACCGTGCAGGCGACGAGCGCGGCATTGCACGACCGGGCCAGCACCGCGCCGAGCGCGAGCGCCTCCTGCCCGCCCTGGTCGGCGGAAAGTCCGACGAGGATCTTCATTCTGCTGCCTCGCCGAGGCCTTCGGGCTTTTCAAGCCGCGAGTTGCGGGCCGAGTAGCCGAAATAGACGACGGCGGCGATGGCGACCCAGACGCCGGTGATCGCATAGACCATCCAGGAGAGTTTGAAGATCAGATAGACGCAGGCGACGATCGAGAGCACCGGCAGGACCGGACCGAAGGGCACACGATAGCCGCGCGGCATGTCGGGCTGCGTAAAGCGCAGGATCAGGACGCCGGCCGAAACCACGGTGAAGGCGGTCAGCGTGCCCATGCTCGTCAGGTCCCAGAGCAGGCCCGAGGGCACGAAGGCGGCGATCAGCGACACGAAGATCGCGACGATGATCGTGCAGGCGACCGGCGTCATGCTGCGCGGATCGACCTTGTGGAAGATCGAGGGCAAAAGGCCGTCACGGGAGACCGCAAAGAGGATGCGCGACTGGCCGTAGAGCACGATCAGCGTCACCGAGAAGATCGAAATGACGGCGCCGGCGGCAAGCAGGTTGGCCGGCCAGGCGGAACCGGTGATGTTCTGCAGGATGGTGGCAAGTCCTGCCTCCTGCCCGTCGAAGGCGCTGGCCGGCTGCACGCCGAGGGCCGCGAGCGCCACCAGTACGTAGAAGCCGGTGACGATGACCAGTGCGGAGATGATGGCGAGCGGCAGGTTGCGCCGCGGATTGATCACCTCCTCGCCCGCCGTCGAGACGGCATCGAGACCGACGAAGGTGAAGAAGATCGAGGCCGCAGCCGCCTGCACGCCATTGAAGCCGCTCTCGTTGAAGAAGGGCGTGAAGTTGGCGCTTTTGAAGGCGCTGCCGGCGATCGCGATGAAAAGCGTGAGCACGGCAAGCTTGATCATCACCATGATGGCATTGGCGCGCGCCGATTCCTTTGCACCGCGCAGAAGCAGGATGCAGCAGAGCGCAACGAGGACGACGGCCGGCAGGTTGATGAGGCCGGAGCCCTCCTGGAAGAAGGCCATGGCGAACGGATTGCCGCCGTCGACCATGCTGATCGGCCCTTTGGTCATCCAGCCCGGCAGGATGATGCCGGTGAGGTTGAAGAGCAGCTTTTCGACATATTCGGCCCAGCCGACCGCGACGGCCGCAGCCGAAATACCGTATTCCAGCACCAGGCAGGCAGCGACGAAGAAGGCGATGCCTTCGCCGAGCGTTGCGTAAGCGTAAGAGTAGGACGAGCCGGAGACCGGGATCATCGAACTCATCTCGGCATAGCAGAGGGCCGAAAGGCCGGCCGCCACCGCTGCGATGATGAAGGAGATAACGACGGCCGGTCCGGCGACCGGCACCTGCTCGCTCAGAACGAAAAAGATACCCGTGCCGATCGTCGCCCCGACGCCGAACATGATCAGCTGGAACAAAGTGATCGAGCGCCCGAGATGGCCGTGCCCGTCGCCCGCGTCCGACGTGTCGGCCACGAGCCGGTCGACCGGCTTCTTGCGCATGATCTGCTCGATGATAGATGACGCCATCGTTCCCCCTCCGATGTCTCCTCACGTTCCAAAACTGTAGCGCCGGGCGCGGCAAAGGTGCTGCCGTATTTCGGTCTTTTTCCGGCACTTGCTGCTGCGGGCCCTGTCCTCAGCAACAGTTTTTGTCGGAGGCGCCCAAGGGGTCGCTTGAGGAGGAAATCCTGGCCGGAGGGTCAGCTTGACAGGGTCCGGCCAACAGTATCCTTATGGCTTCGGGCCGTAGGGCCACCCTCATCGGGAGGGCTCATGGCACGGTCCATGCAGCAGGGGGCGAATGAATGAAAGATGAAGACGGGTCGATCCGGCTCGATCAGATCGATTTGCGCATTCTGGCACGTCTTCAGGCCAATGCGCGCGTGACGAACCAGGAACTGGCCGATGATGTGGGGCTCTCGCCGAGCCCTTGCCTGCAGCGCGTCAAGCGCCTCGAAAAGGCCGGCATCATCAACAGCTACCATGCCAGCATCGACCTTGCGAAAGTCTGCCGCCATGTCGACGTCATCGCCGCGGTGACGCTGAACAGCCATGGGCTGGAGGATTTCCAGATCTTCGAAAAAATGGTCGAGGAGATGCGCTTCGTTGTGGAATGCACCAAAGTCTCAGGACCGATCGACTATCTCGTGCGCTTCGTCTGCCCCGACATTTCCTCCTACCAGATGCTGTCGGACGAGCTTCTGAAGCTCGGCCCCAAGATCGGCAATCTTTCGAGCTACATCGTGCTGAAATCGAGCAAACCCTATCGGGGCGTGGCCTTTGACGAATTGGTAGCGACCGCACCGCGTGCCGTACCCTCGAAACCCGCCTCCCGCACGGCCAAATAAGTCATCTGAGATTTGGAAATCATGTCAGGCTCCTATTCCGAAGCAACCGCGCTGCC
>NZ_JBLZPK010000033.1:122170-150061 GCF_049199905.1 Shinella sp. M27
GGACAATTCCCGTTTCCTGATCGCAGGCATCCAGATGCCGGTGCCGATCGGCGGCCGCAACATCACGGCGATGACCATCCAGGTCGAGAAGACCATGGCGCTCTTTCCGGGCACGGACATGATCGTCTTTTCCGAGCTTGCCATGCATGGGCCGCTGCATGCCTGCATGGCGCCGGACCCGGCGGTCGACGAGGCCGTTTTCCAGGCACTGGCCGCAAAACACCGGGTCTGGATCATCCCCGGCACCTATTTCGTGCACCGCGAGGGGCGGACCTACAATCATTCCGTCGTCATCAATCCCGACGGCGAGATCGTCGGGCGCTACGACAAGATGTTCCCCTTCATGCCCTTCGAGGCGGGCGTGACCGGCGGCAACGAATTCCTGATCTTCGACGTGCCCGACATCGGCCGCTTCGGCCTGTCGATCTGCTACGACATCTGGTTCCCGGAGACCACGCGCACACTGACGTCGGCGGGCGTCGAGGTGCTGATCCACCCCGTGCTGACGGGCACGACGGACCGCAAGGCGGAACTTGCCATCGTGCAGGCGACGGCGGTGATGTTCTCCTGCTATGTCGTCGACGTAAACGGGCTGGATGCCGGCGGCGTCGGCCGCTCGCTCGTTGCGGACCCGACCGGCAACATCGTGCACCAGTGCGGCCAGGTGACGGAAATCTTCCCCGTCAGCATCGATCTCGGGCTGGTGCGCCAAGTGCGCGCGGAGGGCGCCAACGGGCTGGGCCAGGTGCTGAAATCCTACCGCGACCGCACCGTTGCCTTCACGACCTATGAGAACGGCGGGGCATCAACCTATCTCGACAGCCTCGGCCCACTGGCCCCCATGCCGAAGCGGCGCTAACGGTCGTCTGCCGGGCCGTCTCACGTCCAGGCATAGCGCACGATATGGAAGAAGACGGGGGCGGCGAAGACGAGGCTGTCGGCGCGGTCGAGCATACCGCCATGACCCTCGATCAGGTGGCCCCAGTCCTTGACGCCGCGGTCGCGCTTGATCGCGGAAGCAACGAGGCCGCCGAAGAAGCCCATGATGCAGGCAAGCCCCGCAAGTACGCCCGCCTCGATGGGCGAAAAGGGCGTCAGCCAGTAGAGGCCGGCACCGAGAGCCGAGGCGCTGACGATCCCGCCGATCAGGCCCTCCCAGGTTTTCGACGGCGAGACATTGGGTGCGATCTTGTGGCGGCCGAAGAGCTTGCCGAAAATATATTGCAGGACGTCGCTGCCTTGCACCGTGGCGATCAGGAAGGCGATCAAGAGCAGGCCGCGCCCCTCGTTGCCGGGAATGGGCAGCGTCACCAGAGCCGGCACATGACTGATGCAGTAGACGGAGAGCATGATGCCCCATTGCTGCTCGCTGACCCGTTCGAGGAAGCGGGAGGTGTCGCCGCGGATGGCCGTCAGCGCCGGCATGGCGAGGAAGCAATAGACGGGAATGAAGATCGAATAGAGCCCGTACCAGTCGATCCAGATCAGGTAATATTGCGTGGGGATGATGATCAGGAACATGCCGATGAGCGTCCAGCGGTCGGCATGGCGCGTGTTGGTGAGCGTCACATATTCGCGCAAGGCGGCAAAGGAGACGAAGGCGAAGAGCAGGATCACGCCGCCTTTGCCGAACAGGAAGGCCACGGTGATGCCCGCCACCATGATCCACCAAGCCTTGATGCGCGCATTGAGATTTTCCAGCGTTTCCGGCAGCGGCTTGGGGCTGCGCCAGGAAAGCCCGCCGGCAACGAGGCTTGCCGTGGTGAGGATGGCGACGAGGCCCCAGAAAAGGCAGGTTGTGTCGTCGTTCATCGGCGGGTTCCATCCCTGTTGGGCGCGAGCGTGAGAAGGGCATTGCGGGCACGGTCGAGAAAGACCTTGCGATCCTCCCCCTCCTGCAGCGCGACGGGCGTGCCGAACACGACGCGGCAGAGCAAGGGGATCGGCAGCACGGCGCCCTTGGGCAGAACGCGCGACATGTTTTCGATCCAGCAGGGCACGAGTTCGACATCCGGCCGGGCGCAGGCAAGGTTGTAGAGGCCGGAGCGGAAGCGCAGCAAAGGCTCCTCCGTCATGTTGCGCGTGCCCTCGGGAAAGAAGATCAGCGACTGACCGGCATCGAGCGCCGACAGCATGACCTGCATAGGGTCTGCGGCACGCTCCACCCAGTTGCGCTCGACGAGAACGGTGCGCAGCAGCCTGCCCGCGATGAAACGCCTGACGGCGCCGGCGTTCCAGTAATCCGCCCCGGCAACGGCGGCGGTGCGGGCACGCTCGGGCGGGGTCAGGCAGGTCGAGACGAGGATGAAATCGCCGTGGCTGGCATGATTGGCGAAATAGATGCGCTGCCGGCCGTTCGGCCCGGTGCCGGCCCAGATCGGCCGCACGCCCGTCACCGCGCGGGAGAGGCCCGCCAGCACCGCGCCGGCTGCGGTCTGCAAGAGGGACGCGCCGTTCATCATATCGCGCCGCCTCCCGCGATCATGTCGAGCAGCAGAACGAGGTAGAGCGCAACGCCGATCGAAAGCGCGATGCGCTGCAACCGGAGGAGCCGGCCGCACCCGGCAAGGCGATCCGCCAGGGGAGCCGGAACGGGGCTCGCGGAACGCAGGCCCATGCGGGCGAGCACGTCGTCGATTGCGGTGAGCCCCGCCGTTTCATCATCATGGGAGGCGGCCAGTCGAAACAGGGCAGCATCGAAGAGCAGGTGTACGGAGACGGCAAGCGGCAGCAGGCAGAAGGCGAGCAGCAGCCACCAGGCAAGCGGGCCGGTGAAGCCTTCCGCCCCCGCGGTCGGCGGAGCGATGGCAAGGATCAGCAAGGCCACCCCACCGCCGGCAAGACCGTTGCGGCGCAGGCGCTCGACAGTGTCGTTCATCACCGTCTTCCAGTCGCTCATCGCGCCGCCTCGTCGATGGCGGCGAAAATCTCGGGCCGCAGATGCACGGGGCGTCCCGCCGCCTTGATCCGCTCGCCGGCAATCGCGGCATTGGCCGCATGGCCCGCGCGGATCAGCCAGCAGGCGGCGACCGCGGCACTGCGCTGGAAACCGAGGGCGCAGCAGATGAGGACCGGCCCATGGCGGCTCGCATCTTGGACGGCGAGTGCTGCCTCACGAATCCGGCCGGTCTCAAGAGGCAGAAGGTCCGTCGAAGGAAAGGCGTGCCAAACAAGGCCGGGTGCGGCGATGGCCGGCATTTCCGCCGTCATGTCGATGACGGCGACATAGGTCGAAAGCTCGGAGCGCCGCGGCGTACGGCCGAGAAACACCCCGTCGGCAAGCTCGACGGCGGGGGCGAGGTTTCGCGTCCACCAGAGCACATTCAGTCTCGCGCCGAGGCGATAGGGCCAAAGCAGCCAGCGGCTGGCAAGGCTGATGCGCCCATCCGCCCGTTTCTGGAAGACACGCGGGCCGGCGCCGGCATAGCCGAGAGCGACGATGGCGAGCGCCAAGGCCGGCCAAAGGAGGAGAAGACCACCACCGGAACCGTATGTCGTGAGAACCGTCAGCAGCAGGAAGGCTGCGGCACCAGCCGCATAGAAGCGCGCCAGCCGCCAGGCCTTCGCATCCTCCGTCCAGCGAAATCCGGCCAGCGGCGAAGGACCTTGCGCGGGAAAAAGCCAGAGCGCGAAGAGGCCGAGCAGCGCGCCGGTCGGGATATCGATGAGATGGTGCTGCCAGGTCGTCAGCACCGACAGGCCGATCAGCAGGCTCCAGACATGCCAGAGCGCGAGCACCGCGCCATGCAGCCGGCCGCGCCAATGATCCCAGATGATGACGAGCAGCGCGATATGCAGCGAGGGCGCCTGGTTGAACGGCTTGTCGAAGCCGCCAAGCACGTCGAACATGAAACCCGGCAAGCCATGCGTCTCCGGCCGCACGAAGATCGCCTGCAAGGGGAAGGCGATGAAGCAGATGACGGCGACGATCTGCGCCGTCAGATAGCGTCGAGCCAACCGTCCGACGGCCTCGGATGTTTCGTTGACGAAGAGCGAGAGCGCATAGAAGGCGTTGATCGACCAGTAGGGCACGATCGTCCAGGCGAGAAAAGGAATGTGCCGCTCCCAGCCGAAGGCGAGGTTGGGCACGGAGGCGCGCTGCGCGGCCAGCCAGTTCGCCACGCCATAGGTCAGGTAGAAGAACGGCGCGAGGAAAGCGAGCCAGAGCGCCGCCGCGCGGAAAACGGCGCGGCGATCGACGGTCGGCACGGAAACGATCCCCTCCCCCATGCCGCCCTCAGATGCGCTCGGCCAGCGAGACGGTGAAGATGCCCCATGTATCGATGCGCTGCTCGATCTTGCGGAAACCGGCGGCGGCGACCAGCTGGTCCATCTCCTGCTGCGTGCGCCGGCGCATGATCCACGCCTCGCCGCCACGATGCGAGGTGAGCGCGCGGGCGATCATTTCCAGCTGCGGATGCCAGGGCTGGCCTGTGTAGACGAGCAGCGACCCCGGCTCCAGCGCCCGCGACAGGCCGGCAAGCGACGCCTCGATCTGGGCGTTGTCGGGGAAGAGTTCGTAGAGACCCGAGACGATGGCGAGCGTCGGCCGCGGCTCTATCGATGCCAGCCCGTCCGTATCGAAGGCATCGGCCCGGTGGAAACTGGCGATGTCCTGAAGGCCGCGCTCGGCGATCAGCGCCGTGCCCTTCTCCACATTGATCGGCGCATAATCCTGCAGGCGGATGCTGTCCGGCTTCGCCTGCGAGGCCGTCACCGCATCCAGCACATAGCGCCCGTGGCCGGCGGCGATGTCGAGCACATGGATCGCCTTGCCCTCGCTTCTCAGACGCGAAAGCGCCTTGCCGATCAGCTCTTCCAGATGCACCTTGCGCTGGCGGATGCCGCGCCATCCGATGGCATCGAGGAACTGCCGGTCGATCAGCTGCCCGCCGGGGCCAAGGCCGCGCGGCTCGTTTTCATAGATATAATCCAACGTCGAGCCGGAATCGAAGCCGGTACGCACGCCTGTGGCGATGCCCTTGGAAAACAGACCGCCGATCCGGATGGAGGCGCGTGTCAGCGCCCAATAGGCACCGCGCGGCGAAAACATCGAGAGCGGTGTCGCCAGCCGGTCGGCCTCGTCGCGGGTATAGCCCGAGAGATGCGCGCGGCGGACATCCACAACGACGGGCGGCTCGGCAAAACGCGCGAGGATGAAGCTGCGCACCTTGTTCAGCGCCTTGGCCCGATCCCGCTCGCCGAGCGTATCGTGGAAGAAGCCGGGCAGCACATGGCGTTCCTTGATCGTGCTGCCGAGATTTTCGAAGAAACGGTGCTGCGGGCCATGGCGCACAACGAAATCGCTGCCGGAAATGAGAAGCTGCGTCGGCACGGTGATGGCGCGGGCATCCGCGACCACGCGGTCGGCCGCCTCGTAAAGCTCCAGCAGGATGTTGGACGCGATGGGGCGGGTGATCAGCGGATCGGCCTCGAAGGAGGCGATACGCTCGGGGTCATGCGTCAGGAAACGCGCCTTGACGTAGGAATTGACGAAAAACGTGCCCTTCAGCTTCTGCCAGAGCGAAATGCCCTCCCGTGCGAAGGGCACATAGAGCTTGACGCTGAAGGCGGGCGAGGCGAGCACCAGCGCGCGGATATCGGGCGCATAGTCATGCACCCAGGTCGCGGCCAGCACCGCGCCGACGCTCTGTGCCAGCACGACGACCTGATCCATCGCAAAACCGTCGGTCTCGCGGATATGGCGCACGAAACAATCGAGATCGCGCACGGAATGGGCGAAAGACGGCGAATGGCCGCGCTCGCCGGGCGAGCGGCCATGACCGCGCGCATCCCAGGCATAGAAGGCGAAATCGGCAAGCCCCAGCTCCTCGGCGATATGAGCGACGCGGCCGCTGTGCTCGTGGCCCCGATGGAGCAGAACGATCGCACCTTTCGCCGTGCCGGAATGGGCCGGCCAGAAGCGATAGAAGAGTTCTACGCCATCATGGCTCGCAAAGGCCTTTTCGATCATGCTGTCCCCCTCATGCGGATGTCATTCTCACCTATACGGATGAAGCTCCATATTTGCAGTTGATTTCCCGTCGATTGCACATTCATTTCAGCCGAAGCAATCGAGCGGATTCGAGCATTCATGTCGATCTATAAACTGAAATCGTCCTTCCAGACCCTTCTCAGGCCCTTGGTCGGGCGGCTGGCCGCCATGGGCCTCACGGCAAACCAGGTGACGCTCGTCGCCGCCATTGTCTCCGTCGGCATCGGCGGCCTGCTGCTTGCCCGGCCCGAGCCCGCGCTTTTCGCACTGGTGCCGGTCTGGATGTTTTTGCGCATGGCGTTCAACGCGGTTGATGGCATGCTGGCCCGTGAACATGGCCAGAAGAGCGCGCTCGGCGGCTATCTCAACGAGATCACGGATGTCGTGTCCGATGCGGCGCTCTACGCGCCCTTCGCGCTCATCGCACCCTTTTCGCTGCCGTGGCTGACGGCGATCATCTTCCTCGCCACGCTCACGGAATTTGCCGGCGTGCTGGGCATCGCGCATGGCAATGGCCGAAATTACGAGGGGCCGATGGGCAAGAGCGATCGGGCGCTGCTGTTCGGGGCGCTCGGGGCGCTCGTTGCGGTTTTCGGCACCTTGCCGGCCTGGACATGGCATATCCAGCCCATGGCCTGCGTGCTGCTCGCCTGGACGGTCGTCAACCGGGTACGCGCCGGGCTCGCCGCCGCATAGGCCTCAGCGCTTGAACCGGCCCGGCGTCGGCCGGCCGGTCACCTGCTCCCAATGCTCGTCGGCGCGCCGCTCGAAGGTCGCGGCATCGCGCGCATCGCTCTGGTAGAAGGCGCCGCGCGGCACATCGGGCGCATAGACCTGCTCGCTCCAGCCGCGCCCGTCGTCATGCGGGAAGGCATAGCCGACATGGCCGAGGGCGGCAGCACCCTTGTAATGCGCATCGCGCAGATGCATCGGCACGGCCGATGGCGCCTCGTTCGCCACATGGGCAAGCGCCAGCGAAATGCCGCGGCAGGCGGAGTTGGATTTTGGCGCCCGCGCGACATGAAGCGCGGCGTGAGCAAGGATGATCTGCGCCTCGGGATAACCGATCTTTTCGACCGCATGGAGCGCCGCCACCGCCGTCTGGAGTGCGGTGTTGTCGGCAAGACCGACGTCTTCGGAGGCATGGATCATGATGCGGCGGGCGATGTAGCGCGGGTCCTCGCCGCCATGGATTAATCGGGCAAGCCAGTACAGCGTCGCATCGGGATCCGAGCCGCGCATGGATTTCACGAAGGCGGAGACGACATCGTAATGCGCGTCACCCGAGCGGTCGTGGTTGACGGGAGCTGCCGCATAGGCCTCCTCCACCATCGCCTCGGTCAGCACGACCGGCTGGCCCGGCGCATGGCCGACGGCGAGGCTTTCCAGCACCGTCAACGCGCGGCGTGCATCCCCGCCGGAACGGCCGGCGATGCGGCGCAGCTGCGCCGGCTCCAGCCGCACCTCGATGCCGCGCTCTGCCAGATGCCTCACGCCACGGCGCACCACCTCCTCCATCTCCTCGATAGCCAGCGGCTCCAGCTTGAGGATCGTCGAGCGGGAAACGAGCGCGGGCGTCAGCGTGTGATAGGGATTGCCGGTGGTCGCGCCGATGAAGTCGGCGACGCCCTCCTCGCAGAGCGCCAGAAGATGATCCTGCTGCGTGGCGCTGAAGCGATGCACCTCGTCGGCAAAAAGCAGGGTCGGGCGCATACGCGCCTCGTCGGCGATCTTCCTGATGTCGGCGACATTGTTGTGAGCGGCGTGCAGCGGCCGGAAATTCTTGCCGAGCATGTTGCCGATGGCCCGCGCGATCGACGTCTTGCCGAGGCCCGGCGGGCCATAGAGGATGACGCTGCCGAGCCGGCCTGCGGCGATGCGCCGGCGCAGCATCGTGCCCTCGCCGATCACTTTTTCCTGGCCGATCACATCGTCCAGCGTCGCCGGCCTGAGCTCGGCGGCAAGCGGCATGGAGCCGGTGCGCGGCGCGGCGTCGAAAAGATCGGTCATCGCAGTCCTCGTCGAAAAATCAGGCCGGCCGCCGGCGTGCCGCGATGGCCGTCACTTCCACCTTCATCTCGGGGTCGGCAAGGGCGGCGACGCCGACCGCGCAGCGGACCGGATACGGCTTCTTGAAATAGCTGCAATAGACCTCGTTGAAGGCAGGGCGCTCGTCGATATCGGTGAGATAGATCGTCAGGTGCATGACGTCGGCGAGACTGCTGCCGGCCTTTTCCAGCGAGGTCTTCAGGCTTTCCAGCGTCGCGATGCTCTGGGTCCTGATATCGCCGGTCTCGATCGAGCCATCGGCGCGCAGCGGAATATGCGTCGTGAAGAGCAGATTGCCGAGACCTGTCGTGTCGGAGGAAATCTCGCTCTCGTCCGTATCCTCGATGAAGAAGGGGGCGTTGTTGTCAGCCATCGGCTGTTCTCCTTTTTGGGGCTTCACCAGACCGTGCCGCGCGCGGCGACATCCTCCACGCGGGTGACGATGCCGCCCCGGTGGAAGACCATGCGGTCGAAAAGATTGCTGACGACGCAGGTGTGGTTGGGTACGATCTTCACCACGCTGCCGATCGGCGGGAATGTATCGCCATAGGCGCTGATATCGACCACCGCATGCTCCTCCGAGAGCGACAGGATGCGCGCCTCCTCGAAACCGTCGATCTCGCCGTAATCGGAAAAGCCGAGCAGGTCCGACGTCAGCGCCTTGGAACCGGCATCAAGCACGGCGCGGTTTTCCGTGGGACGCGAGACGACGGTCGCCAGGATATGCATGGCAAGATCGGCGCGCGTGCAATGGCCGGCGCGCACCATGCTGCGGTCGTTATAGACATAGGTTCCCGCCCGGTGCTCCGTCGCCGATGGCACAAGGTGGGCCTTGAACAGATCCGGCGAGCCGCCGCTGGAGCGCACCGGGCAATCGAGGCCCTTTGCCGCCAGAAGCGCCATCGTGCCGGACAGGAAGGCTTCGATCGCTTCCGCGCCACCCGGCGCGGGATAGGTGAGGAGACCGCCGAAACGCAACGCCAGCGATGCGGCGATCCTTTCGGCAAGTGCGGCCGCCGCTTCAGGCGTCTGCACGCCGCAGCGCTTGCCGCCGGTGTCGCATTCAACCAGCACGGTCAGGGGACGCGCCGCATCGAAGGCGCCGGCCAGCCCCTCAACGGTGACCGCACTGTCGGCGACGACGCTCAGATGCGCCACGCGCTCATGCAGCGCGCGGAGACGCCGGAGCTTGGCTGCACCCAGAATGTTGTAGGTGATGAGGATGTCGTCGAAGCCCGCATCGGCGAAGACCTCGGCCTCGCTGATCTTCTGGCAGTTCAGGCCGACGGCACCGGCATCGCGCTGGGCTTGCGCGACCGAGACGATCTTGTGCGTCTTGATATGCGGGCGGAAAGCCTTGCCGTGCTCTTCACAATAGGCCTGCGTGCGACGGATATTGGCGGCGAGCCGGTCCTCGTCGATGGCGGGCATGGGGGTTGCGACCTGATCGAGCGGCGTGCCGGCTTCGGGCCAGGGAGAATACATGGCGGGACCTTCGGATTTGCGCGGCGCCCGCAAAGGGCACCCAAGGATGCTTCCCGCACTATGGTACGAAACGGCGCGGGAAGAAACGGCTTTGGGTCTATGCCTTGCGTTCCTGCAGGATGTTTCCACCGTCCACGACGAGCACCGCCCCGTTGACATAGCTCGCCTTGGGCGAGGCGAAGAAAACGACGGCCGCCGCCATCTCGTCCGGCGTGCCGGCCCGACCGCAGGGCGTCGCCTGCGCCGCGCGGCGTTCCTCTTCCGTGGAGGCCCCCGTATCGACCCAGCCAGGCGCGACGGCGTTGACGGTCACGCCGCGCGGACCGGCTTCGAGCGCCAGCGCATGGGTCATGCCCACCATGCCGGCCTTGGCGGCGGAATAGGCGGTTTCGCCAGGATTGGCGACATAGGGCCCAGTCACCGAGGCGATGTTGACGATGCGGCCGTAGCCGTCGGCATACATGTCCGGCAGGTAGATGCGCGTGGCGAGAAAGGCGGTCTTCAGGCTGACGGAAATGCCGCGATCCCAGTCCGCCTCCTCCAGGTCGACGAATTCCCGTTGCAGCGCCGGCTGCGCGACACTGCCCATGCCGGCATTGTTGACGAGAACCGATGCCGGTCCCGTCGCCTGCCGCAGGGCCTCGACGGCGGCCTTGTCGGTGAGGTCGCAGATATGGCCGGTCGCCGCGAAGCCCGCAGCACGCAATTCCTCGGCGCGGGCGAAAATGCGCGTGCTGGTCGCGACAAGATGAACGTGAAGCCCCTCCTCCGCAAGGCTTCTGGCACAGGCAAAGCCGATACCGTCGGCGGCACCGGCTCCGGTGATGATCGCGGTCTTGCGCTGCATGGACCTCTCCTCAATAGCCGGCGGTGACGCCGAAATCGATGGAGAGGGCCGCGCCGGTGATCGGCGCTCCGTCAGGCTCGCAGAGGAAGGCCACCATGCGGGCGATCTCCTCCGGCTTGATGAAGCGTGCGGCCTCCTGCTGCGGATAGTTGGACAAGAGCTTTGCCTTGTACCCACCCGGATCGCCGCCGCCGTAGCGCTCGGCCTGGAATTCGATCATCGGGGTCGCGACATCGCCGGGGCAGACGGCGTTGACGCGGATCTGGCGCGGCGCGAGCTCCAGCGCCAGCGCCTTGGTGAGCAACACGAGGCCGCCCTTCGACGCGCAGTAGATCGCCGCCCCGTTGTTGCCGACGAGGCCGGCATCCGAGGCGATGTTGACGATGGAAGCGCCGGCGCCGAGATGCGGGATCGCCGCCTGGATCAGGAAGAACGCGCCCTTGAGATTGACGTCGAAGACGACATCCCAGTCCGCTTCCGTCATGGTGGTGGAATCGCCCTCGCGCCAGACGCCGGCGGAATTGACGACGACATCAAGGCGCCCGCGCCAGGCGAGAACAGTCTCGACGGCGGCGGCGCAGGAGGCGATCCGGCGCATGTCGAGCGGCACGGCGAGCGCATCGCCCCCACCCGCGACAAGGGTATCAACGGTCTGCGTCAGGCGCTCGCCATCGAGATCGGCAATGGCAACGGCATAACCTTCCCGCGAAAGTCGCGCGGCGATCGCCGCTCCCATACCGCCGGCCCCGCCGGCAATGAGCGCTACTCTTTTGGTCGCCTGATCGGTCATGTCTGCCTCTGTGGGGATGGGTGGCCGCCCGCTTCACTTGCGGGTCAGGCTGAAGGAAAAATGGCTGCCGCGATGATAATCCACGGCATAGTTCACTGGGATGCCGGCGATGTTGAAACAGGTTTCGGTGATCAGCAGCGCCGGACCGAAATCCCGGAGGCCATGCCGCTCGACCACGTCGTCCGGCAGCATCACGGCCGAAACGCTCGCCGCCGACATGCGGGGGCGGTTGGCGTGTTGCTCGAGGATCTTCATCAGCGACCCGCTCCACTCGATATCGTAGAGCCGGCCGGGGATGACACTGCGGGGCACATAGTCGATGCAGTAGAGGATCGGTTCGTCACCATGCAGACGGATGCGCTCGATACGGATGACGCGGTCGGCCGTCGCGAGCCTGAGGCTCTCGGCGACGCGCTTGTCCGGCGCTTCCTCGGAAATCGACAGCACCTTGTTGACGGGGCGATAGCCGTAGTGCTGCGCCATGTCGGTGACGCTCTCGAAGACTGTGATCGGCCGATCGACCTGCACGGCCGAGAGCGCCGAGACGAAGCGTCCGCGGCCATGCTCGACATAGATCACGTCGTCCTGTTCGAGCAGCTTCAACGCCTCGCGCAGGGCGGGCCGCGAAATCTTGAAGCGTTGCGTCAGCTGTGCCTCGGTCGGCAGCTTGTCGCCCGGCTTCAGCCCTTCGTCCTTGATCAGATCGGCAACCCGGTCCCGCAACTGGACGGCAAGGGTGCGCGAATCGCGAAGGGGTTCCTCCACCGGATGCCTCGTTCGTCGTTGTCGTCACCTTTCTTGTCTGACAAATTCCCGGTGGTCAAGGCGCTGCCCGAACAGCCGCGACCTTGTGCAATATGTTACGCTTTCGCCTCTCTGGAAAATTCATGACTCGCCTTGACAGGCGCGCATCACGATGTCAGTTGTCTTACAACATTGAAACTCATGACTATGAGGGCACGTCCATGCTGAACTTCGACGAACAGAGATTCCTGCGCATCCAGTCCGGCGCCGTCGGCCTGCAGAAGCGGCTGGAAACGGTGGTCGCATCCTGCCTTGCGGCCGGTGCGGAAAACATCTTCTTCCTCGGCACAGGCGGCGCGGCGATCCTCATGCAGCCGGCAGCCCAGCTTTTGCAGCGCCGCTCGCGCTTCCCCACCTTCATCGACATGCCGGCGGAGCTCGTGCTGACCGGCTCGGCGAACCTGACGGACAAGTCGATCGTCGTCATGCCTTCGCTGTCCGGCACGACGAAGGAAAGCGTGGCACTGCTCGCCAGGCTCAAGGAAATCGGGGCCACCGTGCTGACGCTCGTCGGGCATGAAGAAACCCCGCTCGGCAAGGGCGGCGACCATGTCTTCGTCAACTTCGCCGAGGACGACACGTCCTGCGAATCCTTCTATCTCCAGTCGCTCTTCGTGGCGCTGGCGATCCTCAAGCATCGCGGCGAGATCGACAACCACGACGCCATCGTCGCGGAACTCGCGCGCCTGCCGGCGCTGCTTCTGGAGGTCAAGCGCGCCTATGAGCCGAAGGCGGACGCCTTCGCCAAGGTGCTGGCCGGATCCGACTTCCACATCGTCACCGGTGCGGGCAATGTCTGGCCGGAAGCCTTCTACTACGGCATGTGCATCCTCGAGGAGATGCAGTGGATCCGCACCCGTCCGGTGCATGCATCCGACTTCTTCCACGGCACGCTGGAGCTGGTCGAAAAGGGCGTGAGCGTCATCCTGTTCAAGGGCGAGGATGCCCTGCGCCCGCTCGCCGAGCGCGTCGAGAACTTCGCGCCGAACTACACGGACAAGCTGACGGTGCTCGACACCGCCGAGTTCGACCTGCCGGGCATTTCGCCCGAGGTGCGCGGCCTCGTCTCGCCGGTGCTGCTGGCCACGGTCCTCGAGCGCATCAGTGCGCATCTCGAAGTCATGCGCAACCATCCGCTGACGACCCGCCGCTATTACAAGCGCGTCGCCTACTGATAGCGACGGCTTGACCTGAACGCCTGCGAGCCGCGAATGCGCCTGTCCGTATTCGCGGCTTTGCCGTCCCTGAAGAGAACAGCATGAAGAGCTTCCGCTTCGCCGCCGTCGGCGACAATTGTATCGACCGCTTCCGCCCGCCCGTCGCGCAATCGCTTGTCGGGGGCAATGCGGTGAATGTCGCCGTTCAGCTCGCGCGGCTCGGCCAGGTCTCGTTCTATTTCGGTGCCGTCGGCCCGGACGCAGCCGGCCGCTGGACGCGCGAACTGCTCGCGCGAAACGGCGTCGATGTGGGGCATCTGAGGGAGCGCGAAGGCATCACCGCCTATACTGACATCGATGTCCTGCCCTCCGGCGAACGCGTCTTCGTCCATGAGGATTTCGGCGTCTGCGCCGGCTACCGGCCGGATGCGGCCGACATCGCCGTGCTCAAAACCATGGATCACGTCCATATCGGCTGGATGGACGATGGCGGCGCCCTGCGCCGCACACTTGCCACCGCCGGTATCAGCGTCTCGCAGGACATTTCCGTCAATGCCGACCCCGCTGATCTCGGCACCGGCGGCCTTGCCATCGCCTTCGCTTCGGCGGGCAGCGAGGACGGTGCGGCGGATCGGCAGCTGGAGCGCCTGCTTGGCGACGGCGTGCCGCTTGCCGTCGTGACGCGCGGCAGCAAAGGCTCCGTCGTGAGCGATGGCACTGCGCGTTTCGAGGCCGGTATTCGCACCGTCGAGGTCATTGACACCACCGGCGCCGGCGACAGTTTCATCGCCGGTTTCCTCGCCGCCCGCATCACCGGAAAACCCCTGCCCGATTGCCTGGCGGCCGGCCGCGACCAGGCGGCGGCGACCTGCACCCATGTCGGCGGGTTCCCACAGGATGCCCGGCCGCTCTGAGCGGTTACTTCAGGATCAGCCAGCCGGAAAAGATGATGATCGCGGCACCCATCAGCGTGTGCATCTCCACGGGCGTCGAGAAGAGGAAGGTGCCATAGAGGCAGCCCCAGATGATCTGGCTGTACTGGAACGGCGCGACAACAGAGGCTTCACCGACCCGGAAGGCGCGGACAAGCAGCGCATTGCCGACGATCATCAGCACGCCGCCGGCTACCGCATAGCCGAAGAGGGGAAGGTCGAGCGGTTTCAACTCACCGGAGACGGCCGCCACGGCGAAAGCGACGGGCGTCATCACCACGAGAAGGCTTGCGACCAGCGCCTCGTCCGTCTCCGCCATCTTGGTCCGGCGCAGCAGGATCAGCGACAGCGAGAACAGCACCGCCGAGGCGAAAGCGGCGAGATGGCCGAGATTGAGCGGTGCGGCACCGGGCTTCAGCGCCACGGCGACGCCGGCAAAGCCGACCAGCACGCCCAGCCAGCCGATGCGCGACAGCCGCTCGCCCAGAAAGACGAAGCTGAGCATGGCGACAAGGATCGGCGTCAGGAACGCGATGAGATAGGCTTCGGCCATCGGCAGCGTGGCGAAGGCGTAATGGATCAGCAGCGTATCGAGCGCCAGAAGCAGCGCCCGCCAGAAGGCGAGCGACGGCTGGCGCGGGATCAGGCGGCGAACACGGCCCGTGACGAGTGCATGGCCCAGAAGCAGGATCAGCGCCGTAGCGGTGATGAGGAACGTCACCTGCGGCGCCGGCATCGTTCCTGCCATGATCTTGACGATGGCATCGGTCGCGGAGAACACGAAGAAAGCCACGAGCACGATCAGCGCGCCCTTGCCGTTCGACGGCACGACCGGCGTTCCGTCGCTCTCTGCCACGGAGGCCTCAGCGGACATTGAAGCGGCCGAACCTTTCTTCGATGCGGGACTGGGCATATTCCAGGCCGATCGAAAGGATCCAGTAAATCATGGAGGCGGTGATCAGCATTTCGATGTGACGGAACTCGGTCTGGCCCTGGGTGCGCGCAAGATACATGATTTCCCACACGCCGACCACCGAGACGAGCGAACTATCCTTCAGCATCGCGATGAACTGGTTGCCCGTCGGCGGGATGATGACGCGCATGGCTTGCGGCAGGATGACGAGCGTCATCGTCTGGGCCGGGCTGAGGCCGAGCGCGGTCGCACCTTCCGTCTGGCCGCGGTTGATGCTCTGGATGCCGGCGCGGAAGATTTCCGTCATATAGGCGCCGTAGCAGAGCGACAAAGCGAGAATACCGGCCGGAATGGCACCGATGACATAGCCCACCTGCGGCAGACCGAGATAGATGATGTAGATCTGCATCAGGAGCGGCAGGCCGCGGAACAGCGACGTGTAGAAGGTCGCAAGGCCGTAGACGACGCCATTGCTGGAGAGTTTTGCAATGGCGCCGGCAAGCGCGATGATCGTGGCAATCAGGATCGAGATCGCGGAAATGAACAGCGTCGTCGTCACACCCTGCGTGATGAGGAAGCCGATTTTCTTGGCGATGAAGGCGAAGGAAAGATCGAACGAATAGAAGAACAGCATCAGGAGCACGAAAAGCTCGACCCAGACGCCGACCACCTGCCAGCGGCGCGGCAATTGGCGCAGCGCCTTCCAGTTCGCCGCAACGATGAGCGCGATCAGCACCGACGAGACAATGCGGCCGACAACCTGATTCTCCTTCAGCCAGTCGACCGAGGACGGCAGGATATGGCCGATCCAGGCGGAGCTGACGCCGATGGAATAGAGCACCGACGCGACGATGGCGAGGATGAGCAGGCCGCCGGCCCTGCGCGATGCTTCGGGATAGGTGAGTATCAATCGGCCAATCATGTTCCGCCCCTTGTTCTCGTTGAAGCCGCTTACGCTGCGCGCTCGCGCCACCAGTCCTGCGCCTGGAGTTTCCAATAGGTGAGCTGCGCCACGGCAAGCCCCGCAAGACCACCGGCCCAGACGAGGCCGAAGGGTTCGAAGAGCTTGTAGCGCTCGGTTTCGCCAAGAATGCCTTCCGCGATAACCTTGCCGCCGATGGCCGTCGTGTTGAGGCCATGGCCACCGAAGGCGGTGCAATACCAGACGCCGGGGCTCATGCGCCCGATCTGGGGCATCAGGTGGCGGGCATAGGACATCAGGCCCGACCAGGCGAGCTCGGTCTTGAGGCCGGCGAGCTGCGGATAGGTGCCGACCATTTCGGCGCGCAGTTCCTTGACGAGACCGGCCGTGGAGGCGGCGTGGGTGGTGATGCGGCCGCCCCAGAGGATGCGGCGCCCGCCATCGACGAGGCGATAATAATCACCGGCCCGGCGGTTGTCGCCGATAGCGCTCTTCGTGGCGATCGCCGAGGCAATCAGCTCGGGCGCGTCCTCGCTGACCATGACATAGGTGGCGATGGGCAGGTAGGAGCGCTTCAGCTTGCCGTTCAGCGATCCGGTATAGCCACCGGTCGTGAAGACGACATCCTTGGCTTTCACCTCGCCGCCGGATGTCTTGACGCGTTTTTCAGCGCCGGAAAAATCCACCGAGACGGCAGGCGACTGTTCGCAGATACGCCCGCCGAGCCGCTCGATTTCGACGGCGATGGCGCGCAGATAGTTGAGCGGGTGCATGTGGAAGGCGTTGGGATTGCGCAGCGCCTGAAAATAGCGCTCGGATTTCAGCACCGCGCGCACGGCATCGCGGTCCATATATTCGAGTTCATAGCCGTATTCGCGACGGGTCTCTTCAGCATAGGCCTTGAGGCTTTCGCCGTCGTCATAGCGCAGCACGCTCATGATACCCAGTTCGGGCTGCGCGTCTTCGATGCCGAGCGTCCGGATATTGTCGCGGATGAAGTCCATGCCTTCGATGGAGAGGTGGTGTAGCTTGCGCGCCGCATCCTTGCCGGTCACGCGGGCAATGTCGTCTCCACCCGTCGCATAGCCGGGGCCGACGAAGCCGCCATTGCGGCCGGACGCGCCAAAGCCGACGCTTTCGGCTTCCAGCACCGTGACGCGCTTGCCGGCACGGGTAAGCTGCAGCGCCGTGGTGAGGCCGGCAAGGCCGGCGCCAATGATGACCGCGTCGCATTCGACCACGCCCGAAAGCGCCGGGCGCGTCGTCTGGTCCGCCATGGTTCGTTTGTAATAGGTGTCCGGATAGGCCATCGCATGCTCCCCCTCAAATGAAATGGCGCGGGCAAAAGCCACCCGCGCCGGTCTTGCGTCAGTCGGCGCTGTAGTCCTTGCCGTACCACTTGGTGGTGAGAGTCCCCAGCGTGCCGTCCTTCTTCATCTCCTCGATGATGCCACCGACCTTGGCGGTCCATTCCGGATCGATCTTCTCGGCGATGACGACGAGCGGCTCGCGGAAGGCATATTCGCCTTCGAGAACCTTGACCGGATAGCCGTTCTTGATGGCGTTCATCGCGGTCTGCTCGGGCGCGATCACCGCATCAAGGCGAACGCCGGGGCCAAGGCGCAGGTCGTCGAAGGGCAGCATCGAGTCGGCAAACGTGCGGACTTCACCCGGCTCCAGCTTGTATTCGATCGGCGGCAGGCCCGGCGCGTCGATTTCGAGCTTGCGGTTGATGAAGTCTTCCGAGGTCGTCGCCGTTTCGACGCCGATCACCTTGCCGTTGAGGTCGGTGACGGTCTTGGCGTCGCTGTCCTTGTGCACGACGTAGACATAGGGGCTGTAGTAGTAGATGCCGACGAAGTCGATCACCTGGGCGCGGGCCTTGGTGGGCGTGACCGAGCCGACGCCGAGATCGTAACGGCCCTGCCAGCGGCCGCCGGTCAGTGTGGCCCAGTCCGGGGTCTCGAAGCTCACCTCGACGCCAAGGCGCTTGGCGATCTCGCGCGACACGTCGATGTCGAAGCCGACCATCTCGTTGCTGTCGTCGAGATAGCTCTGGGGCGGCCAGCCGCTGTTCGTGGCGACGACCATCGCCTTCTTTTCCATGACGCGGTCGAGCGTCTCGCCGGCCTGGGCCGAAACGGCGGCAGCGACGAAGGCAGCACCTACGGCCAGGCGCATGAAGAGCTTTTTCATGTGGTCCTCCTTGTGATCCGTCAGTTCGGATCCCCATTTATGTAAGATGTCTGACAACTGAATGTGTCAGGGGAACACTTCCCGAGTCAAGGGCGGCAAGCGGGCGAACTCATGAAACGATGAGATGAGCCCATAGAAATCCGTTATGAATTCGTCCTGCACAGGAAAATGCTCCCGGAGGGGGCCATCGGGACGTTGTCGTACATCCTAGCTTCCTATCAAAGCTTCAAAGCTGATGCAGCGCGAACGGTTTGCCTTCGATCGTCTCTACACGCATGTGGAAACCGAAGACCGCCTCCAACCTGTCGGGCGTGAGGATTTCGGCGGGTGTGCCGTCGGCAACGATCCGCCCGTCTTTCATCGCCACGATCCGGTCGGCATGGGCGCTCGCCTGGTTGATGTCGTGCAGCACGATGACGACGGTTTTGCCCTTCGCATCGGCGACGGATCGCAGCGAGCGCATCAGAGCGCGGGCATAATACATGTCGAGATTGTTCAGAGGCTCGTCGAGCAGCAGATAATCCGTGCCCTGGGCAAAGGCCATGGCGACAAGCGCACGCTGACGCTGGCCGCCGGACAGCGTCTCGATGAAGCGGTCGCTGAGATCGGTGAGATCGAACTGCGCGATGGCGGCGTCGACGATGGCGTGGTCCTCGTCCATCAGCCGGCCGCGGCCATGCGGAAAACGCCCGAAGCCAACGAGTTCGCGCACCCGCAGGCGGCTTGCGATCGTCGTGTCCTGCCGCAGGATGGCGAGGACCTTTGCAAGGTCGCGCCCGGGCGTCGTATCGACCGGCAGGCCGTCGACCGAGATTTTGCCGGTCTGCAGCGGCTGGAGCCGTGCGACGAGCGAGAGCAGCGTGGATTTGCCCGCACCGTTCGGGCCGATCAGCGCCACGACGCCACCCTTCGCGATTTCGAGGCTGACATCGTGCAGGATGGGCGTCGTCCGGTGCTTGAAGGAAACGTTGTCGATGCGGATCATTTGCGGCTCCCGAGGATCAGCAGCAGGAGGAAGATCAGCCCGCCGACGAATTCGATGACGACGCCGAGCGCCGTCGCACTGCCGAGCGCATGCTGGAACAGCGTTTGCCCGCCGACCAGAACGACGATGCCGGTGAGGGCGGCGGCCGGCAGCAGCACGGCATGACGGCGGCTGTCGACGATGCGCTCGGCAAGTGCCGCTACGAGCAGGCCGAAGAAGGCGACGGGGCCGACGAGCGCGGTGGAGACGGCGACGAGGGCTGAGACGAGCAGCAGGAGGCCGGTCACATTGCCCGCCCAGTTCACGCCGAGCCCGGTCGCGGCATCGGGGCCAAGCGAGATGACATCGAGCACATGCCGTGCGCGCCAGGCGATGATGACGGCGAGGACCGTCACGATGGCGGCGAAGACGAGCAGATCCGTGCGCACCGCGTTGAAATTGGCAAAGCTTGCCGATTGCACCACGGAAAACTCGTTGGGATCGATCAGGCGGGCGAGCAGCGATTGCAGGCTACGGAACAGCACGCCGAAGACAACGCCGGCCAAAAGCATCAGCCCCATATCGAGCCGGCTGCGCAGCATCGGCAGCAGAAGGGCACAGGCAAGCCCCATGAGGACCAGCACTTCGAGGCCGAATTTCAGCTGCGGATCGAGCGCCACATAGCCGACGCCGCCAAGCAGGAAGACCAGCAGCATCTGGCCGAACAGATAGAGCGCGTCGAGGCCCATGATCGAGGGCGTCAGGATGCGGTTGCCGGTGACCGTCTGGAAGATCACCGTCGACACGGCGATGGCGACGCCGACCTGCACCAGCGCCGCGAGCTTCAGGAGACGCAGCTCCAGCACGAAGGCGATATTGCCCTTGAGGCCGATGGCGAGGAAGGCGGCTGCCACCGCAAAGGCGGCGAGACCGAGGCCGAACAGACGATGATCAGCCATGGCAGCCCCGCCGGAAGAGCAGCCAGAGGAAGACAGCGCCGCCGACCACGCCCATGACCGTACCGACGGGGATCTCGTAGGGATAGCGGATGAGCCGGCCGGCAATATCGCAGGCGAGCACCAGCCCCGCCCCGCCAGCCGTGACCCAGCCGAGCGTGCCGCGCACATTGTCGCCCATCAGCCGCGAGACGATGTTGGGCACGGCAAGCCCCACGAAGGGGATCATGCCGACGACGACCACGGCAAGCGCCGTGATGACGGAGACGATGACAAGGCCGATCTGCATCATGCGCGCATAGTCGATGCCGAGCCCGATGCTCGCCTCGCGGCCGAGCGCCATGATCGTCAGGCGGTCAGCAACGAGCCAGGCGACGGCAACCATAATTGCCGCGATCCACAGCAATTCGTAGCGCCCGCGCAGCACGCCGGAGAATTCGCCATTGGTCCAGACGGAGAGGAATTGCAGGAGGTCGGCCTGCCAGGCGGCGAAGGTCGCGACCGCGCCGATCACCCCGCCATAGACGATGCCGAACAGCGGCACGAGAAAGGGCTGCTGGGGCGGCAGGCGATGCGCGGTGGCAAGAAAGATCGACGTACCGACAAGGGCCGCGCCGCTGGCGACCAGCGTCTTCGCCCAGAGGGCCGCGGCGGGAAAAAGCAGCGTGACTAGGAGGATGCCGAGCTCCGCGCTCTGTGCCGTGCCGGCCGTCGCCGGCTCGACAAACCGGTTGCGCGAGAGCGTCTGCATGATGAGGCCGGCAATCGCCAGCCCTGCCCCGCACAGCACGGCGGCGAGCGTGCGTGGCAGGCGGCTGACGACAAGCAGCTGCATCGCCTCGGGGTCGCTCAGGACCTTGCCGAGCGGCAGTGGGCTGACGCCGACGGCAAGGCTCAGCACGAAGAGGACCGCGAGCCCGAGCCCCGCGATCACGCTCGTCCGGAGTGATGGCTGGAAAACGGCTGGCGTCATTTTACGGTGGCAAAGCCCTGCCTGATCGCCGGCAGCACGGACACTTTCGCAATCTCAAGGCAGAGGGTGAATTGGGGCACGGCCGCTCCTTCCAGCACAGGATCACAGGCGTCCCGGATCACGATCAAAACATAACGTCTTTACTCATGTTTTATCCGCAAGGGAAGCCGGCCGACCGAGGATGGGGCTCAGCGGAGGATGACGCGGTCCCGGCCCGACTTCTTGGCGTCATAGAGGCCATTGTCGGCCCGCGAGATGGCCGAGCCGACGCTTTCGGTCCCCTCGCAGATCGCGCCGCCCACGCTGACCGTCACCTTCAGCGTGTCTGTATCGATGATGAAAGGCTCAGATCCCACGACCTGCCGCAGCCGTTCGGCGATGACATGGACCGACGCATCATCCGGGCGGCAGAGCACGACAGCGAATTCTTCTCCACCCATGCGGCCGAAGCGGTCTTCCGGCCGAAGCACGTCACGGCAGCGCCGGGTGAATTCGACGAGCACCGCATCGCCGACACCATGGCCATAGCGGTCGTTGATCGTCTTGAAATGATCGATGTCGAGCATCAGGAAGGTGGCGGACGCACCGCTTTTCTGGCACTCCGCGTGGATACGGTCCGCCTCCTCGAAGAAGCGGCGGCGGTTCATCGCGCCGGTCAGCGGGTCGGTATCGGCGAGAACCTTCAACTCCCTCGCGTAGCTGCGCTCGCGCGTCACGTCGATATACATGTTGACGTTGAAATTGCCGATCGTGCGGTGGCGGAACTGGATCGTGCGCGTTTCGCCGCTCGCCGTCGCAACATCAAGGTCGAAGGGTGTCATCTCGCGGTTTTCCGCGCGGGCGGCCGCGATGGACTCATACCATTGCGTGCGGGCGAATTCACGATAGTCCGGGTCCGGATAGGCAAGCCGCCACCAGTCCTCGATGTTGGAAATCTCATCCTGCGTGTAGCCGAACAGGGCCTTGAAGGTCGAATTGGCAAACTGGATCTGGTCGTCGGTGCCCGATATCTCGAAGCCGAAAGGCAGCCAATTGAGCAGCGAGATGACGTTCTCCTGCCAGCCGGCGAGCGTCACGGAGCCCTGCGGCGGCGCATCGAGGAAGGTGAAGAGGCGCAGGATTTCGCCCTCCACCGCAACCTTGGTGACCTGCACCATGAGGATGCGCTCCTGACCCTGCACCTGCGCGCGGATCAGAAAGGGTTCGCCGGGAACGCCGACCGGCGCCACGCTCCAGATCTGGCCGAGCATCCGGGTGGCTTCATGGCCGACCAGCTCCTCAACCGAACAGCCGCCAAAACCCTCGAGGCCGCGGCCGAACAGGATCGCGGCATTGGCATTCGCATAGCGCACCGAAAGCGTCTGCTTTTCCATGAGAACGAGCGGCGCACCAACGCAGTTCATCCAGAAGTCCACCTCCTGGCGGGACCTCCGGGAGTGGGTCTCATCCGGTGACGGGGAGATCTGGACTGCGGTGTCAGGCATGCTCATGCGCTTGCTACTCGCTACTCGGATGCGGCGCGGCCATTGCACCATCCGCGAAACGCTAATGGCTCAGCGTAAGGATTTGGTTTACGCGGCGTGAGCACGTCATGGCGCAGCGACGTAATTCCTTTATGGTGCACAAAAGCCTCAGGAAGGAATGCCGACGCATGAGCCGACAGACAGACGCCATCCTCGCCCTCTGCCATGCCCTGCCGCCGACGCGCACCGCGATCGTGCATCCGGTCAAAGCAAACGTGGTGGAAGCGGCGGCCGAGGCCGTACGGGAAAAGCTGATCGTGCCCGTGCTCATCGGCCCCGCAGCGAAGATCACGCAGGCGGCGCAGGAGGCTGCCGTCGATATCAGCGGCTGGGAGATCGTCGATACCGAGCACAGCCATGCCGCGGCCGCCAAGGCAGCGGAACTCGCCGCCGGCCATCATGTCGATGCGATCATGAAAGGGTCGCTGCACACGGACGAGCTCCTGAGCGCCATTGTGAAGGCCGATGCGGGCCTGCGCACCGAGCGGCGCATTTCGCATTGCTACCTCATGCACATCGCAACCTATCCGAAACCCTTCATCATCACGGATGCTGCCGTCAACATCCTGCCGGAGCTGCCGGTCAAGGCCGATATCGTGCAGAACGCCGTCGACCTGTGGCGGGTCGTCTTCGGCGATCATAAACCCAAGGTGGCCGTGCTCGCTGCCGTCGAGACCGTCAATCCGAAAATGCAGGCGACGCTCGATGCCGCAGCGCTGTGCAAGATGGCGGACCGCCGTCAGATCACCGATTGCCTGATCGACGGACCGCTTGCCTTCGACAATGCGATCAGCGCCGAGGCGGCGCGGGAAAAGGGCATCGTATCCGAGGTCGCCGGCCATGCTGATATCCTGCTGGTTCCCGACATCGAGGCCGGCAACATGCTGGCCAAGCAGCTGACATTCCTCGGTGGAGCGGAGGCGGCCGGCATCGTGCTCGGCGCGCGCGTCCCCGTAATCCTCACCAGCCGCGCCGACAATGAACGCACGCGTCTGCTTTCCTGCGCGCTTGCCGTGCTGCTGGCCGATGCCCGTACAAAGGGCCGCATCCTGTGATCGATGTCCTGCTCGTCCTCAACACCGGCTCGTCCAGCCTGAAATTCGAGGTTTTCGCCTACGACAAGCTCGACAGGCTCGCCAAAGGCAAAGTGACCGGCATCGGCAGCAGAGCCCGGCTTGATGCAACCATCGAGGAGACCGGCGCCGTCATCGGCGAGCCGCTTGCCGCCGACGATCACGAGACGGCCATGCGCGCGGTGATCACGCTGATCGATCGCTACGACGACGGCTGGCGCATGATCGCAGCCGTGCATCGCATCGTGCATGGCGGGGAAAACTTCGTCGCGCCTGTTGTCGTTACACCAGACGTCCTCACGGAACTCGAAACGCTCGTGCCGCTCGCGCCGCTGCACCAGCCCTACAATCTCGCCGGCATCGCGGCCTCGGACCGGTTGGCCGATGCCCCCGACATCGCCTGCTTCGACACCGCCTTCCA
Source organism: Shinella sp. M27 (assembly GCF_049199905.1). NCBI lineage: Bacteria > Pseudomonadati > Pseudomonadota > Alphaproteobacteria > Hyphomicrobiales > Rhizobiaceae > Shinella > Shinella sp. M27. Next base: position 146,171 of record NZ_JBLZPK010000033.1, read on the forward strand.
TGCCGGCCAGGCGCCGGTGTTCAAGACCTTTGCCGTCGAGGAGGCGCTGCGTGAAAGAGGTATCCGCCGCTATGGCTTCCACGGGCTCTCCTATGACTGGATTGCCCGTGTGCTTGCCCGTGACTATCCCGACGTGGCGAAAGGCCGGGTCGTCGCCGACCATCTCGGCAATGGCGCGAGCCTCTGCGCCATGATCGGCGGCAAGAGCATCGACACGACCATGGGCATGACGGCGCTCGACGGCCTGCCCATGGGCAGCCGCAGCGGCGCCATCGATGCCGGAGCGGTCACTTATATGATGCGCAGCTTCGGCCTCTCCGTGGAGGAGGTCGAGCGGATGCTCTACGAACGCTCCGGCCTCAAGGGCCTCTCCGGCATCAGCAACGACGTCGAGACCCTGCTCGAAAGCAACGACCCGCGCGCCGCCTTCACGCTCGACTATTTCGCGCTGAAGGTCGCGCAATATGCCGCCATGATGGCGACCTCTATGGGCGGCATCGATGCCTTCGTCTTCACCGGCGGCATCGGCGAGAACGCCGCCCCCGTGCGCGAGGCCGTCCTGTCCCGGCTCGCCTTCCTCCAGCCCTTCCGCACGCTGGTCATTGCTGCCAACGAGGAGCGCATGATGGCGATCCACGCCAAGGCGCTGCTGGCAACCTGACGCAACTCCATAGTTTTTTAGTCAGACTAAAAAACGGGTTGACAATGCCGCCGCCCATCGCATTATTGAAGTAATACTAAAAACTTCGGTGAGCACAATGGCAAGCACTGCGAAGCAACCGGCTGCCGACACGCAGGTCGTGGGCGCGCGTCTGCGCGCCTGTCGGCGCGCCCTGAAGATGACCTTGCAGGAAGTGGCGGATGCTGCCGGCTTTTCGGTCGGCTTCATCTCGCAGATCGAGCGCGGCATCACCGTTCCCTCGCTGACGTCCCTCGTCGCGGTCTGCCGCGCGTTGAACACCGATGTCGGCTCGTTCTTCCAGCCGCCGCGCGTGGAAACGCCGATCACCCGGCGTGACGGACGCGCCGTCTATGGCCTCGGCGGCACGCCGGACAGCGCCATCACCTATGAGCGCCTCTCCGCCTCCTTCCCCGGCAGCGTCTTGTGCTCGACGCTCATCCATGCGCCGCCGGGGTTTCACAGCGAGCCTATGTCGCATGAGGGCGAGGAGATTTACTTCATCGTCGAGGGCGCATTGACCATCGAGATCGACGGCGAGCACACCGTTCTGGAAGCGGGTGATTCCGCGCATTTCCTCTCGACGCTGACGCACACCACCTGGAACCACACGGCCACGCCGACGACTATTTTCCACACCTGCACCATGGACGTCTTCGGCGCTGCCGAAGCGGCGGGCCGGACACCGGCAAGCTTCGTCGTCAAACGCAAATCCCCCTTTTCCGACACTCCGTAATCGCAAGGACAGATCATGACCGAACAGACCGCCACGCGCCTGAAAGCGCTGCGCCAGCGCATGGCCGAGACCGGCACCGGCCTCGTTGCCATCGCCCCCGGCTCCCATATGGACTGGGTGCTGGGCTTCCACCCGCATCCCGACGAGCGGCCCTGCCTGCTGTTGATCGGCCCGGAAAAGGAAGCCTTCCTGATGCCGGTGTTGAACGCCGAGGGCACGCGCGAATTCACCGACATCACGTTCCACAACTGGGCGGATGAGATCGGTCCGGTCGATGCCCTTGCGGCCGCCCTTGCCGATATCGGCGCGGAAGCTCCGGGCCTCGTCGCGATTGACGAAACCATGCGTGCCGATTTTGCGCTGCTGCTGCTCGATGCGCTGCCCGCCGAGACGCACCGCGACTTCACGCCCGCCACGCTCGGCGGCCTGCGTATGCGCAAGGACGGCGCGGAATATACCAAGCTGAAGATGAATGCCGGCATCGCCGATCGCGCCATGCAGGCCGCCTTCGCCGCCATCCGCCCCGGCATGACGGAAAAAGAGGTCGCCGCCGCCATCCGTGCGCATTTCTCCTCCGAGGGCGCTTCGCCGCAATTCTGGATCGTCGGCGCGGGCGGCAACGGCGCCTTTCCGCATCATTCGGCGAGTGAAAAGATCGTGCAGGAAGGCGATGCCGTCGTCATCGATATCGGCGGCCGCAAGGAGGGTTTCCCCTCCGACATCACCCGCATGGCCATCATCGGCATCGCACCGGAGGGTTACGGCGAAATCCACACCATCGTCGAAAAGGCCGTTCAGGCGGCGCTGAAGGCGGCGAAACCAGGCGTTCTCGCCCGCGAAGTCGATGCGGCTGCCCGCAAGGTCATCACCGACGCCGGCTATGGCGACTATTTCGTGCACCGCACCGGCCACGGCATGGGCATCGACGGCCACGAGCCGCCCTATATCACCGCCACCTCGGAAACCGTGCTGGAAGAGGGCATGGTGTTCTCCATCGAGCCCGGCATCTATCTGCCCGGCCGCTTCGGCATCCGCCTGGAGGATATCGTGATCCTGCGCGCGGACGGACCGGAAATCCTCTCCGCGCTGCCGCGCAGCGTGCATGTCGTGCCGGTCTGATTGTCAATGCAGCGGGGCGGTGTGTGACCACCACCCCGTTCACAAGTGCCGTTTTGTGAACAATGCGTTCTCATCGCATGCCTTTTCAAGCCTCACGCGATGCACCATGTTCCGCCCAACACATCGTGCAACGGACGCTGAGCGTCGAGGCGGACATCATGAAGAAAATCGGCTTTCTCTCCTTCGGCCACTGGACACCCTCTTCACAATCCCAGACGCGCTCGGCGGGCGATACGCTCCTCCAGTCGATCGACCTTGCCGTCGCGGCCGAAGAGCTGGGCGCCGACGGCGCCTATTTCCGCGTCCATCACTTCGCCCGGCAGCTCGCCTCGCCCTTCCCGCTGCTCGCCGCCGTCGGCGCACGGACCAAGAAGATCGAGATCGGCACCGCCGTCATCGACATGCGCTATGAAAACCCGCTCTATATGGCCGAGGATGCCGGTTCGGCCGACCTCATCGCCGGCGGTCGTCTCCAGCTCGGCATCAGCCGCGGCTCGCCCGAGCAGGTCATCGATGGCTGGCGCTATTTCGGCTACGAGCCGCAGGAGGGCATGAGCGACGCCGATATGGGCCGCCGCCATGCGGAGGTCTTTCTCGACGTCCTGAAGGGCGAAGGCTTCGCCCAGCCGAACCCGCGGCCGATGTTCCCGAACCCGCCGGGCCTGCTGCGTCTCGAGCCGCATTCCGAAGGTCTGCGCGAGCGTATCTGGTGGGGTGCCGGCTCGAACGCGACAGCCATCTGGGCGGCCCAGCGCGGCATGAACCTGCAAAGCTCCACCCTCAAGGACGACGAGACGGGCGAGCCCTTCCATGTCCAGCAGGCCGCACAGATCCGCGCCTATCGCGAGGCCTGGAAGGAAGCCGGCCATAGCCGCACGCCCCGCGTCTCGGTGAGCCGCAGCATCTTCGCCCTGGTCGACGATCGCGACCGTGCCTATTTCGGCCGGGGCGGCAAGGAAGAGGATTCGATCGGCTTCATCGACGACAAGACACGCGCGATCTTCGGTCGGTCATACGCCGACGAGCCGGACCGGCTGATCGCGCAGCTGGCCGCCGACGAGGCGATCCAGGAGGCCGACACGCTGCTGCTCACCGTGCCCAACCAGCTCGGCGTCGAATACAACGCCCATGTCATCGAGGCGATCCTGAAGCACGTCGCGCCGGCGCTGGGCTGGCGATAGAGCATTTCCAGCCGGAGCGACCTCGCTTCGGCGTCGGACAATGCGGTAAAACAAAAAACCGAGAGCATTTCCGGTGAACCGGAAATGCTCTGGAAATCACACCCGTTCGATGTCGCGGCGAAGCACGATGGAGGTCGTCAGGTCCTCCACATTGTCCATCGTCGCGACCTCGTCGC
>NZ_JBLZPK010000033.1:150240-190441 GCF_049199905.1 Shinella sp. M27
CGCTTCAGCGTCACCAGCAGGAAGGCCTGGATCTGGCCGTCGTCGAGCTGGCCGATATCGGCGCGATAGCCCCTGATGATGCCGGCCTTTTCCAGCCGCGTGACGCGCTCCGTCGTTGCACTTCGGGAAAGCCCGATGCGCCCGGCAAGCGACTTCATCGGGATGCGCGCTTCCCTGGTGAGGATGCTGAGGATCGTCCGGTCGATGGTATCCGTGCCCTGCATGATGCCTCTCTCCGCTGCGCCGACAAGATGACGGTTATTACAGACAGAGTGCCGGCACAACCGGCATAATGCCGGATGCACCGAAACGCCGTCCATGCAAATCTTCGCATCGAAAAGAGGATTGCCATGAACGACATGCTGAAGACGACCCCGGACTTTTCCATCGACGCCGCCGCCGCCCTGCTCAAGGAGCATTACGGGCTTGCCGGCAAGCTCTCGCCGCTCGCCAGCGAGCGCGACCAGAACTTCAAGGTGGAAGCGCCTGAGGGGACCTTCATCCTGAAGATCGTCAACGCCGCCGAGCCGGCCGTGGAGAGCGATTTCCAGACCGCGCTGCTCGCCCATCTTGGCGTCCATGCCGGCGATCTGCCGGTGCCGCATATCCGCCCCACCCTTTCCGGAGAAAGCCTGGCCGCCACGACGAGCCCCCACGGTACTGCGCACCGCGTCCGCCTCGTCAGCTGGGTCGAGGGCGAGCCGCTCGCCGAAACGGGCCGCAGCGAAGCCGCACTCGAATCCCTTGGCCGCATGCTCGGCCACTTCGATGCCGCGCTGAAGGGCTTCATGCATCCCGGCGCGCTGCGCGATCTAGACTGGGATATCCGTGCCGCCGGCCGTTCGGCGGGCCGCCTTTCGCATATCGCAGATGCCGAAGACCGCGCCCTCGTCGAACGCTTCCTCAAGCGCTTCGCCACCATTGCGCCGCGCCTTGCGACGCTGCGCGCCGCCGTCATCCACAATGACGCCAATGACTGGAACGTGCTGGTCGATGCCGCGAACCATGACCAGATTTCCGGCCTGATCGATTTCGGCGATGCGCTGCACACGCCTGTGATCGCGGAAGTGGCGATCGCCGCCGCCTATGCCGGGCTCGACCACGCCGACCCGATCGGCGCGGCCGCCGCCATCGCGCGCGGCTTCCATGCGGAATATCCGCTGCTCGAAGAGGAAGTCGACCTGCTCTTTGACCTGATCGCCGCAAGGCTCGTCACCTCCGTCACCATGTCGGCCTCGCGCCGCGTCCACACCGAGGACAATCCGTATCTCGCGATCAGCGAGCGCCCGGCCTGGACGCTGCTGCGCAAGCTCGACCGCATGAACCCGCGCTTCGCCACCGCCATCCTGCGCAAGGCCTGCGGCTTCGAGGCCGTGCCCGGTGCGCGCGGGGTGATCGACTGGATCGAAAAGAACCGCAAATCGCTCGCCCCGCTGCTCGAAAAGCCGGCCGCCACCTACCCGGCCGCCCTCGTGCCCTATGGCGATCCGACCCATCCGATGACCGTCGCCTCCGCCGCAGAACAGCCGGACGAAGCGCAGGCGATCTGGGACGCCTATTGCCGCGACACCGGAGTCGAGCTCGGCATCGGTCCCTTCGCCGAGGAACGCACTGTCTATGCCGGCGAGATGTTCGTCTCGCGCTTCATCCAGGGCGCGCGCCGCACGCACCATCTCGGCTTCGACCTTTTCCAGGCGGCCGGCACCAAGGTCTTCACGCCGCTTGCCGCCACCGTCGTCAGCGTCGAGGTCGAAAAGGACCCGCTCGGTTATGGCTGCCTGATCGCGCTTCACCACGCGCCCGAGGGCTGCCCGCCCTTCATCTCCCTCTGGGGCCATCTCGCCCATGAGGCCGTCAACCGCCTGAAGGCCGGCGACCGGCTTGAAGCCGGCGCGCTGGTCGGCGAAATGGGCGCGCCGAAGGAAAACGGCGGCTGGGCGCCGCATCTCCACCTGCAGATCTCCACCGACACGACGCTCTCGGCCACCGAAATCCTCGGCGTCGGCGAGCCGCGCTATCTCGATGTCTGGGCCGAACTCTTCCCCGATGCCCGCACCTTCGCCGGCATCGCGAAGGAATTCTTCGAGCGTCAGGGCCGCTCGCACGAGGAAATCGTGAAAATGCGGCGCGAGCTGCTCCTGCCGAACCTCTCGATCTCTTACGAAAAGCCGATCAAATTCGTGCGCGGCGAAGGCGTCTGGCTGATCGACGATAGCGGCCGGGCCTATCTCGACTGCTTCAACAATGTCTGCCACATCGGCCATGCCCATCCGGCCGTCGTGGAAGCGATGGCCAGGCAGGCCGCGACGCTCAACACCAACACACGCTACCTGCACGACAACATCGTCGCCTATGCCGAGCGCCTGACGGCGACGCTGCCGAAAGAACTCACCGTCGCCGGCTTCGTCAACAGCGGCTCGGAGGCCAACAGTCTGGCGCTGCGCATGATGCGCGCCCATACCGGCCGCGAAAACGCCATCACGCTCGACTGGTCCTATCACGGCACGACGCAGGAGCTGATCGACATCAGCCCCTACAAGTTCCGCCGCAAGGGCGGCAAGGGGCCGAAGCCGCATATCCATATCGCCGCCGTGCCGGACAGCTACCATGCCCCGGCGGACTGGCCGATCGAGGAGCATGGCAAGCGGTTTGCCGAAAGCGTCGCCGAGCAGATCGCCGTCATGAAGGCCAAGGGCGAAGGTCCAGGTTTCTTCATCGCCGAATCCATTCCGAGCGTCGCCGGCCAGGTCTTCCTGCCGGAGGGCTATCTCAAGGAGGTCTATCGGCTGGTGCGCGAGGCGGGCGGTGTCTGCATCGCCGATGAGGTTCAGGTCGGCTTCGGCCGCGTCGGCAGTCATTGGTGGGCCTTCGAGACGCAGGGCGTGGTGCCCGACATCGTCACCATGGGCAAGCCGATCGGCGACGGCCATCCGCTCGCCGCCGTCGTCACCACCCGCGAAGTGACCGATAGCTTCAACAACGGCATGGAATATTTCAACACCTTCGGCGGCAACCCGGTCTCCTGCGCCGTCGGCCTTGCCGTGCTCGACGTCATCGAGGGCCAGGACCTGCGCGGCAATGCGCTCACTGTCGGCAACTACCTGATGGACGCCTTCCGCGACATGCAGACGCGTTACCAGGCGATCGGCGACGTGCGCGGCCTTGGCCTCTTCCTCGGCATCGAGCTCGTCACGGACCGTAAAACCAAGGCGCCCGCCACCGAGTTCGCCCGCGCCGTCTCCAACGGCGCGCGACGCCGCGGTGTGCTGATGGGCACCGAAGGCCCGCATGACAACGTGCTGAAGATGCGCCCGCCGATGATCTTCTCGAAGCGCGACGCCGATCATCTGATCGCCGTGCTCGAGGAAACCTTCGCCGACGTCGAAAAGACGCTCGGCTAAGGCCCAAACATCATCCTTTCAAAACCTGTCAGCCGGGGGCGTTTTCTCCCGGCCGGGAAGACGCATGCAAAAAAATCAATCAAGGAGGAGGACAACATGAAGACGACAATCCTGGCCCTCGCGGCCGCCGCATTCGCCGCCGGCACGGCCCATGCCGGCACGTTCGATGTCATCAAGGAGCGCGGCGAAGTGCGCTGCGGCGTCAGCCAGGGCGTGCTCGGCTTTTCCGTGCCGGACAAGAACGGCGTCTGGGGCGGTTTCGACGTCGATTTCTGCCGGGCGGTCGCCGCCGCCACCCTCGGCAATCCGGACAAGGTGGCCTATGTGCCGCTTTCCACCAAGGACCGTTTCACGGCGCTGCAATCGGGCGAAGTCGATCTTCTCTCGCGCCAGACGACCTGGACGCTGTCGCGCGACACCGATCTCGGCATGAGCTTCGTCGGCGTCAATTATTATGACGGCCAGGCCTTCATGGTGAACAAGGAGGTCGGCGTGAAGAGCGTCAAGGAAATTTCCGGCGCCTCCGTCTGCACGGAGACCGGCACCACGACCGAGCAGAACATGGCCGACTATTTCAGCGCCAACAAGATCGAGTATCAGGTCATCGCCTTCGAAAAGCCGGACCAGACGATCCAGGCCTTCAACACCGGCCGCTGCGACGTCTATTCGACAGACGCTTCGGCGCTCTACGCCCAGCGCCTGACGCTGAACAACCCTGAACGTTTCGAGGTTCTGCCCGAAGTCATCTCCAAGGAACCGCTCGGCCCGGCCGTGCGCCAGGGCGACGAGCAGTGGTTCAAGATCGTGCGCTGGACGCTCTTCGCACTGATCGAAGCCGAGGAGATGGGCATCACCAAGGAAAACGCGGCCTCGCTCGTCGACAGCGGCACGGTAGCGCAAAAACGTTTCCTCGGCATCGAGAACGAAGCCGGCAAGGCGATGGGGCTCGATCCGAAATGGGCCTATCACGCGATCTCCGCCGTCGGCAATTACGGCCAGATTTTCGAGCGGCATCTCGGCAAGGACAGCCCGCTGAAGATCGACCGCGGCCTCAACCGCCTGTGGAACGACGGCGGCCTGATGTATTCGCCGCCGGCGCGCTAAATCGCTCCATCGACAATCGACGCCGCGGATATCCTCCGCGGCGTTTTCGTTCAGGCGGCCGCCAGCCGCACCCGATGCTGCGGCGCGATCTCGACCAGCTCGGACGAAGGCGGCGCGGTGAAAACATCCGGCGACGTGCTGCCGTCGGACACGAAACGGCGGCCGGAAAGTTGCGGCAGATCGGCGAAACGGTCCGGTTTTCCCGCCGGATCGAGCGCTGCGGCCGGATCGGGAATGGCCGCGATCAGCCGGCGCGTATAGGGATGGGCAGGCGCTTCGAAGATCTCGCGCCAGCCGCCCTCCTCCACCACCTCGCCGAAATACATCACCAGAACGCGATCGCTCATGTGCTCCACCACGCTCAGATCGTGGCTGATCATGAGGTAGGAGAGGCCGAGCTTGTCCTGAAGGTCGAGCAACAGGTTGATGATCTGCGCGCGGATCGAAACGTCGAGCGCGGAGACCGGCTCGTCGAGCAGTACGATTTCCGGTTCGAGGATCAGCGCGCGGGCGATGCCGATACGCTGGCGCTGGCCGCCGGAGAATTCATGTGGATAGCGGCCCGCCTGTTCGGGCGTCAGGCCGACATTCTTCAGCATCGCCTCGATGCGGCCCTCGATCTCCGAGGCGGCGGTGACACCATGCAGGCGGAGCGGCGCGGCCAGCGAGGTGCGCACGGACTGGCGCGGATTGAGCGAGGCATAGGGGTCCTGGAACACCATCTGCACCGCCTTCGCCCGCTGCATGCGGCCCGGCGCGCCGGGGCCGGCAAGCGGCTGGCCGTGATAGCGGATCGTGCCTTCGGTCGGCTCCTGGAGGCCGAGGATGGACAGCGCCGTCGTCGACTTGCCGCAGCCGGACTCACCGACGATCGACAGGCACTCGCCCTTGGCAAGCTCGAAACTGATGCCGTTGACAGCATGCAGCATGCGCTTACCCGTGCCGAGCAGGCCGCCGCCGGAAATCGGGAAACGGACGTGGAGATCGTCCACCTGCAACAGGGGGGCGGTCATGGCTGGCTCCCTTCCTGCCTGCGCGGCGCGATGAAGCGGGTTTCCGTCAGCTTCGAGCGGTCGGCGATGATGCTGTCGATATCGACCAGCCGCTGACGGCCATGTTCGCTGCGGCTGCCGAGGCGCGGCAGGGCGCCGAGCAGGCCGCGCGTATATTCGTGGCGCGGGTTGTCGAAGAGCGCCCGCGTCTCGTTTTCCTCGACGAGGCAGCCGGAATACATGACGCCGACGCGCTGGCAGATGCTGGCGATGACGCCGAGATCGTGGCTGATGAACAGCACCGCCGTGCCGCGTTCGGCGCAAAGTTCCTTGATCAGCCGCAGCACTTCCGCCTGCACCGTCACGTCGAGCGCCGTCGTCGGCTCGTCTGCGATCAGCAGGTCGGGGTCGCAGGCGAGCGCCATGGCGATCATCACGCGCTGGCGCAGGCCGCCCGACATCTGGTGCGGATAGTTTTTCGCGCGCCGGTCGGGATTGGGCACGCGCACGTTCCCGAGCGCCTCGACAGCGAGCTTTTCCGCCTCGCCCCAGCTCTTGCCCTGATGCAGCACGAACATTTCGGCGATCTGCCGGCCGACCGTCGAAAGCGGGTTCAACGCCGTCATCGGCTCCTGGAAGATCATGGCGATCCGGTTGCCGCGCAGCCGCCGCATCTCGCGCTTCGGCAGGGCGAGCAGGTTCTGCCCCTTGAACAGGATCTCACCACTGGTAATGGCGAGCGGCTTCTTCAGGAGGCCCATGACAGCGAGCGACGTCACGGATTTGCCCGAGCCGGATTCACCGACGAGACCATAGGCCTCGCCCGGCATGATTTGGAAGGAGACGCCCTTGAGGAGCGGGTGGTGGGTGGATCGGCTGAGCGAAACGCCTAGCCTGAGGTCCCTGATGTCGAGCAGCGGCGCGGTCATGGCTTGCGCGTCCTCATATGCGGGTCGAGGCTGTCGCGCAGGCCATCGCCGAGAAGGTTGAAGCCGAGTACTGAGAGGAAGATGGCAAGGCCAGGGAAGATCGCGACCCAGGGTGCCAACTGAATGAGCTGGCGCGCATCCGTCAGCATCGAACCCCAGCTCGGGAACGGCGGCTGGATGCCGAGGCCGAGGAAGGAAAGGGCTGCTTCCGACAACACCGCGGAGCCCATGCCGAGCGTCGCCATGACGAGGATCGGCCCCATCATGTTGGGCAGGATCTGCGTGAACATGATGCGCAGGTCGCCGTAACCGAGCGTCTGCGCCGCCTGCACGTAACCCTGCGATTTCAGCGAGAGTGTCGAGGAGCGCGCGATGCGGCAGGTCCAGCTCCAGTTGGTCAGGCCGAGCGCGATGAGCAGCGACGGCAGGCCGGGGCCGAGCACGGCCATGACGGCGAGCGCGAAGATCAGCGAGGGAATGGCGAGCATGACATTGGTCAGGCCGTTGACGAGATCGTCCCACCAGCCGCCCCAATAGCCGGCGGTCATGCCGAGCGTGATGCCGATCATTGAATTGATCACCTGCGAGACGATGCCGACCGTCAGCGAGATCTGCGCGCCGTAGAGGATGCGCGTATAGACGTCGCGCCCCTGCGCATCCGTGCCGAACCAGAAGGTGGCGTCGGGCGGCAGTTCGGAGCTCATCAGGTCCGCGTCGAGCACCGGGTCGAAGGGCGCGATCCATGGGGCTAAGATACCGGCGAGGATCACCAGCGCCGTCAGCCCGGCACCGAGCCAAAAATTGAAACCGAAGCGCATCCCGTCACTCCTGCTTGATGCGCGGATCGATCGCGGCATAGATCAGATCGACGGCGGTATTGATGACGAGGAACCACAGCACGATGACAAGGATCGTGCCCTGCACCACGGGAATGTCGCGGATCGCCACGCTGTCGACCAAGAGCGAGCCGATGCCAGGCCAGGCGAAGAGCTTTTCGATGACGACGGCCTGGCCGATCAGCGAGCCGAATTGCAGGCCGACCGTGGTGACGATCAGCACCAGCGCATTGCGCGCCACATGCCAGCGCACGACCTTCATCTCGCTCATGCCCTTGGAATGGGCGGTGCGGATGAAATCGGCGCTCAACACGTCCAGCACACCCGCCCGTGTAGTGCGCGCCAGAAGCGCGAGCGGCGTCACGCCGAGTGTGACGGCGGGCAATATGAGATTGCGGAACGAGCCGTCCCCGTAGCCGAAACTCGGCAGCCAGTTCAGCTGCAACGCGAACAGATACATCATCAAGAGGCCAAGCCAGAACTGCGGCATGGACAGGCCGGAGACCGCACCGATCATCGTCACCGTATCGAGGATGGAGCCCGGCCTAAGCGCCGCCAGAAAGCCAAGCGGAACGCCGACGACCAGCGCGAAGACCATGGCGGCGATCGCCAGTTGCAGCGAGGCACCCATGCGGTCGCCGATGAGATCGATCACCGGCTGGCGGGTGCGGAAACTGGTGCCGAGATCGAACTGGGCAAGATCCGTGACATAGGTCACGAAGCGCTCCATCAACGGCTTGTTGAGCCCGAACTCCTCGTTGAGGCGGGCGATCATCTGCGGGTCGGCGGCGCGCTTGCCATCGGCGAAGAGGCTGGCGGCGAAGGTGCCAGGCACCACCGAAAAGATGACAAAGATCAGCAGCGCCACCACGACAACCGTCGGGATGACCTGCAGGATGCGGCGCAGGGTGAAACGAAGCATTGACGGTTCCGTTTTGCCGCCCTTGCGGGCGTGAAAATCGATGCGGGGGCGGCTGAGACCGCCCCCAAACCCCTCAAGGCTTATTTGCGCGCGTCGGGCGCGGTCTCGTCGATCCAGATTTCGTCATAGGGCTGAACCGCCAGTTCCGTGGCGTTCGGCACGAGGCCGTGGATCCACGGCTGGTAGGCCATGACGGCCTTGTTGTAGTTGAAGAACCAGACCGGCGCGTCGTCCTGCACGACGTTGTTGGCCTGGCGCAGCAGGTCGTTCTGCTTGGCTGGGTCAAGCTCCTGCTGGGCGGCCTCATAGAGCTTGTCGAAATCCGGGCTCGCATAGCTCGTATAGTTGCAGGCCGACTGCGCCGTCTTGGAATAGTAGCAGCGCAGCGCGTTCAGCGGATCGGGACCGGAGAGGTTCGACCAGATGAAGGCCTGGAAGTTGTTCGACGTCACGGCATCGCCGAGCGCCGAACTTTCGACCGGCTTCGGCTTCACGGTGATGCCGACCTTCTTCAGCATCGGCAGGATGGCCTCGACGATCGGCACGCCCCAGCTCTCGTTCGGGCTCGCCGTCACCTCGAATTCGAAACCGTCGGCATAACCGGCTTCCGCCAGCAGGGCCTTCGCCTTTTCCGGATCGAAAGCATAGGCCGCCTTGTCCTTGTCGAAGGCCGGCGAGGAAAGCGGCAGCCAGCCTGACGCCGGATAGGCCTTGTTCTTGACGAGGCGCTCGATGATCAGCGGCGCATTGATCGCATGGTTGATCGCCTGGCGGACGCGCTTGTCCTTGAAGGGTTCGAAGGCCGGGTTGAAGCCGATATTGCGGGTATAGACCTCAGCGACTTCGAGCAGGTGATCCTTCAGGCCCTCCTCGCCCTGATAGGCCTGGTACTGGGTCGGGCCGAGGATCGAAACGTCGATTTCCTTGTTGCGGAAGGCGACGTCGCGGGCGGCGTCTTCGGCCATCAGCACGATATTGATGCGGTCGAGGTAAGGCTTTCCCTCCTCGTAATACTTGTCGAACTTCTCGACGACGACCTGCGAGCCCGGCACATGCTCCTTGAAGACGAAGGCACCGAGGCCGACCGGGTTCTTGGCGAAGCTCGATTCGTCCTCGACGTTCGACGGGTAGATGACCGTCGTGTTCTGCATCAGCGGGAAACCGGGATTGATCGGGCCGGTATAGGTGATCTCCAGCGTGTTGTCGTCGATCTTCTTCAGGCCGGAAATCTCGTCCGCCTTGCCGGCGATGAACTCTTCCGCGCCCTTGATGACGGCGATGAAGCTGGCGCCCGGGAAGGCGTTCTTCGGGTTGGCGATACGCTTGTAGCTGTAGATGATATCGTCAGCCGTCAGCGGCTTGCCGTTGTGGAACACGGCGTTCTTGCGCAGGTGATAGGTATGGGTCGTGCCGTCCTCGGAGACCTCCTCGGAATCGGCCAGTTCCAGCACCGGCTTGTTCTCGATGGAGTTCCAGCTGTAGAGGCCGCGGTGGATGGCCTGCGTGATGAACTCTTCCTGCGTGTTCGGGCTTGCCTGGACGTCGAGCGTGGCGAAGCTCGAGCCATAGGGCGCGGTGAAGACGAGCGTTCCGCCGGAACGTTCGCCGGCGGCCAGCGCCCCGGTTGCGACGGAAAGGCTCAGCATGGCGGCGAGTGTCAGTCTTTTCAGCATTTCGTCCTCCCTCTCGTGCCGTTTTCGGCATCGTTTCGATAATTCAGTCTGACAGGCCCCTACCGCGCATCATGCACGACGCGGCCTGCAAGCAGGGTCAGCAGGCAGCGCGTGCCTGAGAGAATGGTGTCGGCCGGAGCCTCCAGCAGGTCGTTGTCGAAGACGGCGATGTCGGCCCACTGGCCGGGCACCAGCCGGCCCTTCACCGCTTCGGCCTTCTGCGAATACGCACCGAATTCCGTATAGGCCTGCAGCGCCTCCACGCGGCTCAGCGTCTCGGTCTCGTCCATGACCGTGCCCTTGCCGGTCTTTCGCGTGATCATGGCGTGCAGGTTGGGGAAGGGATCGGGCGAGCAGACCGGCGCATCCGAACCGGTCGAGGGCTTCAGGCCCATGCGCATCCAGGTGCCGATCTGGTAGGAGCCCTTGCCGCGCTCTTCGCCCAGAACGGAAATATAGCTGTCGCCGAAGTCGTGGATGAAGGCCATCTGCGGCGCCGGCAGGATGCCCGCCGCCTTCATGCGTGCGTCCTGTTCGGCCGTCGAGAAGCCGCAATGCTCGACGCGATGGCGGCGGTCCGGATCGGGACTGGCGGCCAGCGCCTTTTCATAGGCGGTGATCAGCTGTTCGATCGCGCCGTCGCCGATGGCATGGCAGGCCATCTGGTAGCCGCGATCGTGGAAGGATTTGACGAGCGCCTCAACCTCGGCGGTGGGCAGCATCTGCACGCCGATATTGTCGGGCTCGCCCTGATAGGGCTTCGACATCCAGGCAGTGCGCCCACCGGCCGAGCCGTCGAGGAAGATCTTCACCGCGCCGACGCGCAGCATGTCGTCACCGGCACCGGAGATGAGGCCGGCCCGCCAGCAATCCTCGACAATAGAAATGCCGGGATCGCCGAGCAGCGTCAACCAGACGCGCACCGGCAGGCGGCCGGAAAGCTTCGCCATTTCATAGGCTGGGATTTCAGCAAAGCCGGAGAGCTGCCCGACCGCCGCATCCATGCAGCTGGTGATGCCAAGCGACAGCAGATACCGCCCGCCCCGCTCGATACCGTCGATCAGCTCTTCCGTCGTCACCTCGGGCATCGCGGCCTTGACGAGGTTGATGGCGTTTTCGGCCAAAAGACCGTTGAGACGGCCGTCGGTGACGCCGATCACGCCGCCATCCGGCACAGGCGTCGCCTCGCTCACGCCCGCCAGTTCCAGCGCCCGTGAATTGGCGATGGCGATGTGGCCGCAGGCGCGGGTCAGCAGCACGGGATGATCCGGCACCGCCCGGTCCAGGTCTTCGCGCGTCGGATGCCGGCCGGTATCGAGTTTGACCTGGTCATAACCGCGGGCGCGCACCCAGCCGCCCCTGGCTGTGGTCGAAGCACGGTCGGCAAGGGCTGTCATCAACGCCGAAAGTGTCGGCGCTGCGGCGGGTGTTGCATCGACCCAGCCCATGGTGATGCCGGTCGAGATGAGATGCAGGTGATTGTCGATGAGGCCGGGGCTGGCGAAGCGGCCTTCGAGGTCGATGACCTCGGTGCGCGCGCCCTTCAGACTCAGCATGTCGGCACTGCTGCCGGTGGCCAGCACCTTGCCCTGCCAGACGGCGACGGCCTCGCTGATGCCCTCCTCCCGGCCGCACCAGATACGGCCATTGTGCAGGATGGTATCGGCTTCGATTGCAACGGACATTCACAACTCCCTTGTCGGAGCAACCGACCCGGTGCTCCGCTCCTCCTGACGCAACGTGAAAGGTTGCGGCCGGCTTGGCCAATTCGCTTTTGGCACCAGCCCATGCCGAAACGGCATACCCATTTCGATTGAATGACTTATGATCCATAAGGCAGGCGGATAGGATCGGGAGGGACCAGGCGTGGAGATCAAGTGGCTGGAGGATTTCGTGACGCTCGCGGACACGTCGAGTTTTTCGCGCGCGGCTGAAATGCGCAATGTCACGCAGCCGGCCTTCAGCCGCCGCATCAAACAATTGGAAAGCTGGCTTGGCGCAACGCTGATCAGCCGCGCCACCATGCCGGCAGAACTGACGCCGGCCGGCCGTAATTTCCTGCCGGTCGCGCAGGAGGCGATCCGCACCTTCTATGCGGCGCGCGAAGCGTTGCGCCCCTCTCATGAGCCGGGTCTGGTGCGCTTCGCCGCCCTCCACACGCTGACGGTGACCTTCTTTCCGCGCTGGCTGCAAACCCTCGAAAAGGCCGGCGGCGCCTTCAGCACCTCGCTGATCGCCGACCGCGGCGGCATCGAGGCCAACTTGGATGCGCTCGTGGGCGATGAGGCGGATTTCTTTCTCACCTACGCCCATCCGGAAGTGCCGTTCCATCTCGACCGCGGGCAGTTTTCGTCACTGACGGTTGCGCATGACCGGCTGATCCCGCTTGCGGCGGCTAGCATATCCATGCCCGGCGGCGCGCAGCCGGGGCTGCATATCCTCGACCGCGCCGTCGCACAGCCGCGGCTCGCCATTCCCTATCTGAGCTACGGCTTCAATTCGTTCTTCGGCGTGGCGCTGTCGCGCCTCATGCTGCGCCGCCCGCCCTTCCGCCGCCGCACGACGCATGAAAACACAATCAGCGCCGGACTGATGAACATGGCGGTGACGGGAGCGGGCATCTGCTGGCTGCCGGAGAGCCTGGCGCGCGACGAGATCGAAAGCGGACGCCTCGTGCCCGCTTCCGCCGATGCCGGCTGGAACCTCGATCTTGAAATCCGGCTCTACCGACATGCAGCAAGCCGTAGCCGCAAGGTCGAAGACTTGTGGCGTACGGCAAAGCTGCTGCTGGAGCGCGCGGTGGCCTGATCAGACCTTGAGGAAAAGCAGCGCGCGCAGGATTTCGGAAAAATCCTTGTGCTCGAAGGCGATGGCGCGAAGGCCATGCGTGCGGGCGCCGGGATACCAGCTGGCGCGATAGGCCTCGCCCGGCGTGTTGAATTCGATGACCACTTCGTAATGCTCGGCCTTGGCGGGCAGCGCCTGCGCGAAATCACCCGAAAGGGCCGCGGCCACGCCTTCGCGAATGAGGCGCCGCGACCAGGCGGGCGAGATGGATGTCGTGGCATGGCCCCGGCCGTCCAGCGTCTCCACCGCCGCAAGGCCCGGCACCATGGCCCGCGCCTCGGCACAGATGCCTTCATCACCGGCGAGGAAGACCGACGGCACGCCGTAACCCGCAGCACAAAGCGCGTTGAAGGTGAATTCGGAGGCGACCTCGCCATTCAGCAACAGGCGCGAGATGCGCATGTTGGAGGTGTGGGCGAGCGGATTGACCTCCGTGCCGGCCTTGGAGTGATAACCGGTATAGATCGCGGCGGCGAAGCCGGCGTCGATGCCGTACATCATCTCGTCCGGATGGCCCGACCAGCCGCGCACGATGCGCGCATAATCTGGCAGCCGGTCGAGGATCAGGTTTCGACCGCTGCTGTGCGCATCCTTGATCACGACCTCCGTCGCACCGGCGGCCCGCGCACCTTCGCAGGCGGCGACCACTTCGGCAGTCATCAGCGCGCGAAACTCGTTCCAGTCCGGGTGGTTGCGGTCGGCCTCGTCCCATTGGGCAATGCCGGCGGTTCCCTCGATATCGGCGGAAATGAAGACTTTCATGGGTTCTGGTTCTCCTTCAGCCAGTCGGCCAGGGCGTGATAGACGCGGCCATTGCGGGACGGGGTGGCGGGCGCCATGCAGAGCGCATTCAGTACCGCCTCCTGCGTGGCCTCAGTGGCGGCGCGGAAGGCAAGGTCGATATGGTCATCGGAAAGCCGTTGCTGGCTGGTGATCGGCTCGGATGGATCGTGCTCGACGGGATCCGCCGTCGTGAAGCACAGCACCACATCGCCGCTGCCATGGCCCCAGAAGGCGCCGAGTCGGGCAAGCCCCGCCCCGCCGCGCCGGGCGACGCGTTGCAATTGCCGGTCGCCGAGCGGCAAATCCGTCGCCATGATGACGATAACTGAGCCGCGCTCGGGCGTGGCCGGTGCGTGCGGATCGGGACGCCGGCCATCCGGCAATACGAGATCGCCGGCCGCGCCGAAATTCGCCAGCACCAAAGCGCCGAGGGTGAAATCGCGTTTGGCGATGCGCATGACGCGTGAGGCCGTGCCGATGCCCGCCTTGAAGCCGAAGGCTGTCATGCCGGAACCGGCACCCACCGCCCCCTGCTCGACCGGCCCCGGCCGGGCGGCATCGAGCGCGGCCAGCGCATCGTCCGGTGTCACCGCCAGCGCCTGGATATCGTTGATGCTGCCGTCATTGCATTCGCAAACGAGCGGATTGACCGTCGAGGTTTTCCGCCCGATCGCGGGATTGGCAGCAATCGCTAGGCGGATCAACGCCTCCGTGCAGGCCGCAACGCCGAAAGTGTTGGTGAGCAGGATCGGTGTCTCGATCGTGCCGAGCTCGGCCACCTGCATCAGGCCCGCCGACTTGCCGAAGCCATTGATCACCTCGACCGCCGCGCGCGGTTTTACCCGGAACAGATCGACCGGATGCGGAACGATGGCTGTAACGCCTGTAAAAATACCGTCGCCGCGCAGCGAGCGATGCCCGACGGCCACGCCCGAGACGTCGGTGATGGCATTGTCAGGCCCCACCGCCAGCCGGCTTTCCGGCATCAAACCCCATTCCCGCGCCGTCTTCATGTCCGCTCCCCGATGTCCCGATCTTCCCTAGAGCATTTCCGCTTTTCTTCGAAACGCGAAGACACTCTATCCTTTTGTCTCCACGCATTTCCGGACGCAAAACCGCTTCGCACTTTTGCTGGAATTGCTCTAAGCTGGAACGCCGGCCGCTTCCAGATAAAGCGACTGCAACCGACGCGTCATCGGGCCGGGCCGGCCATCGCCGATCATCCGCCCGCCGATCTTCACGACCGGCATGACGAGGCTGGAGGCCGAAGTCTGGAACGCCTCCGCCGCATGCTGCGCCTCCTCGGGAGAAAAGGCGCGCTCCTCGATGCGTAGCCCCTCGGCTTCGCACAGCCGGGCCAGCGCCCGCTGCGTACAGCCCGGCAGCGTCGCCTTCGAGGCGGCGCGGGTGAGGATGCGTCCGTCGGCGGTGATGACATGCGCCGTCGAGGACGCCCCCTCCGTCACCAGCCCCGCCTCGACCAGCCAGACATCGTCGAAACCGCGCGCCCGCGCCGCCTGTTTCGCCATGACCTGTCCGAGCAGCATCGCCGTCTTGATATCGCGCCGGTGCCAGCGCGGATCGTCTGTCAGATCAACCGCGATGCCCTCGCGCTGCGCCTTCGTGCCGGTCAGCGTCTTCGTCTGACTGAAACCGACGAGTTTCGGCGCCATATCTTGCGGATAGAGGAAATCGCGGTCCGCCTCGCCGCGCGAGACGTGCAGATAGACGGTACCGTCCGTGAGGTGGTTGCGGCTGATCAGTTCCGCTTGCAGGGCCTCGATGTCCGTCCGGGGCAGCGGCAGGGCGATGCCGAGTTCGCCAAGCGAGCGTTCGAGGCGGGCGAGATGCAGGTCGTTGTCGATCATGCGCCCGGCGATGACGGCCGTCACCTCATAGACGGCATCGCCGAACAGGAAGCCGCGATCGAAAAGCCCGATACGGGCCTCCTCCTCCGGCACGAAATCACCGTGGACGTAGACGATCCTGCCCATCCGTTCCTCACTGCGCATTGGTTGTCACTGGCGCGGAACATTGGTGCGACTTGCCGGGGCTTGCCAATTCAATTTGGGCAAAACCTTATGCAAAAACGGCCTGGGGTCTTTGTTTTCAAGAGCTTGAACGAAAATGGCCGGCAAAAGCCGGCCATTTCCATCGTGGTGAGCGGATCGATCAGACGAGATCGAAACGGTCGGCGTTCATGACCTTGTTCCAGGCCGCAACGAAATCCCTGACGAACTTCTGGCCGGCATCCGACGCACCATAGACTTCGGCAAGCGCGCGCAGCTGGGCGTGCGAGCCGAAGATCAGGTCGACGCGGGTGCCGGTCCACTTGGCTTCGCCCGTCTTGCGGTCGCGGCCCTCATAGACGCCCTTCTTGTCGGCAACCGGCGACCAGACCGTGCCTATGTCGAGCAGGTTGACGAAGAAGTCGTTCGTCAGGGCCTCGGGACGGTTGGTGAGGACGCCGTGTTCCGGCGCACCGGCCTTCAGCACGCGCAGGCCGCCGACGAGAACCGTCAGTTCCGGCGCGGTGAGCGTCAGGAGCTGGGCGCGGTCGATGAGCGCTTCTTCGGCCTTCAGGAACTGATGGCGATTGGCGTTCACATAGTTGCGGAAGCCATCGGCACGCGGCTCGAGTGCTGAGAAGGATTGAGCGTCGGTCTGCGCGTCGGAAGCGTCGGCACGGCCCGGCGTGACGGCAACGGTGACGTCGTAACCACCGGCCTTCGCCGCCTTTTCGACGCCGGCCGCACCGGCAAGCACGATGAGGTCGGCGAGCGAGATTTTCTTGCCGCCCGTCTGGGCCGCGTTGAAATCGGCCTGGATGCCTTCGAGCACGCCGAGAACCTTGGCAAGCTGCGCCGGCTGGTTGGCTTCCCAGTCCTTCTGCGGGGCAAGACGGATGCGCGCGCCATTGGCACCGCCGCGCTTGTCGGAACCGCGGAAGGTCGAGGCCGAAGCCCAGGCGGTGGACACAAGTTCCTGTACCGTAAGATCGGAGGCGAGAACCTTGGCCTTGAGGTCGGCGATATCCTTGTCATCGACCAGCGGATGATCGACGGCCGGGATGACGTCCTGCCAGATCAGGTCTTCGGCCGGAACTTCCGGGCCGAGATAGCGGGCCTTCGGGCCCATGTCGCGGTGGGTCAGTTTGAACCAGGCGCGGGCGAAGGCGTCGGCGAACTGGTCCGGGTTTTCCAGGAAGCGGCGCGAGATCGCCTCATAGGCCGGGTCGAAGCGCAGCGCGAGGTCGGAGGTGAGCATGCGCGGCAGATGCTTCTTGGTGGAATCGAAGGCATCCGGAATGGTCGCGCCCGCGCCCTTGGCGACCCACTGATGGGCACCGGCCGGGCTCTTTTCCAGTTCCCATTCGTAGCCGAACAGGTTCCAGAAAAAATTGTTGCTCCACTTGGTCGGCGTCGAGGTCCAGGTGACTTCGAGACCGCTGCCGATCGCGTCCTTGCCGACGCCCGAATTGAACTTGCTCGCCCAGCCGAGACCCTGCGCTTCAAGTTCGCCGCCTTCCGGGTCGATACCGACGAAGGACGCGTCGCCCGCGCCATGCGTCTTGCCGAAGGTGTGGCCGCCGGCGATCAGCGCGACGGTCTCTTCGTCGTTCATCGCCATGCGGGCGAAAGTTTCACGGATGTCGCGGGCCGAGGCCAGCGGGTCCGGATTGCCGTTCGGGCCTTCGGGATTGACGTAGATGAGACCCATCTGAACGGCGCCGAGCGGTTCGGCAAGCTCGCGCTCGCCGCTGTAGCGCTCGTCACCCAGCCAGGTGCCTTCCGGACCCCAGTAGAGTTCTTCCGGCTCCCAGACGTCGGCGCGGCCGCCGGCAAAGCCGAAGGTCTTGAAGCCCATGGATTCGAGCGCGACGTTGCCCGTCAGGATCATCAGGTCGGCCCAGGAGATCTTGTTGCCGTATTTCTGCTTGATCGGCCATAGCAGGCGGCGCGCCTTGTCGAGGTTGACGTTGTCAGGCCACGAGTTGAGCGGCGCGAAACGCTGCTGGCCCTGACCGGCGCCGCCACGGCCGTCGGTGATGCGATAGGTACCGGCCGAGTGCCAGGCCATGCGGATGAAGAGGCCGCCGTAATGACCGAAGTCGGCCGGCCACCATTCCTGGCTGTCGGTCATCAGCGCGTGAAGGTCCTTCTTCACCGCATCGAGATCGAGCGACTTGAAGGCCTCGGCATAGTCGAAATCCTTGCCCATCGGGTCGGAGAGACTGGAGTGGCCATGCAGGACCTGGACGTCCAGCTGGTCCGGCCACCAGTCGCGGTTCGAGCGACCCTTGGTGACCGAATGGGCGACGGGACACTTGCCCGCGGTGTCAGTTTTCTGGTCCATGGTTTTCTCCTGTTGTGTTCATTGTCTCTTCGAAGGCAAGCACATTTCAGCGACCACCGCCTTGCGGGGTCGCAAATGTGCGCGTTTTCCTTCCTTGCCTTCTCCTTAGCGGAAGCGCATGATAAATTTAAGTTGGATTTTCTGATCGCTTCGATAAGTTTTGATTATGACAAACCTGACCTTGAAACAGCTGCGTTATTTCGAAGCGCTGACGCGGCATGGCCGCTTCCGTCTCGCCGCCGATGCCTGCTCCATCTCCCAGCCGGCGCTCTCCATGCAGATCAAGGAACTGGAAGAGGAGCTCGGCAACGGCCTCTTCGAACGCAGCGCCCGCGACGTGAAGCTCACCGCCTTCGGCGAAACCTTCGCGCATCGGGTGCGCGATATCCTGCAAGCCGTCGACGAACTGGGCGAGCTCGCCCGTGCGGCGCGCAATCCCTTCCTCGCGCGCCTGCGCATCGGCATCATCCCGACCGTCGCGCCCTATCTTCTTCCCGTCATCATAAACGATCTCAATCGCGCCTACGACGGGATTCAGATCGATGTGCGCGAAACGCAGACGGCCAGGCTCATCCAGGAACTGACGCAGGGCGAGCTGGATATCGCTATCGTCGCCCTGCCGGTCTCCGAGCCGTCGCTGACCGAAATGAAGCTGTTCGACGAGGATTTCGTGCTGGTGCGCCGGCGCGAGGACGAGGGCAAGCCGGTGCCCGAGCGCGACGCGCTGCGCGAAATGCGGCTGCTGCTGCTGGAGGAAGGCCATTGTTTTCGCGACCAGGCGCTGTCCTTCTGCCGGATCGGAACGGCCAAGCCGCGCGAGATCATGGAAGGCAGCTCGCTCTCGACGCTGGTGCAGATGGTCGGCGCCGGCATCGGCGTCACCCTCATCCCGGAAATGGCCGTGCCGGTGGAAACACGCTCGGCGCAGGTCTCCATCGCCCGCTTTCCCTCGCCTCGCCCCTCGCGCACGATCGGCATGATCTGGCGCAACTCGACACCGCTCGCCAAACAGCTCCGCCAGATCGCCGAGGTGGTGCGCCGCTCGGCCGACAGCATGCGCGGCGCGGCCCGGCTGGACGCTTCATAGGCATCGCCACGGTGAAAACCGCTGCATTTGCAGTTTATTTGCACAGGCGTACCGGAATCGCCGAATCAGACCTTCCCTGGCGAGAGGCAAGGGCCTAGGTGGAGATCACTCGCGCAACCCGCGAGCTTCCCCGCGTCATTGGGAGCCAAACCGTGGCGCTTGCTGCCCCGCTTCGTGCGGGGCTCTTTTTTTGCCCGATTAGAAACTTTTCGGAAACGCCTGGCGCAGCAGTGCCAGCGCCGTCGTGTGCAGAGCGTCTGAACGGACCGTATCGGGATTGAACGTGTCCCAGTACCAGGCGCCGTGCACGAGATAGTTCAGCCCTTCGGCCAGCGTATCGATATCCACGCCTTCGTAACCGCCCTCGCACGCCACTTCGGTGAGGAAGGCGCGGGACTGGGCGAGATAGGCCTGGTCGCTCGGCAGGCTGATGATGCGATCGAGCTGCGTGGTCTGACGGTCACCGCCGAACAGCACCCAGACGGTGACCCAGTCGGGATGCTGGATGCGGAAATGCCGGGCGCAATCGATGGAGGCGACAACACGCTCCGCCGCCGAAAGACCGGGTTTCCAAACGGTCTTCTGCCAGAGACTGTCGAACTGGTCGTTGAGATATTCCAGCACGGCGCGAAAAAGCTTTTCCTTCGAGCCGAAGTGGAAGACGACGAGCGCATTGGACGAGCCGATCTCGCCGGCAATGCGCTGCATGGTGACCCCGGAGATCCCCTCCTCGGCGATCAGGCGGATGGTCGTGTCGATGATGCGCTGCACGCTCGCCTGCCCGCGCAGATGCCGGCGGTCCTTGCGGCCCGTCTTGGTCATCGGCGTCGATGTGTCGCCGGCCTCATCGGGCGCTGTTGCAGGGGCGGCCTTCGGTGTCTTCAATGCATCATTCCAGACTCTTAAACGGTCCACCGCCCTTATCGGACGGTGGACCGTGCCGGTCAACGGCTTCTCAGATACGCGGACGGTTCGCCGCATTGCCGTACCACCCGCCGACCGCCTCCTCGAAGGCGAGGCCGGCGCGGAAGACGTCGGCATCGCGATAGGTGCGACCGACGATCTGCAGGCCGGTCGGCACGCCATTGGCGGCATGACCCGTCGGCACCGAAAGCACCGGGCAGCGGCTCATCATGTTGAACGGCGTCGTCATGACCCAGCCGAGCGAGGGATTGACCACCTTGCCGTTGATCTCGACGGTATCCGTGGAATGGTCGAAATCGGCCGGTACGGCGGGCAGGGCATTGGTCGGGCAGACGAGCACGTCGTAGCGATCAAGGATCGGGCCGAGCGTCTTGTACATCTCGCCGACGACCTCCAGGCTTGCGACGAAATCCGTGGATTTCGAGGCGCGGCCGAACTCGGCGAACTGGCGGGCATAGGTAGTCATCTTGTCGCCGTGCTCGTCGAGCAGCGTCGAGAGATAGGCGCCGAAAATGTGTTCGAGATAGCCCATGCCGGCCGTGAGGATATGCGACGGCCAGCCGAGATCGACCTCCTCCACCGTCGCACCGAGCGAGCGGAAGACATCGAGGGCGGCCAGCGTGTTCTTCTGCACGTCGGGATCGACCTCGAAGACGCCGAGATCCATGGAAAAGGCGATCTTCCAGCCCTTGATCGGCTTGTATTCCGTCGGCAGGCGCAGCTTCGGCCGGAGCGAGACGATATCGTCGGGGCTTGGACCGCACATCACGTTCTGCAACAGGATAGCATCCTTGACCGTGCGGGCCATCGGGCCGGTATGGCAGAAGAAATCGAGGTTGAAGGGTGTGTCGTCGGGGTTGCGGCCATAGGGCGGCTTGTAGCCGACGACGCCGCAGGCCGAGGCCGGAATGCGGATCGAGCCGCCGATATCCGAGCCGGTCGCCAGCGTCGAGGTGCCGGAGGCGAGCGATGCGCCGGCCCCGCCGGACGACCCCCCGCAGGTGAAATCCGGGTTCCACGGATTGCGCGTGACGCCCCAGAGCCGCGACCAGGTGGTGCCGGCACAGCAATATTCCGGCGTGGCGGTGCGCGCATGCACGATGCCGCCGGCCGCCATGACACGGGCGTTCATCGTCGAGGTGCGCTCCGCGATATGATCCTTGTGGATCAGCGACCCGATCGAGGTCGGCTTGCCCTTGATCTCGCTTTCGTCCTTGATGCCAACGGGCAGGCCTTCGAGAACGCCG
Organism: Shinella sp. M27; assembly: GCF_049199905.1. Taxonomy (NCBI): domain Bacteria; kingdom Pseudomonadati; phylum Pseudomonadota; class Alphaproteobacteria; order Hyphomicrobiales; family Rhizobiaceae; genus Shinella; species Shinella sp. M27. The sequence goes on from NZ_JBLZPK010000033.1 coordinate 171,342, forward strand.
GTGCGCGCGCCCTTGGCATATCTCGCCTCCGCCTTGCGGGCGAGATCCATCGCCTCGTCGAAATGCGTGTAGGTGAGCGCATTGACCGAGCCCTTCAGCGCCTCGGCCCGGCGGATCGTTGCCTCCATCAATTCGACGGGGGAGAGTTTTTTACGCTTGAAGAGGTCGATGGCCTCATGGGCACTGAGGTAACACAGGTCGAGATCGTCCATGGAGGGCTCCGGGGTGTGGGTTTTGTCGGCCGGGCGCATCACTTCAGCACCTCGGTCCAGATCTTCGTGTAGAGGTCGTTGACCTCCTGCGGGCAGGCCGGCGAGAACACACCCTTGGCGAGGAATTCTTCCGGCACGTCGATTTCCGGAGCGTTGCGCATGTCTTCCGGCATGAATTTTTCAGACCCCTTGATACCATTGGCATAGCGCGCATAGGCGGAGATCAGCGCGGCGTTCTCCGGGTCCATGATGAAATTCTGGAACAGTTTTGCATTCTCGACATTCGGCGCCGTCTTCAGCACCGCGACATTGTCCATCCAGATCGGATAGCCCTCTTTCGGATAACCATAGACGAAACGGTCGCTCTTCAGCCGCACGCGCATCGCCGCCCCGCCCCAGCTGACGCCAGCGGCATAGTCGCCGGACGTGTATTTCTCGATGCTCGGGTAATCGAGCGCGATCCACTTGTCGCGCGCCGCCGCCAGCCGGTCGCGCACCTTGCGCAGGATCGCCTTATCCGCCGTGCAGGCCCCGCCGCCTTCATGGTAGATGGCAAGCGACAGGATATCGCCCATTTCCGGAATGACATTGATCTTGCCGACTAACTCCGGCGGCGGATCGAGGAAGATCGAGGACGTGTTGGGATCGCCGGAATAGACCGATTTGTCGACCATCACGCCGGTCGTGCCCCATTGCCACGGCACGGTATAGTGCCGGCCGGGGTCGAAATCGACATTCACCCAGCGCGGATCGATATTCTTGAAATTCTCCATCTGGTCGGGGCGCGATTCCAGAAGCAGCCCCTCGTCGATCCAGATCTTCACGAAGGTCGAGGACGGCACAACGATATCGAATTCATTGCCGCCCTGCCGGGCCTTGGCGATCGCCGTGTCGTTGGAATCGAAGTCGGTGAGCGTCACCTTGACGTCGTAGGTCTTCTCGAACTTCTTGACGAGCTCCGGATTGGTGTATTCGCCCCAGTTGTAGATATTCAGAACCCCGGCGGCCTCGGCCTGCGCAAGCGGCAGAAGCGCGAGGATCGACACGGTGGCAGTCAAAAGCAGGCGCATGAAAGACTCCCTCTGTTGAACGGTTCGGGAGGCCTGCCGTCAGGACAGCCGTCCTCATTGGCGCGGCAGCACCGCACCAGCCGAAACGACCCTCGACGTCATGGCGTCCGCGGTCCGGGCTCCTCTCCCCGACCATCGGTTCCGCATTCCCCTCCCAAGGAAAGCGCTGGCGGCAGAAGAAAACAAACTGAATGGTTAGTCAAATAGCTTTTGCGACGAATGCGCCGCCGGAAGCGATCGCCCATCAGATCGTGTCGTCTCTCTGGAAAAGGGAGGCATATCCGGCGGCCGCATCACCCGGCACGAAATGGCTGCGCATCGTGCGCCCGTCACGCTTCGTCACGCGCAGAAGATTGCGGGCGGAAAGGCCAATGAGTTCCCGCAGCACCAGCGCATGGGCAAGGCCGAGCAGACGGGCAAAGGTGCGGCTGTCGCCAGCGATTCCGAGACCGGCGGCCACGACCAGTCCCGCCTGGATCGGTGTTAGAAGCGGATCGTCCGCCTGAAGCCTTGTGACAAGCGCCATGAAGCGCTCGACCTCAGGCAACTCGCCGCTCACGCGGCCTCGCGCTTGCGGAACGTCACCATGATCGACTTGGAGGTCGGCGTATCGCTCTCCTCGCCGACGCTGCCGAGCGGCACCAGCACGTTGAGTTCGGGATAGTAACCGGCGATGCTGCCGCGCGGAATATCGTAGGGCACGAAGCGGAAATCGGGGGCGATACGCTCGATGCCATCGTCATGATCGCCGACGATATCCACGCGCTCACCCGCAGCCGCGCCCAGCGCCTTCAGGTCCTCGGGATGGATGAAGACGACCTGCCGCTCGCCATAGACGCCGCGATAGCGGTCGTCGAGGCCGTAGACGGTGGTGTTGTACTGGTCGTGCGAGCGGAACGTCTGGAGCGCGAAACGCCCCCCGCCGCGCTTGGCCCGCTGATGCACCGTCTCCTGCGGAAGCGATCCGGAAAAGAAGGCTGCCTTGCCCTCCGGCGTGTCCCATTCCCGGTTTGCCGCGCTGTTGCGCAGATGGAAGCCGCGCGGCTTGCGCAGACGCCTGTTGAAATCCTCGAAGCCCGGAATGGTCGCCTCGATATGATCGCGGATGCGATCGTAATCGTCGGCCAGCGCCGCCCAGTCGACCGTGCCGTTGCCAACGGTCGCCGCCGCGATGCCGGCGATGATGGCGACTTCCGACAGCAGATGCGGCGAGGCCGGGCGGTTGATGCCGGCGGAGCCGTGCACCATGCTCATGGAATCCTCGACACTGATGAGCTGCGACGTGCCGGCCGAATTGAGGTCCATCTCCGTGCGCCCGAGGCAGGGCAGGATGAAGGAGACCTCGCCCGGCATCAGATGCGAATGGTTCGGCTTGGTGGCGATGTTCACCGTCAGCTTCAGCCGGCGCAGCGCCCGTTCGACCAGCGCGCTATCCGGCGTCGCGCGGGCGAAATTGCCGCCGAGACCAATGAAGGCGTTAGCCGAGCCATCCAGCATCGCGCCGATCGCGGCGAGTACATTGTGCCCGTCCTTGCGCGGCATGGCGGTCCCGAAATGCGCTTCCAGCGCATCGAGAAAATCGGCCGGCGGCTTCTCGTTGATGCCAACGGTGCGGTCACCCTGCACGTTGGAATGGCCGCGCACCGGGCAGAGACCGGCGCCCGGCCTGCCGATATTGCCGCGCAGCAGCATGAAATTGGTGATCTCGCGGATCGTCGCCACGGAATGCAGATGCTGGGTGACGCCCATTGCCCAGGTGCAGATGACGCGATCCGCGGTCCTATAGACATCAGCCGCCCGCTCGATCTCCGCGCGGGTCAGGCCGGACTGATCCTCGATGGCGGCCCAGTCGGTCGCCGCCACGGTGGCGCGGTAGTCGTCCAGACCGACGCAATGTTCGGCGAGGAAGGCATGGTCGAGCACCGGCGGCAGGCCCATCGCAAGGGCGGCCTCCTCGGCGGCGAACACCGCCTTTGCCATGCCGCGCACCGCCGCCATGTCGCCGCCGAGCTGCGGCTGGAAATAATGGCTGGCAATGTCCGTTGCGCCGCCGCGCAGCATTTCGAGCTTGTCTTGCGGGTCGGAAAAGCGCTCCAGCCCGCGCTCGCGGATGGGATTGAACACGACGATGCGCGCGCCGCGCAGGGCCGCCCGGCGCAGGTCGCCCAGCATGCGCGGATGGTTCGTTCCGGGGTTCTGGCCGATCACGAAGATCGCGTCCGCCGCCTCGAAATCCTCCAGCAGCACGGTGCCCTTGCCGGTACCGACCGACTGGCGCAGGCCGACGCCGCTCGCCTCGTGGCACATGTTCGAGCAATCCGGGAAATTGTTGGTGCCGTAGAGCCGCACAAAGAGCTGGTAGAGATAGGCCGCCTCGTTGCTGGCGCGGCCGGAGGTGTAGAACTCGGCACGATCAGGGTTGTCGAGGCCCTTGAGGATGCCGCCGATTTCGGCGAAGGCGTCCGCCCAGGCGACCGGCAGGTATCTGTCGCTCGCCGCATCATAACGCATCGGATGGGTCAGGCGGCCGTGCAGCTCCAGCTCATAATCCGTCAGCTTGCGCAGGTCCGACACGGTGTTCGCAGCGAAGAAGGCCGGAGAAGCGCGCTTCTCCGTCGCCTCCCAGGCGACGGCCTTCACGCCGTTCTCGCAGAATTCGAAGGACGAGCCGTGTTCCGGATCGCCCCAGGCGCAGCCGGGGCAATCGAAGCCGTCGGGCTGGTTGGCCTTGAGCAGGGTGCGCGCGCCGGAGATCGGCATGCCGCTTTGCAGAAGCTGCTTGCCACAACTCTTCAACGCCCCCCAGCCGCCGGCCGCAGAGGACTTCTTTCCGATAAAAGGTGTGTTCATGCCTCCTGTATTTGCCATCCGGCGCGGCGTATCAAGGGGATGGTTGGTATGGCTTGATAGGAAACAACTATCGAAACCACACCATCAAAGGCCGCTCCGCATAGCAGCGGCGATCCATGCCGCATCGTCCGGCTCAATAGCAAACAGACCGAACCGCAGCTGGTAGCCCCAGTTCCCGGCCCGCGTGAAGGCGAGCTGGTCGAGAAGCGGGCGGATCGGTATCTCCGCCGCCGGCCACCAGTCGACATCCCGCCGCCAGGGCAGGAAGCCGGGCGCCATTTCCGACTGATACGGCACCCGGTCGGCAATGGTGCCGATCGCCGTGAAGGCTTGCAGTCGATCCTTGCCGCGCATGGTTTCCGCGGGCGAATAATAGATGACGGTGTCGCCGGCGGCGGTCCGCCGCAGCGGACCACTTTTGCCGTGACAGACCTGCATGAAGCCCTGCGCGCGCCCGATGCGCACATGTTCGGCCGAAGCGACGGCAATCCAGGCGCGCACCATGGCTCAGCCTCCATCCGTGACGGTGTAGACGCGCAGGCGATGCCCGTCGGGATCGGTGGCGACGAAGCTGCGGCCGAAATCCAGCGCCGTCGGCGGCATCAGGATCGTAGCACCATTGGCGCGCCATTCGGCATGCCATCGATCGACCTCAGCGGCGCTGTCGACCTTGAAGCCGATCTCCGATCCGCCGCCCGAAACCGAGGGTGCCGGCTCGACCCCTTCCCGGCACCACAGGCCGAGGCCGAGACCGGATTTAAGGACGAAGATGACGAAAGTCGGGCTCGCCTCGACCGGCTTCTGGGCGAGGATGCGTTCGTAATAGCGGCCGCTCTCGGCCGCGTCCTTTACGTAAAGAAGAATGCTGTTGGACATGGTGTTCTCCTGTCTTGATTGGATAGGAGAAAGCTAACACCGTATGCTGTCAGTTTCTGGCAGCATCATGCGCCGCGCAGCGTAATTCCCTCGGCTTCGCGCCATGCCCGCAGCATGGCCTGCCGCCGCCTCGGATAGCGGATATCCAGCACGTCGGCCGTTTCGATCCGGTCGGTGCGGAAATGGCGGAAACTCTCGCGCAATTCGCACCAGCCGATGACCACGCGGGCATGATCGAAGAAGGAGAGCGCGAAGGGCCAGATGGTGCGGGCCGAGGCTTCGCCGGACCCGCTGCGATAGGTGATAGCAAGCTTGCGCTCCATGCGGATCGCCTTGCGCAGCAGCACGACATCGATGCTGTCATCGGGAAGCTTTGCGCCCGGCCCGACCAGAAGCGGCGACGTATCCAGCTCGTTGCGCAGGTCGGCCGGCAGCACAGCGGCGATCCTTGCCAGCGCATTGCGCGCGGCACCGCTCAGATGGCTGTCGGCCCGGTCGGCGACCCAGCGGGTGCCGAGCACCAGCGCCTCGATCTCCTCGGCGGAAAACATCAACGGCGGCAGAAGGAAGCCGGGCCTCAGCACATAGCCGACGCCCGGCTCGCCCTCGATATCGGCGCCCTGCGCCTGAAGGCTGGCAATATCGCGGTAGAGCGTGCGCAGGCTCACCCCCGTCTCCTCCGCCAGCGCCTTGCCGCTGACCGGCCGGCGATGGAGGCGCAGGGCTTGCAGGAGATCGAAAAGGCGCTCGGATCGGGACATGACGCCAGTCTATAGAAGAGGCCTGCCGCCAGAAAGTGGCAGCAGGCCTCAAACGAACCTCAGTTCAGGCCGGTGATCATCGAGACGATTTCGTTCTTGTTCGTCTCGGCCGTGTTGCGGATGCCGATCTGCTTGCCGCGGCGCAGGACGCAGATGCGGTCCGACAGCTTGAACACCTGATCGAGGCTGTGGCTGATGATCAGCACGCCGATATTGCGCGATTTCAGCGACTGAACGATCGCCTCCACCTTGGCCGTCTCGGCAACGCCAAGCGCCGCCGTCGGCTCGTCGAGCAGGATGAGCTTGCTCGCCCAGCGCGTCGCCCGCGCAATCGCCACGCCCTGCCGCTGGCCGCCGGAGAGGTCGCGGATCGTCGCATGGGCCGAGGGGATGCGCACATCCAGCTCCTTCACCAGCTTTTCCGTCTCGGAAATCATGGTGCGCCGGTCGAGCAGGCCGAAGCGGTTCACCGGCTCGCGGCCGAGGAACATGTTCATATAGACGGTCTGCTGATCGGCGAGCGCGAGGTCCTGATAGACCACCTCGATGCCATGGGCACGCGCCATGCTGGCGCTCGCCATCGACACCGTCTCGCCCTCGATTGTGATCGAGCCCGAGGTCGGCGCGTAGACGCCGGAGACGATCTTGATCAGCGTCGACTTGCCGGCGCCATTATCGCCGACGAGCGCCACGATCTCGCCCGGATGGATATCGAGCGAAAAATTCTCGATGGCCGTGACGGCACCGAAGCTCTTGCGGATATCCTTGAGGACGAGGACGGGTTCGGAAGATGAGGTCTGCATCGCGCGTACTCCTAAACCGGCCAGGCGGCGGTTTCGCCGAAGCTGTTTTCGATGGTCTCGACCCTCGGCGCGCCCTTCGAGATGCCCCAGACGCCCACGACGAAGGCGCGTGTGACGAAGGCCTGCCCGCGGAAGCCGAAGACGGCGGTATCGCCCGGCTGCGGCGCGGCGGGGCCTTCGGCATCGATCATCGCGTAATAATCGATGGCCGAGGGCGGCGGCACCTCGACACTGCGCAGCGCGCTTGCCGCAATGGTCGGCTCGCGGCCGACGACGGCTTTCACGTCGTAAGCCGGGAAGATCGGATCGATATAGAAGCCGCCGCCGAAGCAATAGGCCTTGCCGCCCGAAAGATGCGAGACCTCGGTGAGGTAGAGCACGGCCGGCAGTTCCGGCAGATCTTCCATGACATGCAGCGCCGTCGTGCCGTGCAGGCCGTTGCCCGGCTCGCATTGCGTGGCGCCGGCCTCGGCGAGCGCGCCGAGCAGGACCGACGAGGTCGTACCGGGGGCATTCACCTCGATATCGCGGCGACCGGCCTTGGCCAGCGCCTCGGCGGCCTTGGTCAGCGTCGCCAGGTTCGGCGTCGGCAGGACCTTACGGCTGGCATGGTCGAAGAGCAGCGCCGGGAAGGTGGTGATACCGGCGAAGCGGCCGCCCTCGATCGCATCGAGACGGTCCGCTACGGCGGCAACATCGGCGGCATCGAAGCCGCCCTCATGGCCACGGTAGAAGGTGTCGCCCTCGGCACGGATTCGGGCGAGCAGGTTCTGCACGTAGCCGGCGGCCTTTGCACCGGAAGCGGCTTCCTCGGCCTTCGTGTCGTTGAAGACGGTCCAGTAATCCGGCCGGAAGCGCTCCGCAGCCGCCTTCGCCTCGTGACGCGCGACCTGCTGGAGATGGCCGACATGACCGACCTTGAGGCCTGCCTTGTGCGTGGCGCGGGCGCAGGCCATGTCGACGGCGACGGCGCGGTCGATGCCGCCGCGCTGTACGGCGGCGCAGAAGGAACTCGCGCGGCCGACCTGCTTGGTCATGGCGAAGGTCTTCAGGCCGTGTTTATCGGCCTCGGCCTTGATCACGCGGGCATTGGCTTCGACGGCATCGAGATCGAGCACATAGGCATTGGCGGGGATCCGGCCCTGCTGGTGCAGCGCCATGGCGGCCTCGATGAAGGCGGGGTTGCGGCGGCGCAGAACGTCGAGAAACATGAAATCCTCCTTCAGCGGGCTTTTTCGCGCAGCGATACGGCGACTGCGGCGAGAATGATGAGACCGCGAACGATCATCTGGTCGGAAACGGACAGGCCCATCAGGATGAGGCCGTTGTTGAGCATGCCCATCATCAGCGAGCCGACGAGCGCACCGACGACCGAGCCCTTGCCGCCATTGAGCAGCGTGCCGCCGACGATGACGGCGGCAATGACCGTCATCAGGTCGGTTTCGCCAAGCGTGTATTTCGCCGCCTGCAAGCGGCCGGCATAGAGCAGGCCGGCAAGCGCCGCGAGGCCGCCCGAGAGCATCATGACGGCAAGACGGATGCGCGGCACGCTGATGCCGGAGACGCTCGCCGCGCGGTTGTTGTCGCCGGTCGCCAGCACATGGGCGCCGAAACGGGTTTCGCGATAGACGATATGGCCGATCAGGATGGCGATGACCGTCCACCAGACGAGCGAGGGAATGCCGAGCAGCGCGCCGGAGCCGAAGAAGCCGGTGAAGGTGCTGTCCGTCACGGGAATGGAGCGCAGGTCGGTGAGCGAGCGCGCCACGCCGGCAAAGAGCCCCATCGTAGCAAGCGTCACCAGGAAGGACGGCAGGCGCACATAGGCGACGAGCACGCCGTTGACGAGGCCGATCGCAAGGCCGGCACCCAGCCCGACGGCGACGCCGGCCACCATGCCATAGGCATTGATGGTGACGGCCGCGGCAAGCGCCGAGACCGCGACGATGGAGCCGATGGAAAGGTCGATCTCGCCCGCCGAAAGCACGAAGACGAGGCCGATCGCCATGATCGTCGCGGGTGCGGTCTGCAAGACGATATTGGAGAGGTTGCGCACCGTCAGGAAGCCGCTGTCGCGCAGCACGATGGCAAAGAACAGGAAGATCGCCAGGAAGCCGAGATAGACGACGTATTGCTGGAGATTGATGCGCTTCAGAAGAGGCGGTCTCTCCATCGGCACCGACGACGGCGTGGCCGTCTGCTTTGGTTGGGACATGGCGATCATCCTCACGGGAGCCGGGTCTTGCGGCGGGAGACGTGCTCCCGCCGGGTGCTTATTTCAGGGCTTCGACGATGCTTTCGGGCGCATCCTTGTTGAGCGAGGCCTTCCAGCCGTCGAGCACGCTGTCCTTGGTGACGGCAAGCGAATCCACGACGAGGAAGGGGGCAGCCTCCTTGCCGATCAGCGATCCGGCAGCGGCCCGCGCGGCGGTGCGTCCGATGTTATAGGCTTCATCCGCGACGATGGCCGCGAAATGGCCGCCCTTGACCATGTCGAGCGCTGCCGGCTCGTTGAGGTCGAGCGTGACGATCTTCGTCTTGGTGTTGCCGGCGGCCTTCAGGCTGGAGAGCAGGCTGAGCGCCGGTTCGGCCCAGGTGACGTAGATGCCGTCGAGATCCGGGTTTTGCGTCAGCAGGCCCTGAGCGATCTCCTCGGCGCGCGCCGGATCAGCCATGCCGGCCTCGGCGACGATCGACATGTCGGGATAATCCTGCTTGATCGTCTTCTTGAACGCCTGGTCGCGCTGGTTGGTCACGTAGAAATCGGCGTCATGGAAGATGTAGCCGAGCTTGCCCTTCTTGCCGAGCGCCGTGGCCATGGCATCCGCCGCCTTGCTGCCCATCTGGAAGAGGTCGTCGGAGACGATCGTCACATAATCCTTGCCGTGTTCGTAGCCGGCGGGCGAATTGTCGACGAAGGCGAGTTTGACGCCGGCCTTGCGGGCGGGATCGTAAACGGCGGCGGCCGTCGCCGGATCGACCGGCAGCGACAGGATGATGGTCGGCTTCTTGGCAAGCACCGTCTCGACATCGGCCTGCTGGCGGGCCGCGTCGAAGCCGGCATCCGTCTGCGCCACGACTTCTATGCCGAGTGCGGCAAATTCATCCTTGGCGCCGCGATCGACCGCGCCGGTATATTCGCTCATCTCGTGCCAGACGAGGGCGGCGGAATATTTGCCCGCCTTGATCTTCGCAATCTCGGCATCCGTCAGCGTGACGGAAGCGGCTGGCGTGGGTTTTTCGCCATGCGGGCCGACGGTCGCGCCATCGGCGGCAAACAGGCTGGTGGAAACAAGGCACGCGGCAGCCAGTGCCGACAGTCCTGAAAATCTGGGCATCGTTCTTCCTCCAATGAAACCGGTGATGGGAGGGCGCTGAAGCGCCCTCCGGGGATCACTTCGCAGCGTCGACAATGCTCTGCGGTGCGTCGCGGTTGAGCGATTCCTTCCAGCCTTCCGCCACGTTTTCCTTGGTGACGGTGAGCGCCGGCGCGACGATGAAGGCCGGCGTTTCCTGGCCGAGCAACGACTTCAGGCCAGTCGCGGCCATGGCGCGGCCGAGCTCATAGGCCTTGTCCGCCACGAGCGCGACGACGGCGCCGCCCTTGACCATGTCGAGGCCGACGGGTTCGGCAAGATCGAGCGTCACAATCTTCGTGCTGGTGTTGCCGGCCGCGCGAAGGGCGGCGAGCACGCCATCTGCCGGTTCCGCCCAGGTGACGTAGATGCCGTCGAGATCGGGATGCTTCAGCAGCATGGCGCTGGCAAGTTCCTCCGCGCGGGCCGGGTCGGTGATGCCCTGCTCGGCGACGATCTTGATATCCGGATAGTCCTTCTCGATGGTCGACTTGAAGGCGTTGTCGCGCTGGTTCGTCACGTAATAGGTCGCGTCGTGGAAGATCCAGCCGACCTTGCCTTTGCCGCCCATCGCCTTAGCCAGCGCATCGGCTGCCTGCTTGCCCATCTGGAAGAGGTCGTCTGTGACGATGGCCGCATAATCCGTGCCGTGCTTGTAGTCGGCCGGGAGGTTGGACAGGAAGACGAGCTTGGTGCCGTCGGTGACGGCCTGGCGGAAGGCTTCGGCCGAGGTGACCGGATCGAGCGGCAGCGCGAGAATGACATTCGGTTTGGCGGCAAGCGCCGTCTCGATGTCGGAACGCTGGCGGGCAGCATCGAAGCCGGCATCCGTCTGCACCACGACCTCGACGCCCGCGCGGGCGAATTCGTCCTTGGCGCCCGCCGTCACGGCGTTCACGAAGTCGGAGGAGGTGTGCCAGAGCAGGGCCGCCTTGTAGCCCTTGTCCTTCAGCGCCGCGATATCCGCGTCAGAAAGAGTTACCTCGGCGCTCGGAGTCGCTGCTTCACCGGCCGGGCCGACGGTCTGGGCAAGCGCGGGCGCGGTCGAAAGCAGCAGACCCGCCAGCACGGTGGCATTCAGAAATTTGCGCATGAACATGATGTCGTTCCCTCTTTTGATTGTTCGTTCACTCAGTCGATCACGCCGCAATAGCGGGCCATGAAGCTTGCGAAGGCGACGATGCCGGCGAGATATTCCTCGACATCGACATGCTCCTCGAATGTGTGGCAGTTCCTGATGTCGCCGGGCGCGCAATAGACCGCGGGCACACCGAGCCGGTTGACGAAGAACGGCGATTCCGACCAGAAGGGCGCCCCTTCGACAAGGCCGCGGCCGGGCATGGCGGCGGCCACAGCCTCCGACAGCAGCGCGACGTCGGAACTGTCAGCCGCGATCTCCGCCGCCGTGCCGCCGAGCGCATGGTCGCGGCCGGCGGGATAGGTGATCTCAACGCGAATCTCGGGGTCTTCGACAGCACCGCGGATGACGGCCTCCATCTCGGCCGCCGCGGTATCGAGCGATTCCCCCGGCAGGAGCTTGCGGATCAGCGAGAGCTTGCAGGTCTCCGGCACGGCGATGAAGCCGCCGCCTTGCAGGCCGGTGATGAGCAGGAAGCCGCGACCGATCAGATCGTGTTCGGCGCGCGCGGACACCGCGTCGGAATGGCGCCAGAGGGCGGACATGACGGCATGGCTTGCCTTCAGCGCATCCTTGCCGAGTTCCGGCACGCCGAAATAGGCGGATTTGCCCGTGATGGTGATGTCGGCGATGAAGAAGCCGATCTGTGCCGGATAGACGGCAAGGCGGGTCGGCTCGACATAGACGGTGAAATCGGGACGGGCGACAGCGCCGCCTTCGATACGCGCGACATAATCCTTTATGCCGGCCGAAATGCCGGAGCCGGGTTCGCCGCTCTCCTCGTCGCCGACAAAGGCGAAGCCAAGATCACCGGCAAGGCGGATACCAGCCTTGTCCAGCAGGGAAAGTGCGGCAAGCGAGGTGCAGATACCGGCCTTCAGGTCCCCTGCCCCGCGCCCCCAGATCGCGCCGTCAATGATCGGCGCGCCAAAGGGGTCTTCGCGCTCGGTGCCAGCCCAGTGCTCGCGCCAGCCTTCGACATGGACGGTGTCCGTATGGCCGATGAACAGCAGGCGGCGTTCGCCGGTGACGCCCTTGCGCTCGCCCCAGACATTCGGCCGGCCGGGCAGGAAGTCGGCGGTCTCGACGCCCTCGACGCCACGCGCGCGCATCTGCGCTTCGAGATAGGAGACGATGGTCGCCTCGTTGCCGGTGACGCTGTTGCAGCCGATGGCGCCGCGCAGCAGCGCGATGGCATCGTCACGGTCGAGGGTGGCGCGCAGGCGCTCGGTGAGGACAGTCGTCATTGCGCGACCTCCCTGAGGGCGACCGTGCTGGCCGGCGGCAGCGAGATGCGGCTATCGGGCGTATCAGCGCCAAAGAGCGTGTTGTGCAGGTGGCCAAGCCCGATGGCGGCAGCGCCGACCAGGGCGGCACGCGCGCCGAGCGCGCTCGCCTCGACATCAATCGGATAGGGGAAGCACTGCGGCAGGAAGATTTTTACCCGCTCCAGCATTTCCGGGCGCAGGCCGATGGAGCCGCCGAGGATGACCTTCTGAGGATTGGCAATGACGGCGATGGCGCCGATGCCGCGAGACAGCAGGCGCGCCGTGTCGTCGAGTACCTTCAGCGCATCGGCATCGCCTTCGGTGGCGAGATCGAAGATCGCCGGCACCGAGAGCGTCTTGCCGCTTGCCGCGCGAAACCGGTCGATGATGCCGGCCGAGGCGACAACGCGTTCGAAGGCGCCGTAGTGCAGGGATTCCGGCTCGAAGGGATCGGCGCCGAAGGGCAGAAAGCCGAGCTCGCCCGCCGCATGGCTTGCGCCGCGCACCAGATTGCCGCCGACCATCAAGCCGCCGCCGATACCCGTGCCGAGTGCGATGTAAGCGAGGTTGTCGATGCCCTGCCCCTGCCCCAGCCAGTTCTCGCCGAGCACGGCGAGGTTGACGTCGTTTTCCAGCATGACGTCGAAGCCGAACCCCTCTTCGAAGGCAGCTGCAACGTTCATCGTATCGAGATGGGGAATGTTCGGCGCGAGCAGGATGCGGCCGGTCTTGTCATCGGGCGCGCCGGGCGCGCCGATGACGGCCAGCCGGATGCGTTCGCGGGCAATGCCCTGTGCATCGGCAGCGCGAAAACACATGTCGACGATCTGGTCAACGACCGCCTGGCCGCCGCGAGGGTCGGTCGGCGCCACATCCTCGGCGAAGACCTGACAGGTGAGGTCGGCGATGGCGACGCGCACCTTGGTGCCGCCGAGATCGACCGCGGCGATATAGGCGGCATCCGGCACCAGCTCGTAGGTCACGGCGGTGCGGCCGACATGGCCGCTGGTGCGCCCGGTCTCGCGCACCCAGCCCTCGATTTCGAGCTGGCGCACGATTTCCGAGATCGTCTGCTTGGAAAGACCCGTCAGCTTGGAGATCGAGGCCCGCGAGATGGGGCCGCCCTGCACGATCGTTTCCATGACCGCCCGCTGGGAGAATTTCCGGGATATCCGAAGGGTCTCGCTCACATCCGCCTCATTTAATTCGTTCAGTCACCGAACTAAATAACGGTTTCGAATGTCCGTCAAGGGTGGCGGGGAAAAAATCGATCGGCACGGCAGCCAGCGAACCGGCGCGCGGCGCATGTTTTCGCCAACACCATCCCCTCCCCGCGACCAACGGCATGCACCCCGAGATTGATCCGCCAATACACCTCCAACATTTTTTTCGGACCCCAATTGACGGAGCGGAAAAAATCAGCGCACGATTAAATCAAATTGATTGACTCTTAAAAATGAGAGCGAAAAGGGGAATAAAATGCCAATCAATACAAAGGATTATCTATCCATGACGCGCCGAACGCTGCTTGTTTCGGCAGCGGCGATGAGCACTTCGCTAATGGCGGGCGGCGCCTTCGCGACGTCGGCGAAGGCCGAGGCCGTGCTCACCATGCACATCGAGGAACAGACGAGCTGGGTGCAGAATTTCAACCCGTTCGACCTCGGCGGACGCCGCCAGAGCACGATGGATTTCATTTACGAGCCGCTGGTCATCTTCAACCCCGATGACGGCGGCAAGCCGGTCTTCCGCCTCGCCACGGACTTCAAGTTCTCCGACGACATGCAGTCGATCACCTACACGATGCGGCCCGACGTCAAATGGTCCGACGGCCAGCCGCTGACGGCGGCGGATGTCAAATACACGATCGACCTGATGCTGAAGAACCCGGCGCTCGACACCGCCGGCGTCGGCGAAACCGTCGCCTCCGTCGAGGCGCCCTCGCCGACCGAAGTGGTCATCCACCTCAAGGGCGTCAACAGCCAGTTCCCGGAATCGCTCTCCGACCTGGCCGTCGTGCCGGAGCATATCTGGAAGGATGTCAGCGATCCCGTCGCCTTCAAGAACGAAAAGCCGGTCGGCTCCGGCCCGATGACCGAAATCCGCCGCTTCACGCCGCAGGTCTACGAGCAGTGCCGCAACCCGAACTACTGGGACGCCGCCTCGCTGCATGTCGATTGCCTGAAGCTGCCGCAGATCGCCGGCAACGACCAGATGCTGGCGCTGTTGCCGGAAGGCAATCTCGACTGGATCGGCTCCTTCCTGCCGCAGATCGACAAGACCTTTGTGGCGCTCGACCCCGAGCATAACGGCTACTGGCAGCCGCCGGCCGAAACCGTCGCCTTCCAGATGAACCTGAAGAGCAACGACGAGGCGAAGAAGGAAGCCTTCAACGACCTTAATTTCCGCCGCGCCTTCAGCCTTGCCATGGACCGCACGGCCATGGTCGATATCGCCAGCTTCGGCTATCCCAAGGTCAACCTGCATGCGAGCGGCCTGCCGCCGCGCTTCGAGGCTTGGCGCAACCCTGAAGCCGAGGGTGCCAAGGACGAATGGATGACCTTCGACGTCGAAAAGGCCAGCAAGCTGCTCGACGAGGCCGGCTACGCCAAGGGCGACGACGGCATGCGCAAGACGAAGAGCGGCAAGCCGCTTGCCTTCACCATCATCATCCCGAACGGCTGGACCGATTGGATCGACACCGCGCAGATCGCCGCCGAAGGCCTGCGCGCCGCCGGCCTCAACGCCACGGTCGCGACGCCGGAATACGAGCAGTGGCAGAAGCAGTTGCTCGAAGGCAGCTTCGACGTGGCGTTCCAGTCGCGCGCCGACGGCTCGACGCCGTTCCGCGGCTATTACCAGTCGATGTCGACGGCCTTTGCCGGCCGCATCACCACCGCGCCGTCGCGTTACTCCAATCCGAAGCTCGACGCCCTGTTCGATGCCTATCGCAAGGTGACGACGGACGAGGAGCACAAGAAGATCTTCAACGACATCCAGGTGATCGTCGCCGACGACCTGCCGATGGTTCCGATCTTCAACGGCCCGACCTGGTTCCAGTATTCCACCAAGCGCTTCACCGGCTGGGTGACGGACAAGGAGCCCGTCATGAACCCGGAAAACCATGACAACAACCGCATGCGCCTCGTGCACCTGCTCCGCCTGAAGCCGGTGGAATAAGGCAGGATCGCGGGATGTACATCTCCTCCCGGCGCCTCGGCGTCTATGCGGTGGCGCTCGGCTTTGCGATCGTCATGAACTTCACGGTCCCCCGGCTCATGCCGGGGTCCCCCGTCGATGCGATGATCGCCCAACTCGGTCCCCGCGCGACGCCAGCGGCCATCGAGGCGATCAAGGCCAGGTTCGGCGCCGTCGAGGCGCCGGTCGTCGCCCAGTTCATCGATTATCTCAAGGGACTGGCGACGCTCGATCTCGGCGTCTCCGTCAAATATTACCCGCAGACCGTGACCGAGGTGCTCGCCCGCTCGACGCTCTGGACGCTGTTCCTCGTCGTGACGGCGATCACCTTCTCGCTTATCGTCGGCACCCTGCTCGGCGCCATCGCCGCCTGGCGGCGCGGCGGACGGTTCGACACGGTCGTCTCGCCGTTTTCGGTGGTCATGATCGCCGTGCCGCCCGTCATCATCGCGCTGACGGCGCTCTTCGTCTTCGGCGTGTCGCTGCGCTGGTTCCCGGTCGGCTATGCCTATGATCCAAGCCTCGATCCCGGCATCAACGTCACCTTCGCCGGCAGCGTCTTCTACCACGCCATCCTGCCCGTGCTGACGCTCTCGCCCTATCTCATCGGCGAGTTCCAGACGACCATGCGCTCCTCGATGATCTCGGTGCTCGGCGAGGACTATGTCACGATGGGCCGCGCCAAGGGGCTGACGGCCGCGACCGTCATGCTCGGGTACGGCGCGCGCAACGCCATGCTGCCGGTGCTGACCAACCTCGCTTTGATGCTCGGCGCCGTCTTCGGCGGCTCGATCGTCACCGAGATCGTCTTCAATTATCCGGGCCTCGGCCTCACCCTCTTCACTGCCAGCGTGGCACGCGACTATCCCGTCATCCAGGGTCAGCTGCTGCTGATGACGCTTGCCACGCTCGGCGCCAATCTTCTCGTCGATATCGTCTACGGCGTCATCGACCCACGGCTGAAGGACGGTTCCGCATGATGTCCGGCCTGAAAATCCTCCTCCAGCAGAAAAAGGCCGTCGCCGGCCTGATCATCATCGTGGCGCTGTGCCTGATGGCGCTTTTCGCACCCGTCATCGCGCCCGGCGCACCGAGTGCGCGCGTCGGCCGCTCCCACCAGCCGCCGACCGTCGAGCATGTCTTCGGCACGACGAAGATGGGCCGCGACGTCTATACCCAGTTCGTCTGGGGTTCGCGCACGTCGCTCGCCGTCGGCTTCGCCACGGGCATCGCCATCACGGTCATCGGCACGGCCATCGGCCTGATCGCCGGTTATGCCGGCGGGCGCACCGATGCCGCCCTCGACCTTGCTACCAATGCCGTGCTCGTCATTCCCAACATCCCGCTCCTGATCCTGCTCGCTTCCTTTGCCGGCACGGTGGGACCGCTCGCCATCATGGCGATCATCGCGCTCACCTCCTGGCCCTGGGGCGCGCGCATGACGCGCTCGCAGACCATGGCGCTGCGCAACCGCGATTTCGTCACCGCCGCGCGCATGATCGGCGAGCCCGCCTGGCGCGTGCTCTTCGTCGAGCTCCTGCCCAATCTCCTGCCGCTGATCGGCATCAACCTCGTCGGCAGCATCATCTATGCCGTCGTCGCCCAGACGACGCTCGAATATCTCGGCTTCGGCGATCCGTTGCAGGTGACCTGGGGCACGATGCTCTACAATGCGCAGAACTCTTCCGCGATCATCCTCGGCGCCTGGTGGGATATCGGCGCGCCCGCCGCCGGCATCGCGCTGATCGGGCTCGGCCTGGCGCTCGTCAACTTCACCTTCGACGAGATCGCCAATCCGCAGCTGCGCTCCGGCCCCGCGCTGACGCGCTGGCTGCGCCTCAACCGCCAGCGCAACCGAAGCCTTGGAGGCGCACGATGAGCGACACGCTGCTGCAAATCCGCAATCTCGATGTCGATTACCTCCTCGACAAGGGCGCTTTCCGCGCCGTGAAAAACGTCTCCTTCGATATCGGCCGCGGCGAGATCTTCGGGCTTGCCGGGGAATCGGGATGCGGCAAGAGCACCATCGCCTTCGCCATCACCCGCCTTGCCAAATCGCCCGCCTGGGTGACCGGCGGCGAGATCCTGCTCGACGGCCGCGATCTCCTGAAACTGCCGGAAGGCGAGATGCAGAAGGTGCGCTGGCGGCGGGTCGGCATGGTGTTCCAGAGCGCCATGAACTCGCTGAACCCGCTGATGCGTGTCGAGGCGCAGTTCCACGACGTGTTGCAACGGCACACCGGCGCGACGCGGGCGCAATCGCGCGAACGGGCGGAGGCTATGTTCAAGCTGGTCGGCATCTCGACAAGCCGACTGTCCGATTACCCCCACCAGTTCTCCGGCGGCATGCGCCAGCGCATCGTCATCGCCATCTGCCTCGCCTTGCAGCCCGAACTGATCATCATGGACGAGCCGACGACGGCGCTCGACGTGGTGGTGCAGCGCGAAATCCTCGAACAGGTGATCGATCTCCAGCGCAGCCACGGCTTCTCCGTACTGTTCATCACCCATGACCTGCACCTGATGGCGCAGCTCTGCCACCGCATCGGCATAATGCTGAAGGGCGAGCTGGTCGAGGTCGGCGATGTCAGGCAGGTGAGCAACGCACCGGCGCACGATTATACCCGCCGGCTCTGGAACGCCATTCCGCAGCTACCCGGCCGCCGGGAACTGGCGGGAGATGTGGCATGAACCTCGCCCCCAGCCTTTCCCTCCCGACGGCGGAGCCGATCATCCGCCTCGACACGATCGAGCGCAGCTTCGGCGCCGTGCAGGCGCTGCGCGGCATTTCGCTGTCGCTGACACCGGGCCGGGCGCTGGCGCTGGTCGGTGAATCCGGTTGCGGCAAGACGACCTGCGCCCGCATCATCGCCCGCATGGACCAGCCGACATCGGGCCGCCTCTCCTTCCGCGGCCGCGACGTCACCGCAACGGGCACGCGCGACGCGGAAAAGGCCTATCGCAGCGAGGTGCAGATGGTCTTTCAGGACCCGTTCTCCTCGCTCAATCCGGTCTTCTCCATCGACCATCACCTCTCCCGTCCCGTGCTTCTGCACCGCCATGCCGCGGGAAAAGCCGGTGTCGCCCATGCGGTTTCCACCCTGCTTGCCGATGTCGGGCTCGACCCCGCGGTGACGCGGCGAAAATACCCGCACGAGCTCTCGGGCGGTCAGCGCCAGCGCGTCAACATCGCGCGTGCGCTCGCCGTGCAGCCCGGCGTGCTTGTGGCCGACGAACCGACCTCGATGCTCGACGTCTCGATCCGCCTCGGTATCCTGGAACTGCTCGCCCGCATCAAGCATGAGCGCAGCCTCGCGCTGCTTTACATCACCCACGACATCGCCACGGCCGCCCATGTGGCGGAAGAGATCGTGGTGATGTTCGCCGGCCAGATGGTCGAGTGGGGCGATACCGAGGCCGTCATCGCCGATGCGCGCCATCCCTATACGCAGCTGCTGCTTTCGGCCGTGCCTGACGGCGCCAGACCCTTTATCATCGGCGAGAGCGCGCGGTTTCTGGAACGGGCGGAAAAGGTCCGCGCGCTCTCGCGCCCGACTTCGACCGTGGT
>NZ_JBLZPK010000034.1:0-25028 GCF_049199905.1 Shinella sp. M27
GGCGGATGCCTTCCGCGCCGGCGAGGGCGCAAAGCCCGGCGCCGAGACCTTCACCATCGTGATCCCGCCGCCGAACGTCACGGGCTCGCTGCATATGGGCCATGCGCTCAACAACACGCTGCAGGACATCATGGTCCGCTTCGAGCGCATGCGCGGCAAGGACGTGCTGTGGCAGCCGGGCATGGACCATGCCGGCATCGCGACCCAGATGGTCGTCGAGCGCAAGCTCGCCGCCGAAAAGCTGCCGGGCCGCCGCGAGATGGGCCGCGAGGCCTTCATCGAAAAGGTCTGGGAGTGGAAGGCCGAATCGGGCGGCCTGATCTTCAACCAGCTGAAGCGCCTCGGCGCGTCCTGCGACTGGTCGCGCGAACGCTTCACCATGGACGAGGGGCTGTCGGAAGCCGTGCTCGAAGTCTTCGTCTCCCTCTACAAGGAGGGCCTGATTTACCGCGGCAAGCGTCTCGTCAACTGGGACCCGAAATTTGAAACGGCGATTTCCGATCTCGAAGTCGAGAATAAGGAAGTCGACGGCCATATGTGGCACTTCAAGTACCCGCTCGCCGACGGTGCCACCTATACCTATGTCGAGAAGGACGCTGACGGCAACGTCACCTTCCAGGAAGAGCGCGACTATATCTCGATCGCCACCACGCGTCCGGAAACGATGCTGGGCGACGGCGCGGTTGCCGTTCATCCGACGGACGAGCGTTATGCGCCGATCGTCGGCAAGCTTTGCGAAATCCCGGTCGGCCCGAAAGAACACCGCCGCCTGATCCCGATCATCACCGACGAATATCCGGAGAAGGATTTCGGCTCGGGGGCGGTCAAGATCACCGGCGCGCACGACTTCAACGACTACCAGGTCGCCAAGCGCAACAATATCCCGCTCTACCGTCTGATGGACACGCAGGCCGCCATGCGCGCCGATGGCGAGCCCTATGCGGTCTATGCCGCGCAGGCGCTCGAGATCGCCAAGTCCGGCCATGTTCCCGGTGAGGCCGAAGTCGACGACATCAACCTCGTTCCCGATGAATATCGCGGCCTCGACCGCTACGAGGCCCGCAAGCGCATCATCGATGCCATCAATGCCGAAGGCCTTGCCGTCACCGTCAAGGACGCCGAAGGCAACGACATTCCGTATGTCGAGAACAAGAAGGTCATGCAGCCCTTCGGCGACCGCTCCGGCGTCGTCATCGAGCCGATGCTGACCGACCAGTGGTTCGCCGACGCCAAGACGCTTGCCAAGCCCGCCATCGCTTCCGTTCGCGAAGGCCGCACCAACTTCGTTCCGAAGAACTGGGAAAAGACCTACTTCGAATGGATGGAAAACATCGAGCCCTGGTGCATCTCGCGCCAGCTCTGGTGGGGGCACCAGATCCCGGCCTGGTACGGTCCGGATGGCCAGGTCTTCGTCGAAAAGACCGAGGAGGAGGCGCTGCACGCCGCCATTCAGCATTACATCGCGCATGAAGGTCCGTGGAAGGCCTGGGTCGAGGAGAAGCTGGAGAATTTTGCGCCGGGTGAAATCCTGACGCGTGACGAGGACGTACTCGACACGTGGTTCTCCTCCGCGCTCTGGCCGTTCTCGACGCTTGGCTGGCCGGAAAAGACGCCGGAACTAGCGAAATACTACCAGACCGACGTGCTCGTCACCGGCTTCGACATCATCTTCTTCTGGGTCGCCCGCATGATGATGATGGGCTTGCACTTCATGAAGGATGAACTCGGCAACCCGGTCGAGCCGTTCCACACCGTCTATGTCCACGCGCTCGTGCGTGACAAGAACGGGCAGAAGATGTCGAAGTCCAAGGGCAACGTCATCGACCCGCTCGAGCTGATCGACGAATACGGCGCGGACGCACTGCGCTTCACGCTGGCCGTCATGGCCGCGCAGGGCCGCGACGTGAAGCTCGATCCGGCCCGCATCGCCGGCTATCGCAACTTCGGTACCAAGCTGTGGAACGCCACGCGCTTCGCTGAGATGAACGGCGTCGCCTCCGATCCGAAGTTCGTGCCGGAAGCGGCATCGCTGACGATCAACCGCTGGATCCTGACGGAACTCGCACGCACCGCGCGCGACGTCACCGAGGCGATCGAGACATACCGCTTCAACGATGCGGCCGGCACGCTCTATCGCTTCATCTGGAACCAGTTCTGCGACTGGTATCTGGAGCTTCTGAAGCCGGTCTTCGCCGGCGAGGACGAGGCAGCCAAGGCGGAATCGCAGGCTTGCGCCGCTTATGTTCTGGAAGAGACCTACAAGCTCCTCCACCCGTTCATGCCCTTCATGACGGAGGAGCTGTGGGCGCATACGGCGGGCGAGGGCAAGAGCCGCGACAGCCTGATCTGCCACGCCGAATGGCCGGCACCCGCTTACGGTGACGACGCCGCGGCCGACGAGATCAACTGGCTGATCGACCTCGTATCCGGCATCCGCTCGGTCCGCGCCGAGATGAACGTACCGCCGAGCGCCACCGCACCGCTCATCGTCGTCGGTGCCAATGCACTGACCCAGAAGCGGCTTGCAACGCATGACAGCGCGATCCGCCGCCTGGCGCGCGTTTCCGAGATCGGCCTGGAGAATGCGGCCCCCAAGGGCGCGGCGCAGATCGTCGTCGGCGAGGCCACGGCCTGCCTGCCACTCGGCAACCTGATCGATCTCGGCGCCGAAAAGGCCCGCCTCGAAAAGGCGATCGAAAAGGCCAAGGCCGAAGCCGGCCGCATCCAGGGCAAGCTCTCGAACGAAAAGTTCGTTGCCAATGCCAAGCCCGAAGTTGTGGAAGCCGAACGCGAGCGCTTCGGGGAGCTGGAGCAACAGCTCGCTAGCCTCGCCGTAGCACTGACACGGGTCAGCGAAGCCGGCTGATTCCACGTATTGCGTGCGAAAACCACTGCAAAGTCGCGCCGGTACCCCCGGCGCGGCTTATTATTCGTATGGTGGCTGCAAAATTTTCATTGTGGTCGAAATGTGACATGATGTCGCGAATGTGGAAAGTTATTCTCCGGTACACGGATTGATGTTTGTCATTTTGGAATTTCGTTCCGTTCAGCGTGTTTGCTGAGGGGCTTCAGAAAAATCTTACGTAATTTTGTAGTCGCACATCGGAAATCACAGGCAAGAACTGGGGTTTGCCAAGGCGGCGTGCGTCTTCGATAGTCCATGTCGAACATGCGGTGGAGAGGCTGCATATGACATTGGGGGATTATGAATGATCAGCTCGATCTTCAAGAACGGTGTTCTCACCGTAGCGGCATTGGCAGCCTTTGCGAGCGTTGCCCAGGCGGGCGGCTTCGCGCGCGGTGAAGCGGACACGGATATTCTGTTCGACGCCGACGACTACGCGTTTCGGGCAGGGGCGACCTATGTTTCTCCGCGTCGTGAATTCGAGACGACCGGTGGCGTCGCCAACAACGACGGCGTCTATACAGAGGGATATTGGATCCCGAGCATTGCGGCCAAGATCGGCGTCAGCGAAAACTTCGCCTGCGCCCTGACCTACACCCAGCCCTTCGGCGCGCAGGCCAACTATGGCATGGACGCCCGGATGGCGGCCATCGCCAACGGCAACAATCCCTACGGCGAAAAGGGTTTCAAGACCAACGAATACGGCGCGACCTGCGACGTGAAGTTCGATGCGGGCAAGGGCAAGCTGCACCTTCTCGGCGGTATCTTCATGCAGGATTTCTCCTACACGGCGGTCAACGAACTCGACACGATCCTGCCGGGATCGACCCGCCACGGCACACTTCGCCTCGAAGACGACTCGGCCATCGGCTATCGTTTGGGTGCGGCTTACGAAATCACGGAATACGCGCTGCGCGTCTCCTTGATGTACCGCTCCAAGATCAAGCATGAAGCGGACGAAGGCTCCTATGATGTCATGGACCTTGGCTCCATCTTTCTTCCGGCGACCGGCTACGGCACGCTTCCGCAGTCGCTGAAGCTTTCGGCCCAGACGGGTGTCGCCGAGGGCTGGCTGGTCTACGGCTCGGTCAAGTGGACGGACTGGAGCGTTCTCGACGCGCTGAACTACAATATCGGCGGCACGGATTTCCGTGATGCCTATAACTGGAAGGACGGCTGGACCGTTCAGGCGGGCGTCGCTCATGTCTTCACGGAAAAGCTGACCGGCACGGTCAACCTGACCTGGGATAGCGGTGTGGGCACGGGTGCCGATATCAACACCGATACCTGGACCCTCGGCGCCGGTATCCAGGCCAAGCTCGGCCCCGGCGATCTTCGTTTCGGCGGCGGCGTCAGCTACCTGACCTCGGGCAGCCAGTCCGCTTCCAAGGGCGCAAGCTACGACGCGACGGCGGGCGGCGATTGGTCCTACGCCGTCTCCGGCTCCTACAAGATCTCGTTCTGATCGGCGGACCAGAAGCATCGGAAAAAGGCCCGGCGTCATCGCCGGGCCTTTTTTCTTGGTTAACACTTCGTTGAATTGCAGCCCGCCTTCTGGGGAAGCCACAGCGAAGCGTGAAAATATGTGACGGAATCGCAACACATTTTTTTCCAGAGTTTGCTACACCCCTAGGCAAGCGACCAAATGTCCATTTCCCGCCACAAACGGGGCGCAGCGATACGGACATGAAACGCGTGGAACCGCGCTTAAGGAAACGATGAGCCAGCCGATGTCATTGCTGCCGGAAACCCGCACGGACCCCGTGCCTTCCCGGTTTGGCCTATGCCGGAAAGCCAGGCGCGGAATTGTAGAGTCGATGCCGAAGTCCGAGTTGATGCCGATGAAACTATTGGTAATGGGCCTGTGTCTTTCGCTTTCCTCCGGGTTGGCGTCCCAGGCTTTCGCATTTGACACGCAATCCGGCGTCAGCCGGGAAAGCGGTCCCTTCGACCTCTTCAAGTTCGGCTTCTTCTCCTACAAGGAGGGCCGCAAGGGCGATGCCGTCGAGGCCTATCGCTATGCGGCGGAAAAGGGCCATACCGGATCGCGCTGGGCGCTCGCCAACATGTATGCCGACGGCGACGGCGTGCCGGAAAACGATCTCGAAGCCTTCAAGATCTACAGCGAGATCGCCCAGGCCGGCGTGGAGCCGGGCTCGGAAGACACCGGCTACTTCGCCAATGCGCTGATCGCGCTTGCCGGCTACTACCGCCGCGGCATTTCCGACAGCCCCGTCAAGATCGACCTTGCCCAAGCCCGCCAGCTCTATTTCCAGGCCGCGTCCGCCTTCGGCATTCCCGAGGCGCAGTTCCAGCTCGGCCGCATGATGCTTTCCGGCGAGGGCGGCTCCGTCAGCGTGCACCAGGCCAAGAAATGGCTGAACCGCGCCCGTAACAACGGCCATGCCGGTGCGCTGGGCCTTTTCGGCAACATCATCTTCCAGGAAGGCGATACGGCCCGCGGCCTTGCCTTCATGACCGCCGCTCTTGACCATTGCCCGCCGAAGGATTGTGGCTGGTTGCAGGCGACGCAGGAGGAAGCTTTCTCGGTGGCGAGCGAAGAGGACCGCCGCAAGGGCGTGGCGCTCGCACAGAACATCCGCTTCAATTCGGGCGAATAAATCTCTTGAAATCAGGGCAGGGCGCTTGGTCGCCCCGAGGCTACGCTGCCGTCGACAGCGCGTAGTCGAGCACGGCCACGACCGGAACGTGGTCGGACGGCTTTTCCCAGTTGCGCACGTGCTTTTCGACATCCGTCGAGACGAGTCGGTCGGACGCTTCGGCCGACAGCATCAGGTGGTCGATGCGGATACCGTTGTTTTTCGGCCAGGCCCCGGCCTGGTAATCCCAGAACGTATAGAGCGGTGTTGCATCGGATGAGGCGCGCACGGCATCGGTGAGGCCAAGATTTTCCAGCCGGCGGAAAGCCTGGCGGGTCGGCGGCAGGTAGAGCGCGTCGCGTTCCCAGACTTTCACGTCCCAGCAGTCGTGCGGCTCGGGAATGACATTGTAGTCGCCGGCTAGGATCAGCGGTTCCTCGAGCGCCAGCCGGTCCTCGGTAAAGGCGACGAGACGATCCATCCAGGAGAGCTTGTAGGGATACTTGACCGGATCTTCAGGCGGATTGCCGTTCGGCAGGTAAAGGCAGCAGAAGCGGATCGCGCCACCCTCGACGGAAAATACGCCCTCGATGAAGCGGGACTGTTCGTCGCCCTCGCCACCGGGCAGGCCGCGGTTCACTTCATCGGGGCGGATCTTGGAGAGCAGCGCGACGCCATTGAAACCCTTCTGGCCATGCGTCTCGATATGAAAGCCGAGCGCCTCGATCTCGGCGCGCGGAAAGCCCTCGTCGACCGTCTTGATTTCCTGCAGGCCGACGATATCGGGGTTCGATTCCTTCAGCCACGCGACGAGATTGTCGATGCGCGCCCGCACGCCGTTGATGTTCCAGGTGGCAATCTTGATCGGCATGCGGGGTTCCTGTGAGATCAGAGCAATTCCAGCAAAAATGTGTAGCGGTTTTGCGTCCGGAATTGCGGAAAAGATTGCTTAGATCGAGAAGCTGGTGCCGCAGCCACAGCTGGCGACGGCGTTCGGGTTCCTGATCTGGAAGGACTGGCCAAGAAGGTTGTCGATGAAATCGATCTCCGACCCGTCCATATAGACGAGCGAGAGCTGGTCGATCAGCACCTTGGCATTGTCCTTTTCGAGCACCATGTCGTCGTCCTGCTGGTCCTCGACGAGGTCGAATTTATAGGAAAAGCCGGAACAGCCGCCACCTTCGACGGAGACGCGCAGCGCCTGCTTTTCGGGGGCCGAGCCCAGGATCGATGCGATGCGCCGGGCGGCGGCATCGGAGATGGTAACGGACTTGTCGGTCATGTCTGCCTCCTGCCGGGGTCAAGATCCGGAGAGAATCGCTTTCTTGGAAGACGGCGACGGCCGGGCCGTCATGCATCCCGCTGCTGTAAGCCATTCAGACAAATCTCTGAAAAGATTTGTTTTTCAAGCTTTGCTTGCAGCCGGACTTGCCGCTGTGCACACTATAGGTATGAAGGCATTGAGGCCGCGTCAATGGGCGGCGTGACGGCAGGTGACGAATGACGTTTGACAGACATGCGCTTGGGTTCGGCGCCGGGCAACGGGCGATCTATGCGTCCGACCCCTGGGCGACGCGCGGACGGCTTCATGCCGAGAGCGATAGTCCCACCCGCTCGGACTTCCAGCGCGACCGCGACCGCATCGTGCACACCACCGCCTTCCGGCGCCTCAAGCACAAGACGCAGGTCTTCATCGCTGCCGACGGAGACCATTATCGCACGCGCCTGACGCATACGATCGAGGTCGCGCAGATCGCCCGCGCGCTGGCGCGCGCCCTGAAACTCGACGAAGACCTCGCCGAGGGCGTGGCGCTGGTGCACGATTTCGGCCACACGCCCTTCGGCCATACCGGGGAGGACGCGCTGGACGCGGTGCTGAAACCCTTCGGCGGCTTCGACCACAATGCCCAGTCGCTGCGCATCGTCACCAAGCTGGAGCGGCGTTATGCGGAGTTCGACGGGCTGAACCTGACATGGGAAAGCCTGGAAGGGCTCGTCAAGCACAACGGCCCGCTGATCGGCCCGACCGGCGAATGCACCCATGGCGAGGACGTGCCGCGGCCGATCCTCGAATATTGCGCTATGCACGATCTGGAACTTGGCAGCTTCGCCAGCATGGAGGCGCAGGTCGCGGCAATTGCCGATGATATCGCCTATAACACCCATGACATCGACGACGGGCTGCGCTCCGGCTACCTCACCTTCGAGATGCTGGAGGAGGTGCCGTTCCTCGCCGGGCTGATGAAGGAAGTCTCCGACAAGTACCCGGGCCTGGAAGCGCCGCGCTTCACGCACGAAATCATGCGACGCCAGATCACCCGCATGGTCGAGGACGTCATCGGCTACGCGCAGGCGGCCATCCGCGAGGAGCGGCCGGAGAGCGCGCAGGACGTGCGCAAGGCGCATCGCTGCCTCGCGACCTTCACCGAGGCGATGTCGGTGACGGACAAGCAGATCAAGAAGCTGCTGTTCTCGCGCATCTACCGCCATCCCGACGTGATGCGCGTGCGCGCCAATGCGGCCGAGATCCTGACGGACCTCTATCATGTCTATATGGACGACCCGCAGCTCATGCAGGGGCACTATTGGGTGGACCGCATCGCCAGCATGCCGGAATCGGCGCGGGCCCGCCATGTCGGCGATTATCTCGCCGGAATGACCGACAACTACGCGGTCGACACGCACCGACGGCTGTTTGACCATACTCCGGATTTGCGATAGTCACCCGCCGAACCGAACTTCTTCGCAGGAATGGCCATAAATGGCCGCCGCGAGCGGATGGATGAGATGAACCTTTTTACAGACTTCGATAGCAGAATCAAAAACGTACTCGAAGGACTTGAGATCGTGCGCGAGAAGCGCGCCGATGTTGATTTCAGTCGTATCAGCGTCGAACCGCCGCGTGATGCCAGCCATGGCGACGTCGCGACCAATGCGGCCATGGTGCTGGCCAAGCCGCTCGGCCTCAATCCACGCGCGCTTGCCGATCTCATCGTCGCCGAACTGAAGAACGATCCCGAAGTCGCCGATGTCAGCGTCGCGGGCCCGGGCTTCATCAATGTGCGCCTGTCCGTGCCCTATTGGCAGAAGCTGCTGGCCGCCATCGTTTCCGAAGGCACCGATTACGGTCGCGGCTCGCTCGGCGCCGGCCGCAAGGTCAATGTCGAATATGTCTCCGCCAATCCGACCGGCCCGATGCATGTCGGCCATTGCCGCGGCGCCGTCGTCGGCGATGCGCTCGCCAACCTGCTGGCCTTTGCCGGCTATGCGGTGACGAAGGAATATTACATCAACGACGCCGGCTCGCAGATCGACGTGCTGGCGAAGTCCGCCTTCCTGCGCTACCGCGAGGCGCTCGGCGAGGTGATCGGCGAAATCCCGTCGGGCCTCTATCCGGGTGACTATCTCGTCCCGGTCGGCGAAGTGCTGGCTGCCGAACACGGCACGACCCTGCGCGCCATGTCGGAAGCGCAGTGGATGCCGATCGTCAAGGAAAAGACGATCGAGATGATGATGGCGATGATCCGCGAGGATCTGGCCGCCCTCAACGTCAAGCACGACGTGTTCTTCTCCGAGCGTTCGCTGCATGCCAGCAATGGCGCGCCGATCCGCACCGCCATCAACGACCTGACCTTCAAGGGCCATGTCTATAAGGGTGTTCTGCCGCCGCCGAAGGGCCAGTTGCCGGAAGACTGGGAAGACCGCGAGCAGACGCTGTTCCGCTCCACGGAAGTGGGTGACGATATCGACCGCCCGCTGATCAAATCGGATGGCTCCTACACCTATTTCGCGGCCGACGTCGCCTATTTCAAGGACAAGTACGACCGCGGCTTCGACGAGATGATCTATGTGCTCGGCGCCGACCACGGCGGTTACGTCAAGCGCCTGGAAGCGGTCGCGCGCGCCGTGTCGGAAGGCAAGGCCAAGCTGACGGTGCTGCTGTGCCAGCTGGTGAAGCTCTATCGAGACGGCGAGCCGGTAAAGATGTCGAAGCGCTCCGGCGACTTCGTCACGCTGCGGGATGTCGTCGATGAAGTCGGCCGCGATCCGGTGCGCTTCATGATGCTCTATCGCAAGAACAGCGAACCGCTCGACTTCGACTTCGCCAAGGTGACAGAGCAGTCCAAGGACAACCCGGTCTTCTACGTGCAGTATGCCCATGCGCGCTGCATGTCGGTGTTCCGCCAGGCGGCCGAGGCCTTCCCGGGGCTCGACATCGGCGCGCTCGATCTCGCCGGTGCGATCAAGGGCAATATCGCCGATCCGAGCGAGCTTCAGCTTCTCGCCAAGCTTGCAGAATATCCGCGTGTCATCGAGGCGGCGTCACTGGCGCAGGAGCCGCATCGCATCGCTTTTTATCTCTATGATCTTGCCAGCGCGTTCCATGCGCATTGGAATAAAGGCAAAGAACAAACGGAATTACGGTTTGTTAACGATAAAAATAGAGAATTGAGTATCGCCAGACTTGGGCTGGTGCACGCTGTTGCCTCTGTTTTGAAGTCCGCCCTTGCCATTACAGGCACGGCAGCACCGGACGAGATGCGATAACGTCACCATTTGCCCACAATAAGCTGGCAAACGCGACTTTGTAGCTTTTGAGTGGGAAGCAGTATGGCAGACAAGAACTTCGCGCGAAGCGGAACCGCGGACACGGATCTCTTGGCGGACGATGATCCGCTGAGCGAGCTTGCCCGTCTCGTCGGCTATGAGCCGCGTCCGGTCAAGGATGTGGCACAGACCCATGTCAAGTCCTCCTCGGAGCCTCTCGATAGTGTGCCAAGACGGGAAAATCCCGTCCTGGCCCTTGAGGATGAGCTCATGCGCGCTTTCGAGCAGTATGATGCGCCGAGCCGCGCTGCGGAAAAGCCTGCCGCCCGTCCTGTCGAGCCTGTCTTCGAAGAGGCTGTGCCGGTTGTGGAAGACCGTGCCGCCATCATCGATGAAGCGCCGGTGCGCCACAACGCAACGCCGGTTGCCGCGCATCGCGAGCCGTCCTTCGCCGAAACCGTCTTCGAACAGCCCGTAGAAGCGGAGCCGGTTTTCGAGGCCGACTCGTCGCTTCTGCTCGCCGATGAGCTGGAAGCCGCCGTCAACGAAGTGCCCGCCATCGAGGCCGAGCCGGTGGTTCATACCGGCCGTCAATTCGCCGACCGCTTCGAGCCGCGCTTCGAGACGCCGGTTCGTCAGGAACCGGTTGCGGATGTAATGCCTGTCAGCCGGTCCGCGTCCGAGGCGCGCCAGCCGGAATTCCTCGGCTTCCAGCCGATGCCCGCGGATGACGTCCGCATGGACGATCTGAGTGTGGATCTGGAGCGCGAGCTGGAACTTTCGATCGGCGACGGCTTTGCCGACGATCTCGTTGCCGACCTGCACCCCGTCGCCGAGGCGACGTTTGTCGAGCCGCAGCCTGTTGTCGTCGAGACCGTCGAGAGCAATGCCGAGCCGACCTTCCAGGAGCTGATTTCGGCGGAAGCGGAGGCGGAGCCGTTCCAGGCCGAGACTTCCTATGCCAAGGACGAGCCGCATTTCGTTGCCGATCTCACCTTCGACAGCCGTGAAGAGCGTGCCCGTGTCGCTGCTGAAGTGGAAAGCCAATGGCAGGCGCAAGAGCCTGTCTTCGATGCGGCGCCGGACTATCGCGTCGAATCCGTCGAAACTGTTATCGATGATCGCGACGCCCTGCTGGCCGACGTGGAGCGTTTCCCGGTTCCGGAGGCGCGTACGCCTTTCACGGGCGAATCGCGCAATCCTGCCAACATCGCCTCGATCTTCGGCCGTCGCGCGACGCCGACGGTGAACCAGCAGCGTGATCCGGTTATGTCCGCGATCGCGACGCCGGTCGTCCAGAAGCCGGTCGAGAAGGTCGAGCCTGCACCGGTCGCAGAAATCCGCCCCGTTGTCGAAGCCCGTCCGGCTGCTGTTGCCGAGCCGGAAGTCGACTTCGAATCGATGGAGTTCGATCTTTCGGATATCGAGCTCGACCTGTCTGATATCGTGCTGGATGATGTTCCGGCAAAGGTTGAAGCGAAGCCCGCTGTGGTCAAGCCCGTCGACGCGAAGCCGGTCGAAGTGAAGGCTGCTGTCGCAAAGCCCGTCGAGGTCCAGACGCCGGTCCGTCGCGAGCCCGCCGTTGCCGTGCCGGTCTCCACCTATACTGCGGTCCCGCAGCCCGTCGTCGCCGAGATGGCGGATGGCTCGCTGCCGTTCGATCCGACGATGATCGCCGATACCGACGAGGGAGTGTCTCCGGTCACCGAACTCGACGTGCCGCAGCTGCCGGTCATCGAGAAGGAAAAGCCGCCGGTCGTCCAGCCGGATTACGAATTCGACATCGATGCCGAGATGGCCCAGCTCTTCACCGAGCCTGCTGCCAAGCCGACGCGCCGCGAAAGCCTGCAGGCCGGTGTCGCTGCCGGTGCGGTTGCCGCTGCCGCCCAGCCGGTCGCGCAGATGAACGATGTCGACGATTTCGAGCGCGCGCTGGAAGAGGATTTCCGCCGCTCGCTCAGCCAGCCCGAGCGCATGGCGATCCCGGTCGATCCGGGCCAGGCGACCCAGCTCTACAGCGGCGACGGCTATGATGACGAGCAGTCGCGCCCGCGTCGCGGTCTGCTGATCGCCGCGTCGATCGCCGGTCTGCTGTTGATTGGCGGCGGTGGCGTCTATGCCTGGAGCGCTTTCACCGGTGGTGGCGCGGCCGGCTCGGGCGAACCGCGCGTCATTCTCGCCGACAAGGATCCGGTCAAGGTCGTGCCCGCCGAAAAGGGCGGCAAGACCGTGCCCAACCAGGACAAGGCAGTCTACGACCGCGTTGCCGGCGACAATGCCAGCACGCCGCAGCAGGAACAGCTCGTCACCTCGACGGAAGAGCCTGTCGATGTCGTGCAGCGCACGCTCACGCCGGAAGCCCTGCCGGATGACGGCGTCGATACGCCCGCCACGGCCGAAGACGACAGCAACCGCCTGCTGCCGGGTGTCGACGAGCCGGAAACGGCGACCGCCGACGGCAAGCCGCTCGTCTCGCCGCGCAAGGTCAAGACGATGATCGTCAAGCCCGACGGCACGCTCGTCGCCCGCGAAGACATCGTGAGCGAGCCTTCGAGCGAAACCGCCGGCCTCGATGCCAAGGCGACGGCAACGACGGCCGCCACGTCGGGTGAGGCCTCCGCGACCGCCAATGCCACCCTCGACGCCGACGCCTCGCTGCGCGCCGAGCAGAATGCGACGGACGGCCAGCCGCGCTCGGCGCTCGCCGAAGTGGCGACCGCTGAAGTCGACGACACCGCACCTGTGCGCACCGTCAAGACGACGACGATCGGTGCGACGGCCGGCACCACGACCGAGGGCACTTCGACTGACGGCAAGGCGCCGGTTCCGGTCACCCGTCCGGTCGACCAGCCCGTCACCGTTGTCGGCACCGTCACGGAAAACGGCAATGTTTCCGGCACGGAAACCGCATCGGCGACGCAGACCCAGCAGACTGCGGAACAGACCCAGGTCGCGGCCGTCGCGCCCGGCAGCTACGTCATCCAGATCGCCTCGGTACCCTCGGAAGCGGATGCGCAGAAGACCTACAAGAACCTGTCGTCGAAGTTCGGCAGCGTCATCGGCGGCCGCGGCGTGGATATCAAGAAGGCGGAAATCCCCAACAAGGGCACGTTCTTCCGCATTCGCATCCCGGCCGGCTCGCGTGAAGAAGCAAACGCTCTGTGCAGCCGCTATAAGGGCGCCGGCGGCAGCTGCCTGGTCACGCGCTGAGGTTAAGACCAGATTTTTGGAAGGCGCGGGACGAGTTCCGCGCCTTTCTTTTTGCCCATCCAACGCCAAACCGCTGAGATTGCCGACATGAGCGAATCGAAATCCTTCATTTCGGGCTGCAAGGGCCTGAGCCTCACCGACGACGAAAAGGCCTTCTTCCGCAGCGAGCGGCCCTGGGGCTTCATCCTGTTCGGCCGCAATATCGGCGATCCCGCCCAGGTCGCGCATCTGACGGCGGAAATGCGGGACTGCATCGGCGGCGGCAGCGATATTCCCGTGCTGATCGATCAGGAAGGCGGCCGCGTCCAGCGCATCAAGCCGCCGCATGTCCAGCAATATCCGAATGCCGCCGCACTCGGCGCCATCTACCGCGCGGATGCGGAAAAGGGCTTGCGCGCCGCCTGGCTGATGTCGCGCCTGCACGCGTTCGATCTCTACCGTCTCGGCATCAATGTCGATTGCCTGCCGGTGCTGGATGTCGCCGTGCCCGGCGTGCACGACGTCATCGGCAACCGCGCCTACGGTCAGGAGCCGGAAATCGTCTCGGCGATGGGCAAGGCGGCGGCCGAGGGCCTGAAGGCCGGCGGCCTGCTGCCGATCATGAAACACATGCCGGGCCACGGCCGCACCATGGTCGATTCCCATCACGACCTGCCGGTGGTGCATGCCAGCCGCGCAGAGCTCGAAGCCTGCGACTTCGTGCCCTTCCGCCGCATGAAGGACGAGCTGATGGGGATGTCCGCCCATATCGTCTTCACCGCGATCGACGCGGACAATCCGGCGACGACCTCGGCCAAGGTGGTGCGCGAGATCATCCGCGGCCATATGGGCTTCGATGGCCTGCTGATGTCCGACGACGTGTCGATGAATGCGCTCAAGGGCGATATTGCCGAAAGAACTCGGGGAATCATCGCCGCCGGCCTCGACATGGTGTTGCATTGCCATGGCATCATGGACGAAATGATCATGGTGACCGAGAATGCGCCGCCGCTGGCGGGTGAAAGCCTGCGGCGAGCGAAGGCGGTGCGTGCAGCCTTCACGACGCCCGACGGGGCGGACGAACAGGCGCTGCGCGAAGAGTTCAATGCCATGATCGCGGTGTCCTGAAGGCGCTGCAAAGGAGTAGCGTGCAGGGACCGACAGGCAAGTCACAGAAGAACGGCCGCGGCGCGGGAGCGCCGATGGATGATCTGTGGCAGGATGCCGGCGAGGAGCGGGGGCTTTCGGAAGAAAGCCTCGTCGTCGATCTCGCCGGCTTCGAAGGGCCGCTCGATCTCCTGCTGCATCTCGCCCGCACGCAGAAGGTGGACCTCACCCGCATTTCTGTTCTGGCGCTCGCCGAGCAGTATCTCGCCTTCATTGACAAGGTGCGAAAGATCCGCATCGAACTCGCCGCCGACTATCTCGTCATGGCGGCGTGGCTGGCCTATCTCAAATCGCGTCTTCTTATCCCCAAACAAGCCAAGGACGATGGCCCCTCGGGCGAGGAAATGGCGGCAAGCCTGGCCTTCCGCCTCAAGCGGCTGGAAGCGATGCGCGATGCCGCGACGCGCCTCGTCAACCGCAACCGCCTCGGCCGCGATGTCTTTGCCCGCGGCATGC
Organism: Shinella sp. M27; assembly: GCF_049199905.1. Lineage (NCBI taxonomy): Bacteria > Pseudomonadati > Pseudomonadota > Alphaproteobacteria > Hyphomicrobiales > Rhizobiaceae > Shinella > Shinella sp. M27. The sequence goes on from NZ_JBLZPK010000034.1 coordinate 14,866, forward strand.
CGGAGCATATTCCAACCGAACGGCGCTCCGCTTTCGAAGCCTCGCTCTACGACCTGCTCAACGCCTATGCGTCGCTGCGCCAGCGCCATGCGATCACCCAGGTGACGATCGAGAAGCGCACGGTCTGGTCGCTGTCCGATGCGCGCGAAATCCTGTCGCTGCTCGTCGGCGGCTTTGCGGATGACGACTGGACGTCGCTCGACCATTTCATGCTGCGCTACCTGACCGATCCGACCGAGCGCACGACGGCGATCGCCAGCGCGTTTGCGGCAACGCTGGAACTCGTGCGGGAAGGGCGCCTGGAGCTTCGTCAGGACGGCGTGTTCCAACCGATCTATCTGCGCCGCGGCCCAAAGCCCGATGGCAACGACGAGGGGAACGCCGATAATGGCTGATGGGAACGACGATGGGGAGGGCGGCACGATCGTCGATCCGCGCCGGCTGCATGAGGCCGCGCGCATCGCCGAGGCGCTGGTCTTTGCTTCCGCCGGGCCGGTGTCGCAGAGCTACATCGCCGATCGCCTGCCGCGCGGCGTCGACGTGCTGCATGTCATGCGCGAGCTGAAGGGCCTGTATGCCGGGCGCGGCGTCAATCTCGTGCAAGTCGATGACGGCTGGGCTTTCCGCACGGCGCCGGACCTGTCCTTTGTCATCCGCACCGACGAGACGGAGGTGCGCAAATTGTCGCGCGCCGCCCTCGAGGTGCTGTCGATCATCGCTTACCACCAGCCGGTCACCCGCGCCGAGATCGAGGACATCAGAGGCGTGCAGACCTCCAGAGGTACGCTCGACGTGCTGATGGAAGCGGGTTGGGTGCGGTTTCGCGGCCGCCGCCGCACGCCCGGCCGCCCCGTCACCTTCGGCACGACACGCGACTTCCTTGACCATTTCGGCCTGGAGGAACTGCGCGACTTGCCCGGTCTCGAAGAATTGAAGGGCGCCGGTCTTCTTTCCGGCCGCATTCCCTCCAATTTTCAGGTACCTCTGCCGCTCGGCGAGGACGAACTGGCAGAGGACGAGGATCCGATTACCCAGCTCGACCTGGAAGAACTCGGTCTCTTGACACCGGGCGGGAAAGAAGACGAATAGGCGACGCTTATGGGCTGGCACCGCGGTTTCTGAAGCGCCTTGCGCGGGATGTTGCGGGAAAACAAACAGCGGGATGCGCTCCTGCGGTAAGCAGAATAAGAAGCGCTTGTTCGGGCAGGACTGTAGCCGGCCCGAACGGTGACAGGGAAAGATTTTGGCAATGGCTTCGGACCCCTCGGGCTCCAGCGATATCGAGACGAGACGGGCATCGGCGGTAACCTTCGCCGCGCGCCTTGCCTTCGAAGACATCCACCATAGCTACCAGAACAAGCAGACGATCCGTGGCATCTCGCTGACGGCCGAGCCCGGCGAAGTGCTCTGCCTGCTCGGCCCCTCCGGCTCCGGCAAGACGACGCTGCTGCGCATCGCCGCCGGCATCGAAGTGCAGACGGCGGGTCGCGTCCTTCTCAACGACCGCGAGATCGCAGGCCCAAGCACCTTTCTGCCGCCGGAGCGGCGCGGCGTCGGCCTGATGTTCCAGGATTTCGCGCTCTTTCCGCATATGTCGGTGCTCGACAATGTGCGCTTTGGCTTAACGGCACTGCCGCGCGCCGAAGCGGAAGCCGAGGCCGAGATCGCGCTGGAGCGCGTCGGCCTTTCGCATTATGCCCAAAAGTTTCCGCACATGCTGTCGGGCGGTGAGCAGCAGCGCGTGGCGCTGGCCCGTGCGCTCGCGCCGCGCCCCTCCGTGTTGTTGATGGACGAGCCGTTTTCCGGTCTCGACTCGCGCCTGAAGGATTCCATCCGCGCCGATACGCTGTCGATTTTGCGCCAGTCCCGCGCCAGCGCCATCGTCGTCACGCATGATGCCGAAGAGGCGATGCGCATGGGCGATCGGATCGCGCTTCTCAAGGACGGGTGTCTCGTGCAGGTCGGCACGGCGGAGGAGCTTTACCTTCACCCGAAGGATATCTTTGCCGCGGCGTTTTTCTCTGAGATCAACGAATTTCCGGGACATGTGCGCGGCGGCATCGTGGAAACGCCGCTCGGCAATGTGGATGGCAGCCGCTTCCGGGATGGGCAGAAGGTGCATGTCGCCGTGCGCCTCTCCGGGATTCGGGTTCTGGAGACGGGCGGCGAAATTCCGGCGCGCATATTGTCGCGGCGGTTTCTCGGCGTCGTGGAGCTGCTGAACCTCGCCATACCGGGCACGGACCGGCCTATCCGGGCCCGTGTGCGGGCAGACCAGCTGGCCGCCGGATTGCGTGACGTCACGCTTTCGGCTAACCAGCGGGATATTCTAGTGTTTGAAAAAAACAGCTGAACGTCTTACATCGGGGTAAGGGTTCGTAAGGGAGTTAGGAAAATGGGTTCTTTCAGCATCTGGCATTGGCTGATCGTTCTGGTGGTTGTGCTGCTGCTGTTCGGCCGCGGCAAAATCCCGGAACTGATGGGCGACGTTGCCAAGGGTATCAAGAACTTCAAGAAGGGCATGTCCGACGAGGAGGCCGCTGCCGCCGACCAGGCGAAGACGGTCGATCACAAGGCCGACGAGGTCAAGTGACCGGCATCCGGCCGTGGACCGCTGGTTACGGCCTATGAGGACAGTTTTCTATGCTTGATGTCGGCTGGACCGAGATACTCGTCATCGCCATCGTGCTGATCATTGTGGTGGGTCCGAAGGACCTGCCGCAGATGCTCAGGACGTTCGGCCGCATGGTCTCCAAGATGCGCGGCATGGCGGGCGATTTCCGCCAGCAGTTCGACGAGGCGCTGCGCGAGGCCGATCTCGACGATCTGCGCAAGACTATCGGTGAAGCGCAGAAGCTCAATCCGCTCAACACCATCCGGGATGCGGTGAACCCGCTGCGTCAGGTGGGCGACGATCTGAAGGCCGACCTGCACAAGGCGACCAGCTCCGTCACCACGCCCACGTCTTCGGCCAATCCGGCCGAGAGCGTGCCCAGCGCGCCCCTCGCCGTTCCGTCCGAGGGGGCGAAGCCCGCTTCCGCCGAACCCGTCGCCGCCGTTCCCCTCAAAACCGGTCCGGTGAGCAAGACGGCGAAGAAGAAGGCAGTTGACGACAGTGCCAAGGTGGCAAAGCCGCGCAAGGCGGCCGTAAAGGCTGAGGCCGAGCCGAAGAAAGCTACCGCCAAAGCACCGGCTGCCAAGAAGGCGGCTCCGGCCAAATCCTTGACGGCAAAAACCAAGACTACGAAGACCAAGAAGGGCGAGGCATGAGCGGCGATATTGACGACAAGCCACAGCCGCTCATCGAGCATCTGATCGAACTGCGCCGCCGTCTGCTCTGGGCCGTCGGTGCGTTTTTCATCGCCTTCCTGGTCTGCTTCTATTTCGCCAAGCAGCTTTTCAACTTGCTCGTCCTGCCCTTCAAATGGGCGGTGGAATGGGCGGGGCTGACGCACCGCAATGTCGAGCTGATCTATACGGCGCCGCAGGAGTTCTTCTTCACGCAGATCAAGGTCGCCATGTTCGGCGCCTTCGTCATCGCTTTTCCGGTCATCGCCCAGCAGGTCTACAAATTCGTCGCGCCCGGTCTTTACAAGAACGAGCGCGCCGCGTTCCTGCCGTTCCTGGTCGCTTCGCCCATCCTGTTTCTGATCGGCGCCGCGCTGGTCTATTTCTTCTTCACGCCCATGGTCATGTGGTTCTTTCTCGCCATGGAGCAGGGCGGCGGTGAAGGCCAGGTGTCGATCCAGCTTCTGCCGAAAGTGTCCGAATATCTCAGCCTCATCATGTCGCTGATCTTTGCCTTCGGCCTGGTGTTCCAGCTTCCGGTGATCTCGTCGCTGCTGGTACGCGCCGGTTTCATCACGTCGCAGACGCTGAAGGAAAAGCGCAAATACGCCATCGTCATCTCCTTCGTGGTGGCTGCCGTTTTGACGCCGCCCGATCCGGTTTCCCAGATCGGCCTTGCACTGCCGGCCATCCTTCTCTACGAGATTTCCATCTATACGGCCCGACTCATCGAACGGCAGCGGGCGAGCGTCTCGAACGCGCAGGATGCGGAAAACGAGGTCGCTGCAACGCAGGCCGAAGCCGACTGAGGCTTCGCCGGCGGGTCGCTGCCGGGCGGGATGGGCTCCATCCACGCAACGCCTGGAACGACAATGCTTGATATCAAATGGATCCGCGACAACGCTGCCGCTCTCGATGCCGCTCTGGCAAAACGCGGCGCGAGCCCCCTTGCACAGTCCCTGATCGAACTCGACGAGAAGCGCCGCAGCGTCATCCAGAAGGCGCAGGACATGCAGTCGCGCCGCAATGCCGCCTCCAAGGAGATCGGCGCGGCAATGGCCGCCAAGAACGGCGAGCTTGCCGACAGGCTGAAGGCCGAGGTTTCGGCCATCAAGGACCAACTCCCGGCCGCCGAGGAGGAAGAGCGCCAGGTCACGGCCGAGCTCAACGACGCCCTGTCGCGCCTGCCGAACATCCCGTTTGACGACGTGCCGGTCGGCTCGGACGAGACCGGCAATGTGGAAAAGCACAAATGGGGCAGCAAGCCCGGCTGGAACCACAAGCCGCTGGAGCATTACGAAATCGGCGAAGCGCTTGGCTACATGGATTTCGAAGCTGCCGCCAAGATCGCCGGTTCGCGTTTCACCGTGCTGAAGGGCCAGCTTGCGCGTCTCGAGCGCGCTCTCGGCCAGTTCATGCTGGATGTACACACCGGGGAACATGGCTATACGGAAGTGCATGCGCCGCTGCTGGTGCGTGACGATGCCATGTTCGGCACCGGCCAGCTTCCGAAATTTTCCGAAGACCTGTTCCGCACCACGGACGGCCGCTGGCTGATCCCGACGGCTGAAGTCTCGCTCACCAATCTCGTGCGCGAAGACATTCTCGAACAGGAAAAGCTGCCGCTGCGCTTCACCGCGCTGACGCCGTGCTTCCGTTCCGAGGCCGGCTCCTCGGGCCGCGACACGCGCGGCATGCTGCGCCAGCACCAGTTCATGAAATGCGAACTCGTCTCGATCACCGATGCCGAAAGCGCTGTCGACGAACACGAGCGCATGACGGCCTGCGCGGAGGAAATCCTCAAGCGTCTCGGCCTGCATTACCGCGTCATGACGCTCTGCACCGGCGACATGGGCTTTGGCGCCCGCAAGACCTATGATCTTGAAGTCTGGCTGCCGGGACAGGATACGTTCCGCGAAATCTCGTCCTGCTCGGTCTGCGGCGATTTCCAGGGCCGCCGCATGAATGCGCGCTATCGTGGCAAGGACGACAAGGCGACGAAGTTCGTGCACACGCTGAACGGCTCGGGCACCGCCGTCGGCCGCGCGCTGATCGCCGTTTTGGAAAACTACCTCAACGCCGACGGCTCGGTCACCGTGCCGGAGGTCCTGCTGCCTTACATGGGCGGCCTGACGAAGATCGAGAAGGCCGCCTGAGGCGGAGCACCGGATGCGCATTCTGCTGACCAATGACGATGGTATCCACGCCGAAGGCCTCGCGGCCCTGGAGCGGATTGCCCGCGAACTCACCGATGACGTCTGGATCGTGGCCCCGGAGACGGACCAGAGTGGCCTTGCGCATTCGCTGACCCTTTCGGAGCCGCTGCGTCTGCGCAAGATCGACGAAAAGCGTTTCGCCCTGCGCGGCACGCCGACGGACTGCGTCATCATGGGCGTGCGCGAAGTTCTGGACAGGAAGCCGGACCTCGTTCTGTCCGGCGTGAATGTCGGCGCCAACATGGCTGATGATGTGACCTATTCGGGTACGGTCGCCGGCGCCATCGAGGGCACGCTGCAAGGCATCAAGTCCATGGCGCTGAGCCAAGCCTACAACCATGCCGGCGGCCGCGTCGTGCCGTGGGAAGTCGCCGAAAGCTTTGCGCCGAAACTCATTCGCCAGCTGATGGATGTGGAACTGCCGGACTGGACGTTCTTCAACATCAATTTCCCGAACTGCGCACCGGCAGACGTACAGGGCGTCGAAGTCACGGCGCAAGGCAAGCTCGATTTCGGTTTGACGATCGAGGAACGCGCCGATGGTCGCGGCTTCCCCTATTACTGGCTGCGCTTCGGCGAGCGGAAGGGCGATTTCCGCGCCGGCACGGACATTCATGCCGTGAAGAACCACAAGATCTCTGTCACGCCGCTCAAACTCGACCTGACGGATTATTCCGTGCTCGACCGCGTGCAGCGCGCGCTCAACGGTGGAGACGCGGATTGAGCACGGGGCGGGTGATCGAGAAGGAAGGTTTTGCGGCTCTGGCGCTGCGTCTGCGCGGGCAGGGCATCAACAATATCGAGCTTCTGACCGCTGTCGAACAGACGCCTCGCACGCTGTTCGTGCCGCCGCAATTTGCCGGCGAAGCCTATTCGCGTCGCGTGCTGCCGCTCGATTGCGGCTCCTTCATGGAGGGCATCGACCTCTCGGTGCGCATCCTGCATCTCCTGAATCTCAAGGCCGGCCAGCGCATTCTCGAAGTCGGCACCGGCAGCGGCTTCACCGCCGCCGTCATGGGCCGCATGACCGAGCGTGTGCTGACCGTCGATCGCTACCGCACGCTCGTCACGAACGCTCAAGCCTCCATCGACAAGGCGGGCATCCGCAACGTCATCGTGCGCCAGGCCGATGGCAGCAACGGCATGCCGGGCGAGGGGACCTTCGACCGCATTCTCGTCACGGCCGCATTTCCGGCCCTGCCACGCTTCTTCGCCGAACAGCTCGTCTCCGGCGGCATGCTCATTGCGCCCGTCATGGTCAGTGAAACCGAGTGCCGCATGCTGAAGCTGGTCAAGACCGGCAGCCGGTTCGATCGTGAGGACCTCTTCGAGGTGCCCTACCTGCCGATCGTGCCCCAGATGGCGCAGGCTCTCTAAGCCCGCCGCAATCTCTTCCGAAATCAATATTTTGCGGCTTAGCGGGCCTTTGCCCGCTGAGTCTTGCGGTATTTCTACGGCAAGACGGGGCTCTCGTTGCAGCCTGTCACACGCGACGCGTGAATTCCCTCTGCAAATACAGCGCGTTAACCATTTGTTAACTTTGGTAAGCTTCGCGCAAGCTTCGGGGCGTAGGCCGGTAACGAAGCACAAATTCCACGCAGAACGCCGGTTTTCCAGTGGTTTCCGAAGTTCCGATGGAGAGGGCAATGTACGTTTCGAACAGGATCGCCAGCAGCTCGACCAATGACGGCCTCGCCTATCTCGCGACGAAGGCTGCGGGTAAGCCTGCCGAAGAAGTCGCTGAGGCCGCATCGACCGCGCATCTCGCCGGCGGCAGCTATGATCCGTCCGCCCATGTCGGTCTGTCCGTCGATGCGCTGCTCGTGCTCAGCGTCGCCAAGGAAGAGGCGGCTTACAGTCAGCCGTCGCTGACGGAAGCCGAGCGTAACAATCTCGACACGTCGGAGCTGGAAAAGCGCGAATATGCGGCTTACGGCCACTTCCTCGAGGAAGGCGACCGCAAGGGCTACTACCGCGCCTATATCGAATATTTCGACAGCATGCCGGCCGAAGACCAGCGCAGCGGCCGCTATGCCGGTACGCGCGAACCTGCCGTCTCGGCGCTCCGCGCCATCGCCTACAATGAAAGCGCCCTCGACATGACGGCGCCGGATGCCGCTCTAGAGAATGCGACCGCCACCGGTGACCGCAGCCAGCGCCGCGCGACGCCGATCTCGGCGATCTTCCAGCCGAGCGCTGGCGACTACGAGAACGTCGCCCGTGTCTCCGGCCGCATCTCGCGCGCCGACAGCATGTACGCCACCGGCTTCTGAGCTTCGGCTGGCTGCCACGCTGCGCCGCCATGGTTATCAATTCATCAAAAAAACGATGCGGATAGCCCGGCTTTAACCGGGCAGTAACTCTAACGCGCTTTAATCGGCCTACATCAAGTAGCGTACCGATTGGGTAGTCTCATGCGTAAGAGTGTATCGCCGAGTTTTGGTAGGACAGCGACCCGTCTGATGGCGGCCGCCCTGCTGGCCAGCGTTGCGACCGGGTGCAGCTCGGACGTTTCCCGTTTTGGCGGCCTCTTTTCCAGCTCCGGTTCTGACAATATCACCACGAATTCGGTTCCGCGCCGCACGCTTCTCGGCGGCGATCCGGTTCCGCGCGGCACGGTGGGCAACGGCCAGGTGGCGCAGGTCAATCCGATGGGCGGTTCGCGCGACGAAGCACTGAACCAGCCGTTCCCGGATCAGGGCAACGTCTCCTACGATCCGATCAATACGTCGACGACGAACGGCTCCGGCACGCGTCTTGCGACGACGCCGATGACTGTCCAGCGCGGCGAGCTTTCCGACCCGACGGCCGGCGCCCGTGCCGACGCCGAGCGTGACGTCGCGATGGCGCAGGAACTGCCGCAGCGCAAGGCGAAGGCCATCGTCGACGAGGCCGATGCCACGACGAAGACCGTCAAGGGCAAGGCTGGCTGGTCGACGAACAACGCGCCCGTCGTCATGCTGCGCCAGGGCGAAAGCGTGAAGACGCTCGCCAACCGCTACGGCGTGCCGGAAAAGGAAATCCTTGCCGCCAACGGCCTGAAGCGTTCCTCGGATGCCGAGCCGGGCCAGAAGATCGTCATCCCGACCTTCTCGACGACGGCAAGTGCCGCCAAGGCTTCGACGGATCACACGCTGAAGGTCGATGGCAAGCTGCCGACGCCGGAGCAGAAGGGCGAGAAGAACGTCGCCATCCTGCCCGGCACCTCCAGCCGCGACAAGCAGAAGTCGGAGAACGGCCAGACGACCTCGAACGTCGCCGATGCCGGCGAAGGCAATGGCAAGGGCGGTTACGAAGTGCAGCCGGGCGATTCGCTCGCCAAGATCGCCCGCAGCAACGGCGTTTCGGTCGATGCGCTGAAGAAGGCGAACGGGCTCGATACGGCATCCATCCGCATCGGCCAGAAGCTGGTGATCCCGGCTGGCGGCGCCGTCGTGGCCGAGAAGGTCACCACCGACAAGACGACGACGGCCTCGGTTCCGGTCAACAAGGAAAAGAAGGTCGAGACGGCTGAGAAGAAGCCGGAAGCCTACAAGGCGCCGGTGAAGACGGTTTCGGTCACCGAAGCGACGGAAAAGTCCGACGTGACGGATGACGCTCCCGAATCGACCGGCATCGGCAAGTATCGCTGGCCGGTGCGCGGTGCGGTCATTGCCGGCTACGGTGCAAATGTCGATGGCAACCGCAATGACGGCATCGACATTTCGGTTCCCGAGGGCACGCCGATCAAGGCCGCTGAAAACGGCGTGGTCATCTATTCGGGCTCGAGCCTGAAGGAACTCGGCAACGCGGTTCTCGTGCGCCACGATGACGGCACCGTCACGGTCTACGGCAATGCCGGCGGCCTGAACGTCCAGCGCGGTCAGAAGATCCAGCGCGGCCAGACGGTTGCGACATCGGGCATGAGCGGCAACGCCACCCGTCCGAAGGTTCACTTCGAGGTGCGCAAGAACGCCACCCCGGTCAACCCGATGACCTTCCTGGAATAGGCGGGGCCGGATATCAGGATGAGATAGTGCGGGCGGCCTCTGGCCGTCCGTTTGCGTTTCACGACCGGCTTGCGGCCTGCCGCCCGAAGGCTTCGCGATAGGCGGCCGGCGTCGTCGACAGATGCAGGCGGAAATGATGGCGCAGCGTGCCCGTCGTGCCGAAGCCCGAGAGATCTGCGATCTCCTCGACCGACGCATTGGTCTCTTCCAGCAGGTCACGCGCCTTGCCGAGGCGCTGGGCGAGCAGCCAGCGGGCCGGCGTCATGCCGGTGGCCGATTCGAAGCGGCGCAGGAAAGTGCGGTCGCTCATGCCGGCGCGGCGGGCGAGGGCGGCGACCGTGTGGTCGGCTCCAAGATCCTCGCGCATATGATCGAGCAGTGGCCCGAGCCGGCCGCTCTCATGCGTGCGCGGCACGACCTGGCGGATGAACTGCGCCTGGCCGCCATCGCGGTGCGCCGGCATGACGAGGCGCCGGGCGACGAGATTGGCCGCCTCCGTGCCGAAATCCCGGCGAATGAGATGCAGGCAGAGATCGAGCCCCGCCGCCGTACCCGCCGAGGTCAGCACGCTGCCGGCATCGACATACAGCACATCCGGCGTCACCGCGATGGCGGGAAAGCGCGCCGTCAGCGTATCCGTATAGCGCCAATGGGTCGTGGCGCGCCGGCC
>NZ_JBLZPK010000034.1:25088-26809 GCF_049199905.1 Shinella sp. M27
AGCACGAAGACGCCGGAGCAGAAGGAGAGGATGCGTGCGCCGCGCGCCTGCGCCGCCTGTAGCGCCTCGATCAGCACCCGTGGCACCGGTGCATCGATGCCGCGCCAGCCGGGAATGATGATCGTGCCGGCCTCCGCCAGCAGGTCGAGCCCACCGTCCACGGCAAAGCGCAGCCCGCCCGTCGAGCGCATCTCGCCTTCATCGAGGCCGGCGACGGCAAAGCGGTACCAGTTCGGCCCCATTTCCGGCCGGGCAAGGGCGAAAATCTCGGTCGCGATGCCGAATTCGAAGGTGCAGAGCTGGTCATAGGCGACAGCCACGACGAGCGGATTGGCAAGCGGCGGGAGCAAAAGCGGGTTTGTCATGATCTTGATGGTATATGGCAATCATGCCATCTGCAAGCGTCGCTCCGTTCCGGCTACATCTCTCTCGTCCCAACAAGGCCCGTTCCAACTAGGAGAGACATCATGAGTTTCGTCACCGACTATCCGGCCGCTTCCCCCGCTGTCGCCATCGAGCATTTCTCGAAGTTGCTGTCCGTCGAAACCGACTGCGCCGACGTCGCCGTGGCGCTGAAGTCCGGCGATCAGGATTTCGTCCTGCTCCATGTTATCGGTTCGCCGGAAGCCTATGCCCGCCAGCATGTGCCGGGTGCCATCCACCTGCCGCACCGGCAGATCAACGCCGAGCGTATGGCCGAATGGCCTGAAGACACCGTGTTCGTCGCCTATTGCGCCGGCCCGCATTGCAACGGCGCGGACCAGGCCGCCCTCAAGATCGCCCGCCTCGGCCGCCCGGTGAAGATCATGATCGGCGGCATCACCGGCTGGGAAGACGAGGGCCATGGCTTCGCGACCGGCAGCGAAGCGGGCAGCCTGCTGGCGATTGCCGCCGAATGAGCGCGGATGGCCTTCACGTCAGGCCCTTCACGCACGATGACGTTGAGGCCGTCTGGGACCTCATGCGGGCGCTGGCAATCTTCGAAGGTTATATCGATGCCTTCGCCGTCACGCCCAATGTTCTCAGGCTTCACGGCCTTGGTGCAGCTCCCGCCTTCGGCGTCTTCGTGGCGGCGAAGGGGAAGGCGCTTGCCGGCATCGCCGTGCATTACCGCATTCCCTGGACCTATGATCTCAAACCCGTCGTGGTGCTCAAGGAGCTTTATGTCGCGGAAGCGTTTCGCGGGCAGGGCGTGGGGCAGGCGCTGTTTGCGCACCTGCGCGCCCATGCCGTCGAGATCGGCGCCTCCGCACTGCGCTGGACGGTGCTGCCCGACAACGCGGTGGCGCTGCGATTCTATGCGGGGCAGGGCGGCGCGTGTGACGCGGATTGGCAGCATTGGACCCTGCCGTTGCAAACGCGAATCTGAAATGGTCCGCCCATTCACAGACGGAGCATTCCCTTGATCACCTGCTATCTCAGATATGTCATCGACCCGCACAAGCTTGCGGAATTCGAAGCCTATGCCCGCGCCTGGATCCCCATCGTCAACCGCATGGGCGGCCAGCATCACGGTTATTTCCTGCCGAGCGAGGGTGCAAACAACATTGCGCTGGCGCTGTTCAGCTTCCCGAGCCTTGCAGCCTATGAGGACTATCGCACCCGCATGGTGAGCGATCCGGAATGCATCGCCGCCTTCGACATGGACAAGCACAATCGCAGCATCATCAGCTACGAACGCAGCTTCATGCGGCCGGTTTTCTCCTGAAAAGCGAAACGCC
>NZ_JBLZPK010000034.1:26858-39586 GCF_049199905.1 Shinella sp. M27
GCGCTCGTCTTACTTGTTGAGCGCGACGCCGAGGCGTCCCGCCAGGTCCTGTACATATTGCCAGGCGACACGGCCGGAGCGCGAGCCACGCGTCGTCGCCCATTCCAGCGCCTCGGCATGCAGCTGTTCCTGTGGGATCTCCAGGCCGAAATGCTTGGCGTAGCCGTCGATCATCTCGAGATATTCGCTCTGGCTGCATTTGTAGAAGCCGAGCCACAGGCCGAAACGGTCCGACAGCGACACCTTCTCTTCCACGGCTTCCGACGGATTGATCGCCGTCGACTGCTCGTTCTCGATCATGTTGCGCGGCAGAAGATGCCGGCGGTTCGAGGTGGCGTAGAGCAACACATTGTCCGGCCGCCCCTCGACGCCGCCGTCCAGCGCCGCCTTCAGTGACTTGTAGGACGTGTCGTCATGGTCGAAGGACAGGTCGTCGCAGAAGATGATGGACGGGAAAGGCGCGTCCTTCAGGATCTCAAGGAGCTGCGGCAGCGTCGCGATGTCCTCGCGGTGCACTTCGATAAGCTTCAGGCCGTTCGCCGTCTCCTTCGCCGCCAGCGCGTGCACCGATTTCACCAGTGAGGACTTGCCCATGCCGCGGGCGCCCCAGAGCAGAACGTTGTTGGCCGGCAGGCCGCGGGCGAAGCGCACGGTGTTGTCGACGAGAATGTCGCGCACATGGTCGACGCCGCGGATCAGGTCGATCTCGATGCGGTTCGGCCGCTTGACGGGCTGGACATGCTGACGGGCCGGCGACCAGACGAAAACGTCGGCAGCATTCCAGTCGTTGATTGCGGGGGCGGGGCCGGCCAGGCGCTCGAGTGCCGCGGTGATGCGGCCGATTTCGGCCAGCAGAAGCTTGACGTGATCTTCCTGCACTTTGTCTCTCCTCATGCGTGAAAGCCGGGTAGCATGCGGCGGGCGGTGGCGAAAAGGGGGAAAGCGCTTGAAAACAGCGGGGTTGACGTGCTCGTGTGTTGCATTCAAGGCCCGCTTGCCTATATTCCGGCAACCGAAATGGCCGCTCAGGCCGCGCAAATTCAAGATTTCAAGGAGTAGCTGATGTTCATTACCGAGGCCTTCGCCCAGACGGCGGCACCTGGCGGGGCAGCGGGCGGCGCTGACATTCTCATGTCGATCCTGCCGTTCCTGCTGATCTTCGTGGTGATGTATTTCCTCATCATCCGTCCGCAGCGCGCCAATATGAAGCGTCGCGAAGAGCTTCTGAAGAACATCCGCCGCGGTGACCAGGTCGTCACCGGCGGCGGCATCGTCGGCAAGGTCACCAAGGTCGTCGACGACGGCGAACTGGAAGTCGAAATCGCCGAAGGCACCAAGGTGCGCGTCGTGCGCAGCGGCATCAGCGAAGTCCGCGTCAAGGGCGAACCCGTCAAGGAATAAGCTTGGCTTGCCGTCCGGCTGGGGTAAACTCCGCCGGGTGGCCCGACTGGTTTTCAGCCGGCGTGCACGCCGCGTTGTTTTTTGGTTCACGCAATTCCGGCAGAATGGTTTCGCCCCAAGATGGCTTAACCCCGCCGGAATTGACGTAGCGAGACCCTGATGCAGCAATCCGCCCGCTGGAAGACCCTTGCCCTCTGGCTCGTCCTCGTGGCGAGCCTTCTTGTCCTGCTGCCCAGCCTTCTTCCAGCCCGCACGGCCGCCGGCCTGCCGAACTGGATGGTGGCCCACCGCCTCGTTCCGGGCCTTGACCTGACCGGCGGCTCCCGCCTCGTTCTCGAGGTTTCCCGCACCGATATCGGCGCAGACCGCCTGCGCGCCGCCGTGGAAACCATCAGCAACACCCTGCGCGCCGCCCGTATTCCACACAGCGATCTCAACGGCGCGGAAGACACCGTCGATGTCACGGTGACCTCGGCTGACCGCGTCGATGCGGCCCGCGAGGCGCTGGCTGGCCTTGATGTTGGCACGCTGAGCGAGCCGCAGCCGGGCCAGTTCAATATCGTGCTGTCCTCCGCCGCTATCGACGAGGCCGTGCAGGCCGCGTCGCTCGGCGCCGTCGATGCCGTACGCCGCCGCGTCGAAAGCCTCGATATTCCTGCCCTTTCCGTTCGTCGCGGCGAGCGCGACCGCATCGTCGTGGCGATGCCGGGCCTCACCGATCCGCAGCGCGTCAAGGATCTGCTGTCGCAGGCGGGCAAGCTCTCGGCGCGGCTGGTCGATGACAGCATGCCGGTCAACACGGCGATCGAGGAGGGGGCACCTGCCGGTTCGGAAGTGCTCTATTCCACCGGCGAGCCGCCGGTCGGTTATCTGGTGCGGCAGGACGATCTCTTCACCGCGGCGGATGTCGCCTCGGCAGAGCCGGCGGCCAACGGCGAGCCCTTCATCGAATTCGTGCTGCGCGCCGAGGCTGCCGAGCGGCTGGCCGCCTTCACCCGCGACAACAGCGGCCGTACCATCGCCATCCTGCTCGACGGGCAAGTGATCTCGACCTCGCAGATCCAGGGCGCCATCACCGACGGCGTCGGTCGCCTCTCCGGCGATTTCGACGCGGAAGGTGCGGCGAACCTCGCCCGAATCATCGCAAGCGGCCCGCTGCCGGCACCCGTGACGATCATTGAGGAGCGCTCGATCGAGCCGGCGCTGGGCGCCACCTCCACCGGCACCGTGGTTATCGCGCTAGCAGTTGCGGTTCTCGCTGTGGTCGCCTTCATGACCTTCTTCTACGGCGTTCTCGGCATCATCGCCTCGCTGTCGCTGTTCTTCAACGTCACGCTGACCTTCGCGATCCTCGCCCTCATCGGTGCGCCGCTATCGCTCTCCATGATCGCCGGCATCGTCTTGACCGTCGGCATCGCCGTCGATGCCAGCGTGCTGATCTTCGAGCGCATTCGCGAGGAGACCAAGGCCGGCCGGTCGTTGGACGAGGCCGTCGATACGGGCTTCGGCCGCGCCCGCGCCACGGTGCTGGATGCGTCAGCGACGATGCTCATAGCCATCGCCGTGCTCTTCCTGCTGTCCGCCGCCCCCGTGCGCGCCTTCGCGCTCGCCGTCGGCATCGGCATGCTGGCGACGCTTTTCACCACCTTCGGCCTCACGCAGCGCCTCGTACGCGCCTGGCTTGGCCGCAGCCACATCACGCATCTGCCCAAGGGCGTGCGCACCGGCCTGTTCGACCGCCTCAACCTGCGCTTCATGGCCGTGCGCAACGGCGTCTTTCTACTGACAGCGCTGCTGTCGATTGCCATTGCCGGCCTGCTCTATGTCGGCAAGCTCCGGCTCGGCATCGATTTCACCGGTGGTGCCGCGCTGGAACTCCAGGCGAAGAACGGCAATGCCGATCCCTTCGAGATTGCCGCGCGTCTCACCGACACGGGCGTCGATGTCCAGAGCGTCGATGCGACACGCGATCCGCGCCGCGCGCTCGTGCGCCTCACCGCCCAAGGCGAGGGCGAGAATGCCGAGCAGACGTCCGTTCTTATCGCTCGCGGCGAGTTGGAAGACGACTACGATTTCCGCCGCGTCGAAGTGGTCGGCCCGGCCATCTCGGGCGAGCTGATCGATACGGCGACGCTCGGCTTCGTCGCCGGATTGCTGGCGCTCGTCGCTTATATCTGGATCCGCTTCGAATGGCATTTTGCCATCGGCGCCATCATCTCGCTGGCGCATGACGTGTTCTTCACGCTGGGCTTCCTGGCGCTTGCCAAGATCGAGTTCAACATCAGCGCCGTCGCCGCACTCCTGACGGTCGCGGGCTATTCGCTGAACGACACGATGGTCGTCTATGACCGCATCCGCGAGAACCTGCGCCATTTCAAGCAGATGCCCCTGCCGATCCTGATCGACGATGCGATCAACCGTACGCTGTCGCGCACCGTGTTGACCTCGGCGACGACGTTGATTGCGCTTGCCGCACTGGCGCTGCTCGGCGGCGAGGCGATCCGCACCTTCGCGCTGACGCTGCTCTTCGGGGTGGCGATCGGCACCATATCCTCTATCTATATTGCCGGACCGATCCTCATTCTGTTCCGCCTCCGGCCGGAGCGCTACCGCCCCGGCAAGGGTGGCGCGGGGACGGTCCCGGAGACGGGAGCCAATGGCTAAGGGTATCGAAATCCGGGAGGCGCATTTCCCCGGGCGGGCGCCGATCGACGCATATGGCAATGGCGGTTTTCGCTTCGCCGACATGTCGCATCGCGGCTCCATACTGTGCCTGCCTTCGGGCATCCACGGCTGGGACAAGACGGAAGACACGCCGCTGACCTTGGCCGATCTCCAGCGCGTGCTGGATGAGGCCGGCGAGATTGAGGTATTGCTCGTCGGCACCGGCAAGGAGATCCGCCCGCTGCCGGCCGAGATAAAGGCCGCTCTGCGGGAACGCCACATCCGTTCCGACCCGATGAGCACGGGTGCGGCAGTGCGCACCTTCAATGTCATGCTGGCCGAAAGCCGCGCGGTTGCCGCCGCCCTCATCGCCGTGTGACGCGAAAGACCAGACGTGACCGATACCAAGGAAAATTATGCGCACTGCCTGGCAGTGCTCCGCGACACCGATCGCGACCGCTATCTCGCCTGCCTGCTGGCGCCGGCGGAGAAACGCGGCCCGCTTGCTGCCCTCTACGCCTTCAATGCCGAGATCGCCCGCGTGCGCGATTCCGTGCGCGAAGCGCTGCCCGGCGAAATCCGCCTGCAATGGTGGCGCGATCTCTTGGAAGGCGAGGCGGACGGCGACGCCATGGCCAATCCGCTCGCCGCCGGCCTCATGACCTGTGTGAAGGAATACCGGCTGCCGGTCGCGGTGCTGACGGATATGATCGAGGCGCGCATCTTCGACGTTTACAACGATCCGATGGAAAGCCGCGCGGCTCTGGAAGGCTACGCCGGCGAGACGGCCTCTGCGCTGATCCAGCTCGCAAGCCTCATTCTCGACCCGGAAAATGCCCCGAAATCCGCCGAGGCTGCCGGCCATGCCGGCGTCGCGCAGACCGTGGCCGGTGCACTGCTCCTCCTGCCGATCCACCGCCGACGCGGCCAGGTCTATCTGCCCGCCGACCTTATGGCTGCAACGGGCCTGACGCCGGAAGCGCTGCTCGCCGGCAACGACCCGGCCGCCGTCGCCCGTGCGGTGGAAGCCTTTGTCGGGCTCGGCCGCGACCATCTCGCCAAGGCGCGCGCCGCCAATGGCGTGTCGGTTGCGAATCGCGCCGCCTTTTTGCCAGTCGCGCTTGTTGCGCCTATATTGAGGGCAGCGGAGAAAGCGGGTGCCGGTGCGCTTGACGGCGCGCTCCAGCCCGCCCAGTGGCGGCGGCAATGGTGGATGTGGCGCGCCCTGCGGCGTGGCCCGTTCTGAAAACCTGACAGGACGCAAAACTGGCGCAAGCCTTGTCGGCTACAGCGGCTGAACGTGTTTTGCGGGAGGAGAGTCGATGTTCTGGACCATCATCATCGCCGGCCTGTTCGTGGCCGGCCTGATCTTCCGCCACAGGTTTCGCAGTGAGGATCGGCAGGAAGAGGCTGGCGAGGATGCCGGCCTTGCCATCGTGGAGTTCGGCCGGGCCTTTCCGGAGGAGGCCATCCGCGCCGTCGTGACCACCAAGGATCGCCGCACGGTCTTCCTTCGCCTGCACGACGGTAAGGCTGGCTGCATGCAGGCCCACGGCCACCACTATGCCTGCCACCTGATCGAGCCGGGTACGGTCCGCGTCAACAGCGCCGGCCCGAGACTCCTGACCGTGGAATACGCCAATGCCGCCTTTGAAGGCGGCACCTATGAATTCCGCGACGAGAAGGAGGCCGCTGAAGTCTCCCTCTGGCTGCTCGGCAGCTTCATGCCGGGCGCTGCAAACCTCAACGCCCAGCCGGCCGGCTAACTCATCTGACGATCAGCGCCCGAGCCAGCGGGCGCAATCTTCCAAGGCGCGTGCGGCGGTTGCCTGCTTCTTGGCGACCGCCTTGTCCTTGCCGCGAAACCGCTTCAGCCCCTCGGGCCGCACGACGGCGCCCGGCTCCAGCGGCGGGAAGAGGCCGAAATTGACGTTCATCGGCTGGAAGGAGCGCTTGCCCGGCTCGTCGTCCGAGACGATGTGGCCGCCGGTGATGTGGTTCAACAGCGCGCCGAAAGCCGTGGTTACGGGCGGCAGCGACGGTGTCTGGCTGAGTCGTTCGGCCACGGCGAAGCGGCCGGCGAGCAGGCCGATGCTGGCGCTTTCCACATAGCCCTCGCAGCCGGTGATCTGACCGGCGAATCGCAGACCCGGACGGCCCTTCAGCGTCAGTGAGCGATCGAGCAGCGTCGGTGAATTGATATAGGTGTTGCGGTGCAGGCCGCCGAGGCGGGCGAATTCCGCGTTTTCCAGGCCGGGAATCAGCCGGAAGATTTCGGCTTGCGCGCCATATTTCAGCTTCGTCTGGAAACCGACCATATTGTAGAGCGTGCCGAGCGCATTGTCCTGGCGCAGTTGCACGACGGCATAGGCTTTTACGGTCGGGTTATGCGCATTGGTCAGACCCATCGGCTTCATCGGGCCGTGGCGCAGCGTCTCGCGGCCGCGCTCGGCCATCACCTCGATCGGCAGGCAGCCGTCGAAATAGGGCGTGCCTTCCCATTCCTTGAAGCCCGTCGTGTCGCCGGCGATCAGCGCATCGACGAAGGCGTTGTACTGCGCTTCGTCCATCGGGCAGTTGATATAATCCTTGCCCGTGCCGCCGGGGCCGACCTTGTCGTAACGCGACTGGAACCAGCAGATATCCATGTCGATGCTGGCGGTGTGCACGATGGGCGCGATCGCATCGAAGAAGGCGAGCGAATCGGCGCCGGTGCGCGCCTGGATGGCGGCGGCAAGCGACGGCGCGGTTAGCGGGCCGGTGGCGATGATCGCCTGGTCCCAGTCCTCCGGCGGCAGGCCGGTCACTTCCTCGCGGGTAACCGTGATCAGCGGATGGCTTTCCAGCGCCGCGGTGACGGCGGCGGAGAAGCCATCGCGGTCGACGGCGAGCGCGCCGCCGGCCGGCACCTGGTTGGCATCGGCCGAGCGCATGATAAGCGAGCCGGCAAGCCGCATCTCGGCATGCAATACGCCCACGGCGTTCGAGGTCGCGTCATCCGAGCGGAAGGAGTTGGAGCAGACGAGCTCGGCAAGGCTGTCCGTCTTGTGCGCATCCGTGCCGCGCACGCCGCGCATTTCATGCAGGATGACGGGAACGCCGGTTTCGGCGATCTGCCAGGCGGCTTCCGAGCCGGCAAGGCCGCCGCCGATGACATGGATGGGAGTGTGGGAAGAGGTCTTGGTCATGGGCGGTTGGTTATCATGGGCAACGGCGCATTTCCAAGGAAAAGCATTGGGGCGGGGCATCATGCCCCTGGAATCAAAAACGGCACCAGATGGTGCCGTTTGATCGTCCCTCGCGCTGGCCGTTTCCGGCCGCAGCGGCGGAAACCGGCTATGTCTTAGCGGAAGGAACGGGCTGCGATGTCGCGGATGTCGTAACGGGTCAGGCCGATGTCGGACAGCGTGTGGTTCGACAGGTTGCCGAGTTCGTTCATCGTGCGGCGGTAGGACATCCAGTTCTTGGCAATGCGGATCGGGTTCATGGTCGTTTCCTCGAAGTGTTGGCCGGGAGGTCTGTCTCACCGGTTTGTGACGCCTATATACGCGACACCCTTGTTAATGTGCAGTGCAAAGAAAATGCAGCTGCTATGCATTTGTGCAATAAGACGATGACGGATCAGGCAGATGCTCGCGCTGCATGCGAAATAGCCAGAAAGTGCTGCTATTCCAGGCATGTGGCCGGAGCGAGCGCTCGCGGTTGTCATCCCGCACAGTGTCGCAGTCGGGGAATTGCGACATTGTGCGCCGCAAAAAGACGTGCAAACGAAAACGCCCTCCGGTGGGAGCCGGAGGGCGTTCAAATTGCGACCCGTATGGGGTCCGGTCGGCTTAGATCGAAGCCTTGCGAGCGATGTACGGGATATCGCTGCGGCCGATGCCGAGATCGCGAAGTTCACGGTCGGTCATACGGCCGAGTTCGCTGACGGTCTGACGGTACTTGCGCCAGTTGTTGAAAGAGCGTGCCAGGTTCATGTCATTTACCCCTTTCGTGGGCTTGCGTACTGGGCGGCCGCTCGTCTTTGGCGCCGCCCTGATCTGATGGATTGGAATATACGCTGCGCTGCGAAAAAAGACAGCGCAATTGCCGTATGGCACCCATGCGTTTTATGCATGTCAAGCGGAAATTTAGGCGAAATTCTGGCCAAAATCTGGGCCTGAAGCCACAAGGGTAAATAAGCCATGCGAGATTGGTTGGTTGCGGTGCAAAAAGCAACGCCCGCCGGGGGAGGAGATCCGGCGGGCGTTGCTAATATCGATTGGCAGCTTGGGAGGAGGAGGGGCTGCCAATCCTTGTCGGGGACGTTGGGAGGAGGAGATCGTCGCCCGACCGATGAGAAGGATATAGACTGCCCGGACGATGGGCAAAAGCGCGCGATGGGAATGGCACCCATGCACTAGCCGCATGCTTTCGGCCGGCGTCGCTGAATACGGCACAGGCATCGGCATACAGCTGGCGGCGAAAGGCGATTTTGGGATTGCGGGGCGGGGTTTGCCAGGTGTCTGGCCAAAACAATAACGCCCGCCGGGGGAGGAGGTCCGGCGGGCGTCATTAAGAATGATTGGCAACTGGGAGGAGGAGTGTTGCCAATCGTATCGGAGGAGCGCTGGGAGGAGGAGTGCGCTGCTCCGAATTCCTGTTCAATCCCGTTTCCGGCATCGGGTCTGTCGGCATCATGCCGGGCGTTCGACCATTCCGCCCTCCGGTCTGCCTGTCGCCTCAGCGGCGCCTTGGTTTCCGGTCCGGACCATCTCTGATCCGATGACTGCAACCTAACCCGATCCCTCGATTTTGTGCAGTGCAATATGGGAATGGATGATATGCGCCCGCTGCATGCCCGAAATCGAAACGCCATTGGCGTCTTGTTGCTAAATCTGCCAGGGATTTCTTTATTTCCCGTTAATCATCCTGCCCGTCTTGCGGCTTTTACCGCGAATGATCGTCCGCATTGTGGATTGTCGCTTCGATTGCGAATTTCTCGACGCGCTATACCGTTCCTGCTGACAGCGTGTGAAACACGCGAGTCGGGCGCATTTCAGAAAAAGGGCGGGGACGAATGTATAGGGGCAGGTTGAAACGCGATCTCAAACTGTGGACGCAGCAAGGCTTGCTCGATGCGCCGACCGTCGATCGTCTCCTGAAAGAATATGATTCCCGCGAAAGCTCGTTCAGCCTCGGCCGCGTGCTGATGATGATCGCCGCTCTTCTCGTGTCGGCCGCCGTGCTGCTGCTGGTCGCCGCCAATTGGGAGGCGATCCCGCGCCTTGCGCGCGTCGTTGGCATCGTCGCGCTGATCTGGGGCGCTTATCTGGCTGGCGGGTTGCTGACCCAGCGTGGCGCGCCGCGCCTTGCCGCGGCCTTCCTTGCGGTCGGCACGCTGTCCTTCGGCGGTGCCATCGCGTTGGTCGGGCAGATGTACCATCTCTCCGGCGATGCGGTTCAGGCGATGCTTGTCTGGTTCGCAGGCGCGGTGATTGCGGCAATACTTTTCCGCTCCGGCGCCGTGACGGCCATTGCCGGTTTTCTCGCCTGCGCCGTCGCCTGGACGGACTGGAGCGAATCCTACCATGCCAGCGATACTTTGCTGCTCTGGCTGATGCCGCTTATGGCCGTCATCGTCATCCTGCTGGTGCGTTACACGGACGCCGGGCGTGTGCGCCATATCGCCTATCTGCTGCTGGTCGCCTGGCTTGCCTTCATCTATGGCGAACACGATACCCCCGCCACGGCGATAACAATCGCATCGCTCGGCGCGCTGGCCTATCTGCTAGCCGCCGTGCCGCAATCGCCGCTTCACGCACTGGCCCGCAGCGCCGGTGCTGCCCCCGCCTTCTACTCCTATCTCGTGCTGCTGCTCGGCCTGTTTGTTCTGCATGCCGAATTCGACACCGTGGGAGATCGCCTGATGCTCGGCATCATCACGCTTGTCGTGGCCATCGGTGGCATCGTGTTTTCAGGCAAAGAGAACGGCGCGGTGCGTTATCTCGGTTATGTCACCTTCGCGGTCGAAACGCTCTATCTCGCCTCCGAGACCATCGGCTCGATCATCGGCACATCCGGCTTCTTCCTGATCTCCGGTCTGGTGGTCGCGCTGATCGCCTGGGCCGTGATCGTCGTCGAGCGCCGTTTTTCCAAGGCTGAAACCAAGGCGGAGGCCTGAGCCATGTCGATCCTTTCTTCTTTCCGCATTCCGCCGGTCGTCGCCGCCATCATCGCAGCAGCTCTGCAGACGGCCGTGCTCGGCTACATGGTCGAAAGCCGCGCCTCGATCCTGCGCAACGGCGCGGATATCAGGTTGAAGACGCTGCCCGTCGATCCACGCGATCTGCTGCGCGGCGATTACGTTATCCTCTCCTACCCGATTTCGACGATCCCGAAGAGCATCGTCACCGGCGAGGTGCCGAAGGTGAACGGCCGCGAGCGGCTTGTCGTGCGCCTGAAGCCCGGCACGGACGGGCTGTGGACGGCGACCGAGGCGAGTTTCGGCACGCTGGCGCCGGAGGAAGGCAGCGTTCTCTTGCGCTCGCTGCCCTTCGATTACTACTCCGTGACCGACGGCGTGCTGCCGGACAGCCTGTTCGTCAGTTACGGCCTCGAGCGCTATTATGTGCCGGAAGGGCAGGGCAAGGTGCTGGAGGAGGCCCGCAACCAGGAAGAGCTCGAGGTGGAGGCGCGCGTGGCGAAAGATGGCACGCCGCAGATCGCCCGGCTGATCCTGCGCGGCGAGCCGGTCTATGACGAACCGCTTTATTGAGCGCAAGGGCTGGGAGAACAGTCATTTCCGTGTCATTTTTCCTTTGATCCGCCGAAAACGGGTGATATAGAGACGCCGCGCTCGGAAGGCGTCATGGGAGCGGCCTGGCCGCCCGTGGCAACGAGGTTTCTGAGAGCGGGTATGGTGAAATTGGTAGACACGCCAGATTTAGGTTCTGGTGCCGCAAGGCGTGGGAGTTCAAGTCTCTCTACCCGCACCAGAACCACGAAACGCGCAAAACAACAGGTTTGCGCGGGCGTGGAGCATTTCAGCGCGCCATTTTGCTTGCCAAAAGGCCACCGAATTCAGTAAAGCCACTGCCGGCAAATGGACCGGCGGGGTGCTCGCCATAACCGGAACCGCGGTTTGAGCACCGCCAACTCGAAATGAAGGTTTGAACATGCAGGTTATCGAAACGCTCGCTGAAGGGCTGAAGCGCGAAATCAAGGTCGTCATCCCGGCCAAGGACATGGAAGCTCAGATGAACGAGCGTCTTGAGGACGTGAAGGGCCGTGTCCGCATCAACGGCTTCCGTCCGGGCAAGGTGCCCTTCGCCCATCTCAAGAAGATGTACGGCAAATCCGTCATGGCCGAACTCGTCAACGAGATCGTCCGTGACCGTCCGACCGCCATCCTCTCCGAGCGCGGCGAAAAGTCGGCCACGCAGCCGGAAGTCGCGATGACCGAAGACCAGGCCGAAGCCGAGAAGATCCTCAACGGCCAGGCCGATTTCGAATTCACGCTGTCCTACGAAGTGATCCCCGCGATCGACCTCAAAGACAATTCCGGCATCGCCGTCACCCGTGAAGTCGTCGATATCGACGCCAAGGAAGTCGACGAGCAGATCCTCAAGATCGCCGAAAGCGCCCGCTCCTACGAAACCAAGAAGGGCAAGGCCGCCGACGGCGACCGCGTCACGATCGATTACCTCGGCAAGGTCGATGGCGAAGCCTTCGACGGCGGCAAGGACGAAGACGCAGAACTCGTTCTCGGCTCCAACCGCTTTATTCCGGGCTTCGAAGAGCAGCTCGTCGGCCTGAAGGCTGGCGACGAGAAGGTCATCACCGTGACCTTCCCGGCTGAGTACCCGGCCGCAAACCTCGCTGGCAAGGAAGCCACCTTCGACATCAAGGTCAAGGAAGTCGCTGCCGCCGCCGACGTCGAGATCAACGACGACCTCGCCACCAAGCTCGGCCTCGAATCGGCCGACAAGCTGCGCGAAATCGTCCGCGGCCAGATCGAAAGCCAGTACGGCTCGGTCACCCGCCAGAAGGTCAAGCGTCAGATCCTCGACCAGCTCGACGAGATGTACAAGTTCGAAACCCCGGAGCGCCTGGTCGAAGCCGAGTTCGAGAACATCTGGCGCCAGATCAACACCGATCTCGCCCAGTCCGGCAAGACCTTCGCTGACGAAGACACCACGGAAGAAGCCGCTCGCGAAGAATACCGCAAGCTCGCCGAACGCCGCGTCCGCCTCGGCCTCGTTCTCTCGGAAATCGGCGAAAAGGCCGGCGTCCAGGTAACGGACGAGGAAATGCAGCAGTCGCTTTATCAGCAGCTGCGCCAGTTCCCGGGCCAGGAAAAGCAGATCCTCGAATACTTCCAGAAGACCCCGGGTGCCGCCGCTTCGCTGCGCGCACCGATCTTCGAAGAAAAGGTCGTCGATCACCTGCTCGGTGAAATCAAGGTAACGGACAAGACCGTTTCCAAGGAAGACCTGCTCGCCGACGACGAAGACGGCGACGACAAGGGCTCCAAGAAGGCTGCGCCGAAGAAGAAGGCTGCCACCAAGGCCGAAGCTCAGGAAGGCGAAGACGCCGCTCCGAAGAAGAAGGCCCCGGCCAAGAAGAAGGCCGCTGAAGGCGACGCCGAGTAATCGGTTCGAACTCTATCGTATCTGGAGAAG
>NZ_JBLZPK010000034.1:39750-50192 GCF_049199905.1 Shinella sp. M27
GCAGCAAAAAAAGGCGAGCCTTGCGGCCCGCCTTCGCAAAATCCCGATGCCGACCCGCTTAGTGCAGGATCTGGCTGAGGAAGAGTTTTGTGCGCTCGTGCTGCGGATTGTCGAAGAACTCGGCCGGCGAATTCTGTTCGACGATCTGGCCCTGGTCCATGAAGATGACCCGGTTGGCGACCTGGCGGGCGAAGCCCATTTCGTGCGTCACGCACAGCATGGTCATGCCTTCTTCGGCCAGCGACACCATCGTGTCGAGCACTTCCTTGACCATTTCCGGATCGAGCGCGGAGGTCGGCTCGTCGAACAGCATGATCTTCGGCTTCATGCACAGCGAACGGGCGATCGCCACGCGCTGCTGCTGGCCGCCCGAAAGCTGGCCGGGATATTTGTTCGCCTGTTCCGGGATCTTGACGCGCTTGAGGTAGTGCATCGCCACTTCCTCGGCATCCTTCTTCGGCATCTTGCGCACCCAGATCGGCGCCAGCGTGCAGTTTTCCAGGATCGTCAGATGCGGGAAGAGGTTGAAGTGCTGGAATACCATGCCGACTTCGCGGCGCACTTCGTCGATCTTCTTCAGGTCGTTGGTCAGTTCGATGCCGTCGACAACGATCTGGCCCTTCTGGTGCTCTTCCAGCCGGTTGATGCAGCGGATCATCGTCGACTTGCCGGAGCCCGACGGGCCGGCGATGACGATGCGCTCGCCTTTCATGACCTTGAGATTGATGTCGCGCAGAACGTGGAAATCGCCGTACCACTTGTTCATGTTGGTGATCTCGACCGCGACATCCGTGGTGGAGACTGCCAGTTTTTGCGCCTGGGCTTGGGTTGCCATATGTGTGTTCCTCTCACTTATCTCTTGTGGCTCTTGTCGAGGCGGCGTTCGATGAAGGCCGAGTAGCGCGACATGCCGAAGCAGAAAATCCAGAATGTGAAGCCGGCGAAGATCAGGCCCGTTAGCGGCGTGACCGGCGTGATCCAGCCCGAATCCCCAAAGCTCGCCTTCACGATGCCGAGCAGGTCGTACATCGAAATGATCGTGACGAGGGACGTATCCTTGAACATGCCGATGAAGGTGTTCACGATGCCGGGGATCACGAGTTTGATGGCCTGCGGTAGCACGATGAAGGTCATTTTGTGGAAGTAGTTTAGACCAAGTGCATCGGCCGCTTCATATTGTCCTTTCGGAATGGCTTGAAGACCGCCGCGAATGACCTCCGCCATATAGGCGGATGCGAAGATCGACACGCCGATGAGCGCGCGCAGGAACTTGTCGATATTGTTGCCCGGCTCAAGGAAGAGCGGCAGCAGCACGCTCGCCATGAAGAGAACGGTGATCAGCGGCACGCCGCGGATCAGTTCGATGAAGGCGACGCAGACCGTCTTCAGGATCGGCATGCTCGACCGGCGGCCGAGCGCCAGGAGGATGCCCGCCGGCAGCGAGATCGTGATGCCGACGAAGGAGATGATCAGCGTTACCATCAGGCCGCCCCAGAGCGACGTTTCCACATGGCGCAGGCCGAAGACGCCGCCAAGCAGCAGGAAGAACGCGACCACCGGAAGCACGATGAGCAGCAGGATCGCGTTCAGCCGCTTGCGCGGCACCTTCGGCATCAGGAAGGGGATGAGCAGCCCGACGAACATGGCGACGACCAGAAGCGGCCGCCAAAGCTCGTCACGCGGGTAGGAGCCGAACATGAACTGCACGAAGCGATCGCCAACATAGGCCCAGCAGGCTCCGTTCCAGCCGGCGGGCAGCTGGCCGCCCTGTTCGACGGTCAGGCAGGCCGTGCGATCCGACCCGGTCCAGACGGCCGAGACGAACAGCCAGTTGATCAGGCCCGGTAGGAAATAGACGAGTGCGGCAAGCGCAATGAGCGACAGGACGCTGTCCTTCACCGAGGCGAAGAGGTTCTTGCGGATCCAGCCGATGGCGGTCGAATCGGACAGCGGCGGCTTTTCGGGCTCGAGGAACCGGTCGCGGACATAGGTAATGGTCTCGGTCATCTCAGCGCTCCACCAGGGCCATCTTGGCATTGAACCAGTTCATGAACAGCGACGTGACGAGGCTGATCGAGACATAGATCAGCATCCAGATCGAGATGATCTCGATCGACTTGCCGGACTGGTTGAGGATGGTGCCGCCGACCGCGACGAGATCGGCATAACCGACGGCCACCGCGAGCGAGGAGTTCTTGATGAGGTTGAGATACTGCGAGGTGAGCGGCGGAATGATGATGCGCAGCGCCTGCGGCAGCACGACGAGGCGCGTCGCATGGCCGGGCCGAAGGCCGAGCGCATAGGAGGCTTCGGTCTGCCCGTGCGAGACGCCGCGGATGCCGGCGCGCACGATCTCCGCAATGAACGAGGCCGTGTAGAGCGACAGCGCGAGATAGAGCGCCAGGAACTCCGGCCCGATGACCATGCCGCCCTTCATGTTGAAGGAGCCGGGCACCGCGTAGTCGAGCGTCAGAGGCTGGCCCATCACGATGAAGACGGCAAGCGGCAGGAGCACGATGAGCGCCAGATTGACCCAGAGAACCGGCGGGCGCTGGCCCGTGGCGCGCTGGCGGGCATTGGCCCAGATCGTGAAGGCGATGGCCGCGACGATGCCGATCAGCAAGGCGGCGAGCACCACGCCGAACCCTTCGCCGAATACCGGAGCCGGCATGTAGATGCCGCGGTTCGAGATGAAGAAGACGGCGCCCGGATCGTCCTTGACGCTCTGGAAGATCGTGCGGATGGAGGGCAGCAGGGCGAGAACGCCGAGATACCAGAAGAAGATGACGAGCAGCGGCGGGATGTTGCGGAAGATTTCCACATAGACCGTGCAGAGCCGCGCGATCAGCCAGTTGTGCGACAGGCGCCCGACGCCGACCAAAAGGCCGACGACCGTCGCGGTGACGATGCCGGCGGCGGCGACCACGAGCGTGTTGAGGAGGCCAACCTGCAACGCGCGGAAATAGGTCGAGTCGCTGGAATAGGAGATCAGCGCCTGCGCAAGGTCGAAACCGGCGCGGCTGTTCAGGAAGCCGAAGCCCGCCGTCATATTGGCGCGGGCAAGGTTCTGGACGACGTTGTTCCAGGCGTACCAGACGGCGCCGATGATCACGACGAGCGTGACGACCTGATAGACGACGCTTCTGAGCGCCGGATTGTAAAGAAGCGATACCTTCGGCGGTTCGCCGGACCCTGTTCGGGCATCCGCAAGAGCCATGCATTTCCCCTGACGTTGTTTCGCCCTGTTTGCCGGGCGTTTGTTTTAAAGGGGAGGGCGTTTATGCGCCCTCCCGATCGTCACGTCTGACCGTAGCTTAGCGGATCGGCGGAGCGTACTGCAGGCCGCCCTTCGTCCACAGGCTGTTCAGGCCGCGGGCGATCTTGAGCGGGGAACCTTCGCCGACATTGCGCTCGAAGGATTCGCCATAGTTACCGACAGCCTTGATGATCTGCACGGCCCAGTCTTTCGGCAGACCGAGGTCGGCACCGATGGTCGAGTCAGCTTCTTCGCCGAGGAAGCGCTTGATATCCGGGTTCGCGGACTTCTTCATCTCTTCGACATTTGCGGTCGTGATGCCGAATTCTTCGGCGGCGACCATCGCATAGTGCGACCAGGTCACAATGTCGAACCACTTGGAGTCGTTCTGGCGAACGGCCGGGCCGAGCGGCTCCTTGGAGATGATTTCCGGCAGAACCATATGGTCGTCCGGATTGGCCATCTTCAGGCGGATCGAGTAGAGGCCCGAAGCGTCGGTCGTGTAGGCGTCGCAACGGCCGGCATTGTAGGCGGCGTCGGCTTCATCCTGCGCTTCGAAAACGACCGGCTTGAAATCCATGTTGTTGGAGCGGAAGTAGTCGGCGAGGTTCAGTTCCGTCGTGGTGCCGGACTGCACGCAGACCGAGGCGCCGGAGAGTTCGAGCGCCGACTTCACGCCGAGCTCCTTCTTCACCATGAAGCCCTGGCCGTCATAGTAGTTCACGGCGCGGAAATCGAAGCCGAGCTGCGAATCGCGGCTGACGCTCCAGGTGGTGTTGCGGGCGAGAAGATCGATTTCGCCCGACTGCAGAGCCGGGAAGCGGTCCTTCGCCGAAAGGGGAGTGAACTTCACCTTGGTGGCATCGCCGAAGACGGCAGCGGCCACGGCCTTGCAGAGATCGATGTCGAGACCGGCCCAGTTGCCGGCCGAATCCTGCGCGCCGAAACCGGCGAGGTTCGAGCCGTTCACGCCGCACTGCACGAAGCCCTTGGCCTTCACGTCAGAGAGCGTATCTGCCTGAGCAGCCGTTGCGCCAAGCCCCAGCACGGCAGCGCCAACGAGCGCTGTCACGATTTTTTTTGCCATTTTTTCACAACCTTTTTCTGTTGTCTTTGTTTTGTCCGCTGGTCACGCATTCGAGTGAACACGGTGCGGAACTCGCCACCCTCCCGGCGCGAGGTTGCTTATCTCATTCTCAAAATTTCACAGGGTCAAGTGACCGAGCCCATTTTCCAGGTCGTAACCCAAATTTGTCGGCATTTGGCGCACTTCTGGGCAGAAAATCGGGGATTTGTGCAATAAATCGCCCAAAAAATCCGCGCCTTTTGCATTCGAAGCGCTTTGGCCCTCGTCTCATCCTTTCGTATGGGGGTTGACCTCCCGTGCCCACTGACGAAAAGTCGAGCCATCAAGTCCCCTCGCATTTTCCGGATCGATCCCATGAAAAACAGAGACGAAATCCTCGCCGGCGCCGGCGTGAACACCCGCCTTGCCCATGCCGGGAACGACCCGGCGGATTATCACGGTTTCGTCAATCCGCCGGTCGTGCACGCTTCGACCGTGCTCTTCCCCAACGCAGCGACGATGGAGAACCGGGCACAAAAATACACCTATGGCACGCGCGGCACCCCGACGACGGATGCGCTTTGTGCGGCGATCGATGAGCTGGAAGGCTCTGCCGGCACCATTCTCGTGCCGTCGGGTCTGGCTGCCGTCACCGTGCCGTTCCTGGCCTATCTCTCGTCCGGCGATCACGCGCTGATCGTGGATTCGGTCTATCACCCGACGCGGCATTTTTGCGATACGATGCTGAAGCGTCTCGGCGTGACCGTCGAATATTACGATCCGATGATCGGCGCGGGCATCGAGGCCCTGATCAAGCCGAACACCAAGCTGGTACATACGGAAGCGCCAGGCTCCAATACGTTCGAAATGCAGGACATCCCGGCGATTGCCGCCGCCGCGCACAAGCATGGCGCCGTCGTCACCATGGACAACACCTGGGCGACGCCGCTCTATTTCAAGCCGCTGGATTTCGGTGTCGATGTCTCCATTCATGCGGCGACGAAGTATCCGGCGGGTCACTCCGACGTGCTATTCGGCACCGTCTCGGCCAATGCCGCCCATTGGGACCAGCTGTTCGACACGCAGATCACGCTCGGCACCTGTGCATCGCCCGACGATTCCTATCAGGTGCTGCGCGGCCTTCGCACCATGGGCGTGCGGCTGGAGCGGCACCAGGAAAGCGCGCTTGAACTGGCGCGCTGGCTGGAAGGTATTGAGGACGTGTCGCGCGTGCTGCATCCGGCATTGCCGAGTTTTCCGGGCCACGATCTGTGGAAGCGTGACTTCAAGGGCTCGAGCGGCATCTTCTCCATCGTGCTCGACGGCGGCTCGCCGGAACGTCACAAGGCCAAGGCTCATGCCTTCCTCGACGCGCTCGGCATCTTCGGCCTCGGCTATTCCTGGGGCGGCTTCGAATGCCTGGCGGTGCACGTGAACCT
The DNA here is from genome assembly GCF_049199905.1 of Shinella sp. M27. Taxonomy (NCBI): domain Bacteria; kingdom Pseudomonadati; phylum Pseudomonadota; class Alphaproteobacteria; order Hyphomicrobiales; family Rhizobiaceae; genus Shinella; species Shinella sp. M27. The sequence goes on from NZ_JBLZPK010000034.1 coordinate 45,512, forward strand.
CAACGACCGCCGCGTCGCCAAGGGGCCGGAAGAAGGTCCGGTGCTGCGCCTGCAGATTGGCCTCGAAGATGTGAAGGATATCAAGGCGGATATCGAGCGCGGGCTGGTCGCAGCGCGCGCCGTTTGACGCAGAAAATGCCCTCATCCGGTTTGCCGGGTGAGGGCTTTCAATCGGGCGTGCGGTAACCGTAAAGCCAATCCAGATCGCCGGCGAGTTGCTCCGGCTTGCGCAGCGAGAGCACGAGGTTGCGGGCAAGCGCGACCGGGCCGCGGGCGTGGTAGGCGAAGCGGTTGAAGGCACCGCGGCTGCGGACTTTTTCGACGCGTTCCCGGCGTTCCTTTTCGAATCGGCGCAAGGCCGATCCGATATCGGTGGCGCCGGCGAGGCGGTTCGCCAGCAGCGCCGCGTCCTCGATCGCCATTGCCGCACCCTGCGCCGCAAAGGGCGTCATGGCATGGGCGGCATCGCCGATCAGCACCATGTCTTTCCCATCCGTCCAGGCACCATCGGCGCAGCCGAAGAGCGGCCAAGCCATGGGGTTCTGCGCCTCTTCTATGAGACGGCGGATGCCCGCGTGCCAACCGGCGAAGGCGTCCTGGAAACGGCCGCGTGTCAGGGCATCGCCCTTGCGCGTCCAACCTTCCGGCGGCGCATCGGCCTGCGCATGGATCGCGACGATGTTGAGGGCCTGCATCTCCGCCAGCGGATAGGCGACGAGATGGGCGTGCGGACCGAGAAAGGCCGTTACGGTGCGTGGATTGAGGAAGGCCGGCGCCAGGCCATAGGGCACGAGGAAGCGCCAGGCGATATTACCGGAATAGCGGGCGGGCAGGGCGCCAGGGACGGCTTTGCGCAGGCGGGACCAGACACCATCGGCGGCGATCAGAACGTCCGATGGCGCGAGGGCGCGGGCGGCTTCGGCGCTTTCGATTCGCTGGCCCGTCGTCAGCGTGCAGAGCGGGTTTTGCCTGATCGCATCGATGAGAACGGCTTGGAGCGACGCCCGGTGCAGGACGCCGTAGGGTGCACCCCAGCGGCTGCGGGCAGCCTTGCCCGCTGGAACGGAAGCGAGGGGAGACAGCGTGTTTCCCGAGGCGAGCAGGATATGATCCGGTTCGCTCCAGCAGGCGCTCAGTGCATCGAGCAAGCCGAGATCGGCGAGGATGCGCGAGGCGTTGGGGGACAATTGCAGGCCGGCGCCGACCTCTTCGAGAGCGGGGGCCTGTTCAAGAATGTGGGAAGGGATGCCCTTGCGGGCGAGCGCAAGGGCTGTCGTCAGGCCGGCAATGCCGGCGCCGACGATGGTCGCTGATGAAATCGAGGACATGATGGTGCGGCCCTTCGGCCGTCACGCCGCCGCCTGGTTGGTGAAGATGCAGCCAGCGGGTTCCGTCTGAGTAGCCTTCAGGGCGGGGTTGTAGCGGTAGAGCGTCGAGCAGTAGGGGCAGACCTTTTCATTGTCGTCGCCCATGTCGAGGAAGACATGCGGGTGGTCGTAGGGCACCGAGGCGCCGACGCACATGAATTCCTTTACGCCGATCTCGATGACACCATGGCCGCCGTCGTTCTGGAAATGGGGAATGCTGTGCCCAGCCATGTCATGCTCCGTGGAAGTCCGTTTTCTGGCGCGGACCATAGTCGCCTTCCGGTGAAATGTGTAGATGCAAAACCGTCGCGGCGGCGACGATTTCCTATGCCGGGCGTTTTCTCCGCGGGCAAAGGGCAGTATGAGCAGGTCTAAGAAAACGAAAGACGGCCCGCGATGAACCTCGACAACCCGCCCTTTTCCCGCTTCACCCATGAAGGTCTGGAACTTGCCTTTTTCGACGAGGGTGACCCGTCGGGCGAACCGGTGTTGCTGATCCACGGCTTTGCCTCCAGCGCCAGCGTCAATTGGGTGTTTCCCGGCTGGCTGAAGACGCTGGGTGATGCCGGTTACCGTGTGATCGCGCTCGACAACCGTGGCCATGGCGCCAGCGCCAAGCCGCACGATCCGGCGCTCTATACGCCGCCGCTGATGGCGGGCGATGCGGCAGCCCTGCTCGATCATCTCGGCATTCCCGAAGCCCATGTCTTCGGCTATTCGATGGGCGCGCGCATCACTGCCTTCATGGCGCTGGCCCATCCGCACCGCGTGCGCTCCGTCGTTTTCGGCGGGCTCGGCATCGGCATGGTGGAGGGTGTGGGCGACTGGGATCCGATCGCCGATGCGCTGCTCGCGCCCTCGCTCGACGTCGTGACCCACGAGCGCGGCCGCATGTTCCGCGCCTTCGCCGACCAGACGAAATCCGACCGCCAGGCGCTTGCCGCCTGCATCATGACTTCGCGGGATCTTCTGACCGTGGAAGACATGGGCCGCATCGATGTGCCCGCCCTGATCGGCGTCGGCACGAAGGACGATATTGCCGGCAATCCGCAGGATCTGGCAGCCCTGATGCCGGATGCCCGTGCACTCGATATCCCGGGCCGCGACCACATGCTCGCCGTCGGCGACAAGGTTTTCAAGCGCGCCGTGCTGGATTTCTACGGGGAGATCGGCGCGCGCTGACACGCCGTTTACGACAAAGCGCGTCCGGCCATTCCGCTGTGACGTGCTTTGCTTTATATATGATCCGGTAGGATGATGAAGGAGTGCGGCAATGGTCGCGACGAATGAACTCAGGGCCGGCGACAAGCTCAAGGCCATGGATCCGATCTGGGACAGCCTGCGCGAGGAAGCCCGCGTTGCCGCCCAGGCTGAGCCGCTCCTGGCGGCCTTTCTCTATTCGACGGTGCTGAACCACCGCTCGCTGGAGGAAAGCGTGATTCATCGCGTCTGCGAGCGCCTCGACCATCCGGACCTGCAGGCTAACCTCCTGCACCAGATCTTCGACGAAATGCTGGAAGACTGGCCGGAATGGGGCAGCATCCTGCGCGTCGATATCCAGGCCGTGTACGACCGCGACCCCGCATGCCTGCGGTTCCTGGATGCCGTGCTCTATTTCAAGGGGTTCCACGCCATCCAGACGCACCGCGTCGCGCACTGGCTCTACAAAAGCGGCCGGCGCGACCTTGCGCTGTACCTTCAAAGCCGCTCCTCCAGCGTGTTCCAGACGGATATCAACCCGGCCGCCCATATCGGCAAGGGCATCTTCCTCGATCACGCGACGGGTCTGGTGGTCGGCGAAACCGCGTCCATCGGCGACAATGTCTCGATCCTGCACAACGTGACGCTCGGCGGCACCGGCAAGGAGGGTGGCGACCGCCATCCGAAGATCGGTGACGGCGTGATGATCGGTGCCGGCGCGAAAATCCTCGGCAACATCCATATCGGCCACTGCTCGCGCATCGCCGCCGGCTCCGTCGTGCTGAAGCCCGTGCCGCCGAAATCGACGGTTGCCGGTGTGCCGGCGCGTGTCGTGGGCGAGGCGGGCTGCAACGAGCCGTCGCGTGCGATGGATCAGCTGCTGGCCGCCTTCGACTACGACCTCTGACCGGAAAAGTCGGCTGGTACCTGTCTTCAAGGGTTTACACGCTCTGAGGCAGGTGCGAGAAGCGCGGCACAGCAAATCGTTACGGAGACATATCGTGAAGCCGGAAGAAATCAGGAAGCTTGAGGCCTACTTCAAGCGCAATATCAACAAGGAGATCGTCATCAAGGCGCGTCCGCGCAAGGATGAATCGGCCGAAGTCTATCTTGCTGATGAATTCCTGGGCGTCGTGTTCCGCGACGACGAGGACGGCGAACTCTCCTACAACTTCTCCATGGCGATCCTCGACATTGATCTGTGATCTCTAGGATATTGCAGGACTTCAAAAGCCCGGCTGCCCTTGGCGCCGGGTTTTTTGTTTCTGGCACCTACTTCTGCCCTTGGCTCCTGCTTCTCCTCCGTCATCCTCGGCCGAGCCGAGGATCCATACATCCGGTACCGCCTCGCGTGTGGCATGGATCCTCGGCTCAAGGCCGAGGATGACGTCGAGGGAGGGTGGGCGTCGGTGGCAGTCGGCGAGGTATGATAGGCCGAGGTATGATAGGCAAAAGGCGACGAACGGACACGGCGGTGAAGGGCAGCTCCACCGTGACCGCCCAAAAGCCGCAAATCACCCGAACTGTTCTCGCTCCGACGCCATTTATTATTATTTTGCGACGGCTTGGCTTTTCTCAACGCCAATAATCATACCTATCGCGCAACGTGTTGCTTTGGTTGAAAAATATTGCATCGCACCATTTCATTGACTTTTTTGTGCATTGCATATAGATTTCGGACCATACCCCCGGGATCCAAAGGAGACTTCGATGTTCAATTTTGACGATGCAAACAAGAAGGGCAAGGAAGCCGTGGACACGTTCGTGAAGAGCTACACGACGGCTGCTCAGGGCTGGCAGGCTATTGCGACCGAGACCGCCGACTTCTCCAAGAAGTCCTTCGAAAACGGCCTTGCCCATTTCGAAAAGCTCTCCGGCGTCAAGAGCGTCGAAGCTGCAGTCGAACTCCAGGCCGCTTTCGTGAAGTCCTCCTATGAAGGTTTCGTCGCTGAAGCCACGAAGCTCAGCGAAATGTATGCGGACATCGCCAAGGGCGCCTACAAGACCTACGAAGCACCGGTCACCAAGGCCGCTGCCGCTGCCAAGTCGGCCGTCGCCGCCTAAGGTTCTCTCGTAAAGCGTACGCGTATAACGTTTATCGGCCGGCTGCGGGC
>NZ_JBLZPK010000034.1:50220-61258 GCF_049199905.1 Shinella sp. M27
CTTTTCGCGTTTCGGGGGTTGCGCGGGGCTGACGCGCTGGTCGCAAATTTCGCTATTTCCTTCGGACAGCCGGCGATTATGATTGCAGTGCGAAGCAGGGGTCTTACAATCGTGTGACGAAACATTAGATAACAGGTCCAAAGGCTACCTCAGCCGAACGACGCGCCATAAAGGAAGCGGCCGGAATAGGACTCGTAATCAGGGAATGACCACGAAAATGACTGTGAGACGGGTCACAATGCAGGACGGTGACGAGAGCGGCGGCACTCCCGGTCGCAGCACCTCCGTCATTACCCGCACGAAGCCGAAGACGAAGAAGCCGAGCCTGTACCGCGTGCTGCTTCTCAACGACGATTATACGCCCATGGAATTCGTGATCCACATTCTGGAGCGTTTCTTCCAGAAGGACCGTGAAGCGGCCACGCGGGTCATGCTGCATGTGCACAATCATGGCGTAGGCGAGTGTGGCGTGTTTACCTACGAGGTTGCCGAAACCAAAGTGACACAGGTGATGGATTTCTCCCGCCAGCACCAGCATCCGCTGCAATGTGTCATGGAAAAGAAATGAGGAACGACCGTGCCGACATTTTCTGCAAGCCTTGAAAAGGCGCTCCACCAGGCACTGACCTATGCGAACGAGCGCCACCACGAATATGCAACGCTGGAACACCTGCTTCTCGCGCTGATCGACGACGGGGATGCCGCCGCCGTGATGGGTGCCTGCAACGTCAATCTCGATGTGCTGCGCAAGACCGTCACCGACTATGTCGATCATGACCTCGCCAATCTGGTGACGGGCTATGAAGAGGATTCCAAGCCGACCTCCGGCTTCCAGCGCGTCATCCAGCGCGCGGTGATCCATGTCCAGTCCTCCGGCCGCGAGGAAGTGACCGGCGCCAACGTGCTCGTCGCGATCTTCGCCGAGCGCGAAAGCCATGCTGCCTATTTCCTGCAGGAGCAGGAGATGACGCGCTACGACGCCGTCAACTTCATCTCGCATGGCATCGGCAAGCGGCCGGGCGCCTCCGAGGAGCGCAAGGTGCGCGGCTCCGACGAAACCGAAAACGAGCAGAAGCAGACGCGAGGCAGCGGCAGCGAGCAGGAAGAGCCCGCCAAGAAACAGGACGCGCTGACCGCCTATTGCGTCAACCTCAACGAGAAGGCCCGCAACGGCAAGATCGACCCGCTGATCGGCCGTCATGCCGAAGTGAACCGCACGATCCAGGTTCTCTGCCGCCGCTCCAAGAACAATCCGCTTTACGTGGGTGATCCTGGCGTGGGCAAGACGGCGATTGCCGAGGGCCTCGCCAAGCGCATCATCGAAGGCAAGGTGCCGGAAGCGCTGGCGGACGCCACGATCTTCTCGCTCGACATGGGCACGCTGCTTGCCGGCACGCGCTATCGCGGTGACTTCGAGGAGCGCCTGAAGCAGGTCGTCAAGGAGCTGGAAGACTATCCGGGTGCGGTGCTGTTCATCGACGAGATCCACACGGTCATCGGCGCGGGCGCCACGTCGGGCGGGGCGATGGATGCCTCCAACCTGCTGAAGCCGGCGCTGTCTTCCGGCGCGATCCGCTGCATCGGCTCGACGACCTACAAGGAATACCGCCAGTTCTTCGAGAAGGACCGGGCGCTCGTCCGCCGTTTCCAGAAAATCGACGTCAACGAGCCGACCATCGACGACACGATCGAGATCATGAAGGGCCTGAAGCCCTATTTCGAGGAGTACCACAAGCTCCGTTACTCGAACGAGGCGATCAAGTCGGCTGTCGAGCTTTCGGCGCGCTACATCAACGACCGCAAGCTGCCGGACAAGGCGATCGACGTGATCGACGAGACCGGTGCGGCCCAGATGTTGCTGCCTGCCGGCAAGCGTCGCAAGCTGATCACCGAAAAGGAGATCGAGGCGACGATCGCCACCATGGCCCGCATTCCGGCCAAGACCGTGTCCAAGGACGACGAACAGGTGCTCTCCAACCTGGAGAAGGAACTGCGCTCGGTGGTCTACGGCCAGGATCTGGCGATCGAGGCTCTGGCATCGGCGATCAAGCTTGCCCGTGCGGGCCTGCGCGAACCGAACAAGCCGATCGGCAGCTACCTGTTCTCCGGCCCCACGGGTGTCGGCAAGACGGAAGTGGCCAAGCAGCTTGCCGCCTCGCTCGGCGTGGAACTGCTGCGCTTCGACATGTCGGAATACATGGAGCGGCACACGGTCTCGCGCCTGCTCGGTGCACCTCCCGGCTATGTCGGCTTCGACCAGGGCGGCCTGCTGACCGACGGCGTCGACCAGCATCCGCATTGCGTGCTGCTGCTCGACGAAATCGAGAAGGCGCATCCGGACCTCTACAACATCCTGTTGCAGGTCATGGATCACGGCTCGCTGACCGACCATAACGGCAAGAAGATCGACTTCCGCAACGTCATCCTGATCATGACGACCAATGCGGGTGCATCCGACATGGCCAAGGCCGCCATCGGCTTCGGCTCGTCCAAGCGCGAAGGCGAGGACATGGAGGCGATCAACCGCCTGTTCACGCCGGAATTCCGCAACCGTCTGGATGCGATCATCCCGTTCGGCTCGCTGCCGACGCCGGTCATCCATCAGGTCGTGCAGAAGTTCGTCATGCAGCTGGAAACGCAGCTGGCCGAACGCAACGTCACCTTCGATCTTCAGCAGGAAGCAATCGCCTGGCTGGCCGAGAAGGGCTACGACGAGAAGATGGGTGCCCGCCCGCTGGCGCGCGTCATCCAGGAAAACATCAAGAAGAAGCTTGCCGACGAAATCCTCTTCGGCAAGCTCAAGAAGGGCGGCGTGGTGCGCGTCTCCGTCGGTCCGAAGGAAGACGGCTCGAAGGGCCTGATTCTCGACGCCGTGCCGGAAACCGCGCCGATCAAGCCGAAGGCCGAAGTGGAAGAGGCTGCCGCCAAGACGGCCAAGCCCCGCAAGGCCAAGGAAACCGTTGCCGCCGAGGCGGCACCCGCCAAGGCCAAGTCGTCCAAGAAGGCGGCGGAAGCCAAGGCTCAGGAACCGAAGGACGAGCCGCCGCGCAAATCGTCAAGCGCGGTTCCGAAGGTCCCACGCAAGAAATAACGGCTTTACAAATGATACCAGCCGGGCAGGAAACTGCCCGGCTTTCTTTTTGCCGATGACCCGAGATACCGATGACTGCCGAGACCGTGCCGGACCACCACTCCCAAACACACTGGTTCCTTGTCGGCATGCGCGGGCTTTTCAGCCTGCCGGCGATTATCCTCATGCTGTCCTTCGTCGGTTTTGCCGCCTTCACGGCGGAGGCGAAGATCCCGGTCGGGCAGGTGATGTTCATGACCGGCATGGTCTGGGCGCTTCCCGCGAAGGTTATCCTCGTCGGCTCCATGCTGTCGGGCGCGCATATCGCGACGGCGTTCCTGGCCGTGACGCTGTCTTCCGTGCGCATGATGCCGATGGTGGCCGCACTCATCCCGGAAATCCGTGACCGCCGCACGCCGACCTGGCTGCTGCTCATCGTCTCGCATTTCGTCGCCATCACCGCCTGGGTGTTTGCCATGGAGCATGTGCGCGACGTGCCGCGCTCCGGCCGCGTCGCGTTCTTCGCCGGCTTCGGCATGACGCTGACCACGGTCAATATCCTTCTGGTCGGCCTCGTTTATGGCGCTGTTTCGGAGTTCCCACCTGTTGTCTCCGGCTGCCTGTTCTTCCTGACACCGGTCTATTTTCTCGCCTCGATCTGGATTTCCGCGCGCCATCGGGTGATTTATTGGGCACTCGGCATCGGCCTTGCGCTCGGCTGGCTCTTCGCGGTGATCGCTCCCGAATATGACATCCTGCTCGCCGGCATCATCGGCGGCACGCTGGCTTGGTGGGGAGAGCGGTTGTTGCGCCAGAAGGAGGCCGCACGATGAGTTTCGACGGTCCCTGGCCCTATATCTATATCGCCATTGCCGGCTGGCTCGCCACCGATTTCTGGCGCTGGTCCGGGGTTATCGCGGGCAACCGCATCGATGAAAAATCCGAGGTGCTAAACTGGGTGAGGGCGGTTGCCACCGCGCTGGTCGCGGCGGTTATAGCCAAGCTGATCGTCTATCCGACCGGTGTTCTCGAAGCCTCCCCGCTCTGGTTGCGGTTAGGCTCGGTGGCTGTCGGAGCTACCGCCTTTTTTACGGTTGGCCGGAAACCCGCCGTCGGTATCGGTGTCTCGATCGCAACACTTGCGGTTGGTCTGTCTATGCTCGGCTTTTGAGCCAATCCGGTCGCATTTATCCAAATTTTAAAGTGCATTCGGTAGAGAAAGGATGATCAAGGAGACCGGCATGCTGTTTCTTCCCGCGGAACGACTGATCCTGTTGCTGACAGTGATCCTGCTGGCGCTATCGGCCGTGCTGATTGTCGTGAAGGGCGTGGCTATCGATGCCGGCGCCTATGCCCTGTTTATTTTGGGTGGCCTTGCCATGATCGGGCTCGGGCAATATTACCGCAGCGTCCGCTCGGATGCGCAGATTGCCGCGACCGTGACGGCAACCGGGGTGTTCATCCTGTTCACGCTGGCTGGGTCTGTCTTCAACTATATGCTGCTGCCCGTCTTCTTCACGCCGATCGATCCGTTGCTGTTGCGGCTCGATGCGGCCGTGGGCTTCGACTGGCCGGTTTTTGTCACGTGGGTTTCGGGTTTTCCGTTTTTCGGCTCGGTTCTCCGGGTCGTCTATTTCAGTTCGCTGCCGCAGATGGCGGTCATCATTCTGGCGCTTGGCTTCTTTGCCGACGGCGTACAATTGCAGCGTTTCATGCTGACAGGCGTTTTCGGCGCGCTGCTGGCGATCCTCTTCTGGTCTTTTTTCCCGTCCTTCGGCACGTCGGCCGTATACGACCTGCCGGCCGAAGTCCTTGCGCGTATGCCGATGGCAGCCGATCCCGCCTATGGACGCGAGCTGGTGCGCTTGAGCCGCGAGGGTGTGACTGTACTGTCGCCGCACAATGTTCTGGGCCTGATCGCTTTTCCGTCGTTTCACACCATTATGGCCTGCATGTCGGTGGTCTTTCTGGCGCGGGTGCGGTTTCTGGCGATCCCGGCCGTGATCATCAACCTGCTGATGGTGCCCGCCATTCTGGTTCAAGGCGGACACCATCTGATGGATGTGTTCGGCGGGATAACAGTCTTCTACCTGTCCTATGTCCTGTCGGGGCAGATCCTGCGCCGCTATGCGGCGCCGGTTTTCGAGCGTAGCACTGCCGCTGCATAGAGCGGCAAGGCTCAAAGCGCGTCGCGCAGTTTCTGTGCGTTTGCGGCAAGCACGCCCTGATCTTCTATCGTGCCGGAATGCGGCTTGAGCGGCAGGCCCTCGACGCGCGGGATAACGTGGAAATGCAGGTGATAGACGGTCTGGCCGGCGGCGGGCTCGTTGAACTGGATGACCGTTACGCCATCCGCCTCGAAGGCCTCCTTGGCCGCGACGGCGATCTTCTGCACGACGGCTATCAGCCGCGCCAGCGTTTCGGGATCCGCATCGAGGATGTTGCGCGAGGGCGCCTTGGGAATGACGAGCGTATGTCCGTCGGCCTGCGGCATCACATCCATGAAGGCGATCGTGTGCTCGTCTTCATAGACACGGTGCGAGGGGATCTCGCCGCGCAGGATCTTTGCGAAGATGTTGTTGCTGTCGTAGCTCATGCTCGTCTCCCGGTCTTACTCTGTCTCGTCGTGGTCTCCGCCGCGGCGGAAGGGGCCGTGTCCGGCCAGATAGTCGCCCATCATCTCCACGTCCCGGCGCTCGCGCTCGAGATAATCGGCCACGGCGCGGCGGAGGCCCGCATGGGTGATGTAGTGGGCGGAATGGGTAATAGTCGGCAGGTAGCCGCGCGCCAGCTTGTGCTCGCCCTGCGCGCCGGCTTCGACGCGCTTCAGGCCCTTGGCGATCGCGAAGTCGATGGCCTGGTGGTAGCAGACCTCGAAATGCAGGAAGGGATGATCCTCGATGCAGCCCCAGTGGCGGCCGTAAAGCGTATCGCCGCCGATGAAATTGATCGCGCCGGCGATATAGCGGCCGTCGCGTTTGGCCATGACGAGCAGAATGTCGTCGGCCATGCGCTCGCCGATCAGGCTGTAGAATTTTCGGTTGAGGTAGGGGCGGCCCCATTTGCGGCTGCCGGTATCCATATAGAAGGTGAAGAACTGGTCCCAGATCGCCTCGGTCAGATCGCTGCTGGTCAGCCAGTCGATTTCGATGCCGTGTTCCAACGCCGCCCGGCGCTCCTTCCTCAACGCCTTGCGCTTGCGCGACGCCAGCGTTTCGAGAAAGGCATCGTATGAGCCGTAGCCGTCATTGACGAAATGGAACTGCTGGTCGGTGCGGTGCAGATAGCCCGCAGCCTCGAAGATCGGCATTTCCGCGTCCGGCACGAAGGTGACATGCGCCGATGAGACGCCATGGCGCTTGGCAAGCTCCTTCAGGCCGCCGGCAAGGGCTGCCTGCGTCTCGATGACTGGCTGATCGGCCCGGTGCAGCAGGCGCGGGCCGGTGGCGGGCGTGAAGGGGATGGAGGCCTGCAGCTTCGGATAATAGCTGCCGCCGGCACGCTCGAAGGCATCGGCCCAGCCGTGGTCGAAGACATATTCGCCCTGGCTGTGGTTCTTCAGATAGACGGGCAGGGCACCGATAAGGGCGCCCTCGTCGTTCTCCAGGAGAAGATGCTGGCCGAGCCAGCCGGTCTCGGCCGTGGCGCAGCCCGAGTCTTCCAAAGAAGACAGGAAAGCGTGGCTGACGAACGGATTGTAGGGCATTTGCGCATCGACCCTGGAGGCGCCGGCGAGGCGCCCCCAGTCTTCAGCCGAAATATCGGCAAAGCTCGTTTCGACGCGGATGCGCACCGTCACCTCAGGCCGTCAGGGCTTCGCGCGGATCGAAACCTTCGAAGGTCATCTGGTCCGCGTTGAGCGCCGTGATCGTGCGCGCCTCGTCGTCGCGCACCGTCCAGGTGATGATCTGTCTGCCGAGGTCGCGCTGCCGGCTGATGAAGGCATTCGGCAGATGGCCGTAATAGTAAGAGATGAAGTCGAGGCCGAGCTGCATGCCTTCCTCATGTACGGCGAACTCTTCCGGACGCGCTCCGTCCGCCGTCAGGCCGACGGGCCTGTCGGTGCCGAGCCCCTTCAGGTCCTTCAGCAGCCACTGGTCGAAGCTCATCAGGGCGATCGGTCCTTCATAGTTCTCGATGGTATCGAGTACCGCCATGGCGAAGCCCTCGTCGTCGCCCTTGCGGCCCTTCAGTTCCAGGACAAGCGGCACGCGACCCTTCACGAGGTCGAGCAGCTGGCGCAGCGTCGGCACTTTGTCGGCCGTGCCGCCGATCTTCAGCAGGCCGAGTTCGGCGGCGGTGCGCTGGCGAACGTCGCCCTCGATGCCGCAGAGACGCTTCAGGTCGTCGTCATGGAAGACGACGGGAATGGCATCGGCGGCATATTGCAGGTCGCACTCGATGGCGAAACCGGCCTCGACGGCGCGGGCGAAGGCCGAGAGCGTGTTTTCCCAGACCGCCCGGTTGAGATCATGATAGCCGCGATGCGCGATCGGGCGCTCGGTCAGCCAGTGGAATTTATGCATCAGGCGATTTCCATGATGGCGTCGATCTCGACGGCCGCATTCAGGGGCAGGGCGGCCATGCCGACGGCGGCGCGGGCGTGCTTGCCGGCTTCACCGAGCGCGCCGACCAGGAAGTTCGAGGCGCCGTTCAGCACGAGATGCTGTTCGACGAAATCGGGCGTGGAGGCGACGAAGCCGTTGATCTTGATGATGCGCTTGATGCGCGAGAGGTCGCCGAGCGCCGCCTTCGCCTGGGCGAGCAGGCCGAGCGCGCAGAGTTCGGCCGCCTTCTGGGCGCCAGCGACATCGACATCCTTGCCGACATGGCCGGTTACCGCGAGCTTGCCGTCGAGCATGGGGAGCTGGCCGGAAATGTGGAGCACGTTGCCGCTGATGACGAAGGGCACGTAGTTGGCCGCCGGTGCCGCCGCCACGGGAATGTCGTAGCCCAGTTCCTTGACGCGTTTTTCGATTTCAGCGGACATTGCGGTCTCCGTTCTCGGCTTCAGGGGGCATTGCGTCGCGGGACCGCGGCAATGTTGGAAATGAATATGGCATCGCGCGGATATTGCCTCGCTTTTGCCGAAAGAGTTCATATAACATCGCGCTCGACTTCAACAGGAGGAAACGGATGTTTCGTTCAGCCTTTGTCGCGGCCGCCATGGCCGGGGCATGCCTCGCCGGCAGCGGCGTGACCAGCGCCTTTGCCACACCGGCGAGCGGGCTTGCGCCGCACCGCGCCGTCTATGACCTCCAGCTCAAGGACGCCACCGAGCGCTCCGGCATCGCCGGCATGTATGGCCGCATGGTCTATGAGTTCAACGGCAGTCCCTGCGACGGCTACACGGTAAGCTTCCGCTTCGTCACGCAGGTGAATACCGGCGAGGAGACGCGCCTTACCGACCAGCAGACGACCACCTATGAGGACCTGAAGAGCGGCAGCTTCCGCTTCCTCACCCGCTCCTTCACCGACGAGAAGCTGGACAAGGAAGTGCGCGGCACGGCGCGTGAGGACAAGACGGGCGTCTCCGTCGACCTGACATCGCCCGACGCGCGCAAGCTGGAACTGGCGGAGAGCCGCTTTCCGACCGAACATATGCTCGAGGTCATCGAGCACGCCAAGAAGGGCGACCGCTTCTTCGAATCGCGCCTCTACGATGGCTCAGATGCGGGCGACAAGACACTGATGACGACCTCCGTCGTCGGCAAGAAGGAAATGCCGAAGGCTGGCGATCCCGATGCCGACAAGGCCGGCAATTTCGCAAAGCGGGCCTTCTGGCCGGTGTCCATCGCTTACTATAACGACACCAATGATGGCGATGCGCTGCCGGTCTATCGCATGGCGTTCAAGCTCTACGAGAACGGCGTGACGCGGGACCTCACCATGGACTACGGCGAGTTCGTGCTGACCGGCAAGCTCGCCAAGCTTGAGATGTTCAAGCCGCAGGAATGCAAGTAGGCGCGGCTCTCTCAGCATTTTTTAACCCGTGGCCCTTGATTTTCCGGGAAACTGGGCGTAAAGGGCCGCTCATTCCACACGTGAGGCTTGGGATTGTCCGGGAGAAATCCGGATCGTTCCGCCCGGTGGCATTTCTCTTGGGAAGTGCTGTTCGCCTTGCGGAGGTTCAACCGGAAAAGGATAACTAGGCATGGCATTGCCCGATTTCTCTATGCGCCAGCTTCTCGAAGCCGGCATCCACTTCGGCCACCAGACGCACCGCTGGAACCCGAAGATGAAGCCGTACATCTTCGGCGATCGCAACAACGTTCACATCATCGACCTGGCCCAGACCGTTCCGATGCTGTCGCGCGCCCTTCAGGTCGTGTCCGACACCGTTGCCGGTGGTGGCCGCGTTCTGTTCGTCGGCACGAAGCGTCAGGCTTCCGACATCATCGCTGACGCTGCCAAGCGTTCGGCCCAGTACTACGTCAACGCCCGCTGGCTCGGCGGCATGCTGACGAACTGGAAGACCATCTCCAACTCGATCCAGCGCCTGCGCAAGCTCGACGAGATCCTCGCTTCGGAAGGCTCCGGCTACTCGAAGAAGGAGCGCCTGAACCTCGAGCGCGAACGCGAAAAGCTTGAAAAGGCTCTCGGCGGTATCCGCGACATGGGCGGCACGCCGGACCTGATGTTCATCATCGACACCAACAAGGAATCGATCGCGATCGAAGAAGCCAAGCGTCTTGGCATTCCGGTCGTCGCCGTTATCGACTCCAACTGCGATCCGGACCCGATCGACTTCCCGATCCCCGGCAACGACGACGCCTCGCGCGCCATCGCCCTCTACTGCGACCTGATCGCCCGCGCTGCCATCGACGGCATCGCGCGTCAGCAGGGCGCTTCGGGCCGTGACCTCGGCGCCTCGGCTGAGGTTCCGGTCGAGCCGGCTCTCGAAGCCGAAGCGTAAGGCCAAGGTCGGAGCGACACTTTCGCTCCCTCTTTCCTGTTAAACCGAGGCCAGAGAGACAATCCCTGGCCTCGGCTTGTTTAAAGGTCCTGCCAGCCCGTGTTCCCACAGGGCGCGTTTACGGCGGCAGGCCAGCGGTGATCTTCATCACCCTGTCATATTTCCGGGTACATTCGTTCCCAAAACCTTGAGTTCGCCGCGGTTTTCGGCGGCACGCAACAACCGACAAGAGGCTCACAATGGCTGAAATCACCGCTGCACTGGTGAAGGAACTGCGCGAAAAGTCCGGCGCAGGCATGATGGACTGCAAGAAGGCGCTGGCTGAAAACAACGGCGACATCGAAGCGGCAATCGACTGGCTGCGCGCCAAGGGCATCGCCAAGGCCGACAAGAAGTCAGGCCGCACGGCTGCCGAAGGCCTCATCGGCATCGCCAGCGCCGGCACCAAGGCCGTCGTCGTCGAAGTCAACTCGGAAACCGACTTCGTTGCCCGTAACGACGCCTTCCAGTCGATGGTTCGTGGCGTTGCCGACGTAGCACTCACCACCGACGGCACCGTTGACGCCGTAGGTGCTGCCATCTACCCGGCGACCGGCAAGACCGTTACCGACACGATCAAGGACGCCGTCGCCACCATCGGCGAAAACATGAACCTGCGCCGCTCGGTTGCCCTGTCGGTCGAAGACGGCGTCGTCGCGACCTACATCCACAACGCTGCCGCTGACCGTCTCGGCAAGCTCGGCGTTCTCGTCGCGCTGAAGTCGACCGGCGACAAGGAAGCTCTGAACGCCATTGGCCGCCAGGTTGCCATGCACGTCGCCGCAACGGCGCCGCTCGCCATCCGTGCCGAAGAAGTCGACGCTGCTGTCGCCGAACGCGAACGCAACGTCTTCATCGAGCAGTCGCGCGCCTCCGGCAAGCCGGACGCGATCATCGAAAAGATGGTCGAAGGCCGCATGCGCAAGTTCTTCGAAGAAGTCGCGCTGCTGTCGCAGGCCTTCGTCATGAACCCCGACCTCACGGTTGGCGCTGCCGTCAAGGAAGCTGAAAAG